>NZ_JBHVRT010000009.1:148473-149256 GCF_042885555.1 Kitasatospora sp. NPDC058048 | reverse complement strand
CCGGTGTTTTTCTCTTTGCGGTTGCGCCCCGCCCCCCCCTGCTGCCCCCGCGCGCCCCCCCCCCCCCGGGGGTGGGGGCCCCCTTTTGGGGCGCCGCACCGGGCGCGGCGGGGCCGCCGGGGGTGGGGGCGCCACGGCAGCGTTCGGAACGGTCCGGGACCGCCCCGGGGTCAGGCCGTGAAGTAGCCGTTCAGGTCGGCGACCACGTGGACGTCACCCCAGTTGTTGGAGAACGTCACCCGGCCGTCCACGACCGGGACGACGACCAGGTTGGCCCTGGTCTGCCCGGCCGCGAAGTTGAGGTTCGACACGCCCGGGCGGGCGGTGCCGTGCGGGTAGACGCTCAGGTTGCTGTCCGCCGTCGGCTCGGTGACCGCGACGTTCAGGACCACGGCGGTGACGCCGGTGGCCGGTACGCCCTCCAGGCCGGTCACCGGCAGGCTGACCATGCCGCCGTGGCCGCTCAGCGCTCCGGCCCGGGCGCCGAGGCCGCTGCGGGTGTCCAGCAGGCGGACCGGGGTGGCCGGGGAGTAGGTCGAACCGGAGTCGCCGTAGTAGCCGGTGACGTCGGCGACCAGGTCGACCTCGCCCGCGCTGTTGCGCAGGTTGACCTTGCCGTTGACGACGGGGACCGTCACCAGGTTGGCGACGACCTGGCCGGCCTCGTAGTTGAGGTTGGAGGCGAACGGCAGCGGCCGGCCGTCGGGGTAGACGGTGACGTGGCCCGAGCCGGTCGGGCTGACGGCGATGACGTTCATGACGACGGCGGTGACGCCGGTGGCC
>NZ_JBHVRT010000009.1:0-148373 GCF_042885555.1 Kitasatospora sp. NPDC058048 | reverse complement strand
GGGATGCCGTTGACGCCGGCGACCTGGAGGTTGACCACGCCGCCGGGGCCGACCCGCTGGGCGGGGGTGCCGGTGCCGTCCCGGGTGTCCAGGAAGCGGGCCGGGGTGATCAGCGAGAAGGCCGAGCCGGTTGCCGCGTCGGTGTAGTAGCCGGCGACGTCGGCGACCAGGTCGACCTCGCCCGCGCTGTTGCGCAGGTTGACCTTGCCGTTGACGACCGGCACCGTCACCAGGTTCGGGATGATCTTCCCCGCCTCGTAGTTGAGGTTGGAGACGTACGGCAGCGGCCGGCCGTCGGGGTAGACGGTGACGTGGCCGGAGCCGGTCGGGTCGACGGCGATGACGTTCATGACGACGGCGGTGACGCCGGTGGCCGGGATGCCGTTGACGCCGGCGACCTGGAGGTTGACCACGCCGCCGGGGCCGACCCGCTGGGCGGGGGTGCCGGTGCCGTCCCGGGTGTCCAGGAAACGGGCCGCGTCGATCGGGACGAACCGGCTCTTGGACGGGGTGGTGGCGGCGGTGACGGTGAAGGCATTGGGGAGCGAGACCCCGTAGACGCCGTCGAGCTCGATGCCGTAACTGCCCGGCGCCACGCTCCTGGTGTCGAGCAGCACGTCGAGCGCGGTGCCGTCGGCGTTCACCGAGAGCGTCTCCAGGAACTGCGTGCCGGAGACGCCGCTGCCCACCAGCTTCGCCTTGCTGCCCAGGTGCAGCCCGGTGCCCCGGATCACGGCCTGGACCCTCGTCCCGGCGGCGCCGGTGGAGGGGCTGACGGAGGTCAGGGTCCGCTGCGGCAGCGGTCGCGGGCAGGAGGAGTCGCAGGTGCCCTGCATGCTGTACTCGACCGGCAGGTCCGACGTGCCGGGGCCGACGACCAGGACGGCCTGGCCGGCGTCGCCGCTGCTCGTGGTCTGGCACCGGGCACCGAACCCGCTGCCGCCCATGCACTGGTGGCCGAGGTAGCCGCGGTCCCAGTGGGCGCCGCTCAGCAGGTTGAGAGTGGGCTGCTGGCTGTAGGGGGCGCTGCTGGTGCCGACGATGTTGAAGGACTGCGAGGGCTTCATGTCGACCACCGCGCAGTAGCCGGTCGCGTCCTCGGTGAACACCCCGCTGCGCTGCGGGAAGCCGTCGATCGAGACCGGGTGGGCGGTGCACTCCGGGGCCCAGCCGTCGGCGGTGCCGACCCTCCAGGTGTCCACGCTGGTGCGAATGGGCTTGTCCTGGTACCCGGCCGCGAACAGGACCATGGTGTACGAGGTCGAGCCGGTGACCAGGCAACTGGTGCCCCACTGGGTGCAGACGTTCTTCCGGCCGGCGTCGAACACGGCGGCGAGCACGCCCGGACCGTACGCGTTCCTGCCGGGCCGCGAGCCGAGCCACACCCGGTCCGTGGCCGCGCCGTCGACCCGGACGCACCGGGCGTCGAGGGCCGAAGTCAGGTCGAACCGGAGCGACGGGCCGCCGAGCGCCGTGGAGGACGGGGTGAGGCACTGCGCCTGCGGCGAGATGTCCCGCCGGGTGAGCTTGTAGCTGTCGGCTTCCCAGGTTCGGATGGGGACCAGCAGCGCGGTGTACGCGACGCCGGCGGTCAGGGTGCAGGACTTGGCCGAGTTGCCGTACGCGATGGACGAGCAGGCCTCGCCGCCCGCGCTGTCCACGACCTTCAGCTCGGCGTTCAGCTGGTTCTTGAGGTTGCCGTAGTCGATCACCTCGGACGTGGAGTGCCCGTCCGCCGGCAGACTCAGGCAGGCGGCCTCGCTCGAGCCCTGCGGCATCGGGACCTCGACGCCCCAGCTGCCGTCGAACCCGGTCTGCGGCCAGGCGGTGCAGCCGGCGGTCTCCTCGGTCCGGTGGACCACCAGTCCGTAGGCCTTGGACGGGGTGCCGGTCAGCAGCACGCGGAACGGGGCGGTGCCGGTCAGCCGGCAGACGGTGGTCGCGTCGCCGACGTCGCACTGCTTGGCGCCCGAGGCGTCGGCGACCTGGCCACCGACCGCCGCGCCGTCGGCGGGCGGCCGGTTGAGCAGGTAGACGCCCTTGCCGGAGGCGGTCGGCAGGGTCAGGCAGAGCTGCTGGCCGGGCCCGCCGAAGGCGCCGGTGGCCGGACCGGCCGTTAGACCGGTGTCGTTGGCCACGACGCAGCCCCGGGCCTCCTTGGCCGAGTGGAAGGCCATGCCGAACGCGCCCGCCGGGGCGGTGTACGCGTCGACGGTCCAGGTGTAGTCACCCGGCGTCAGGTCGCAGGAGGACGGCGCGCAGGGCCCGCCCTGCGCGGTGCCGTCGGCCGCGAACAGCCGTCCGGCGACGCCGGAGCCGTCGTCCTTGACCGGGCCGAAGACGTACCGCGCGGCCTCCGCGACGCGCAGTGTCCGGCACCGCGCGGTCGAGGTCAGGTCCGGGGAGACGCCGAAGGCCTGGGGCTCGACCAGCGCACAGCCGTCCGGGTGGGAGAGCCGTGCCGCGGAGAGGTCGTAGGTCTGGGCTGCGCCGTTGTAGCGCTGGGCGGTGATCCGGAACGGCGCGGTGCCGGTGAGCCGGCAGTCGGGGTAGACCGACTTGCCGCAGACCTCGGCGCCCGTGGCGTCGTAGACGATGGTGGTGACGCCCGGCTGGGTGGCCTCGGTGCGGAGCACGTCGCCGACGGTGAGGCCGCTCGGCTGGTAGCAGTCGGCGGCCGCGCCGAGGGCCAGGGAACCGTGGAAGACGGTCGGGGCGCCCAGGGCCAGGTCGGTGCTGCCGACCGTCCCGCAGGCCGTGGTGGACAGCAGCGGCAGGTACGAGAGCGCGAGGCCGGTCGGCGAGCTGCCGGCGCCGACCTTCAGCGTGTAGGTGCCCGCCCGGGTGGTGGCGCACCGCAGGGTCCGGTTGCTGCCCCAGCTGGGGCCGACCGGGTCGTCACAGGCCACGGTGGTGCCGTCGGGGGCGACCACGGTCGGGGTGATCGATCCCTGGGCGGGGACGATCTGGACGAGCAGCAGATCCTTCTGCTGCGGCAGGTCGAGCGTGAAGGCGGCGGTCGCGTTGGCGTCGACGGAGCAGTCCGTCACGACGCCGGGCTGCAGCGCGGCCGGGCACGGGCCGCTCGGGTCGGCCTGCTGCAGTTCGCGGGCGAGGGCCTCCCGGTCGGCCTTCTGATCGGCCTTCCGGTCCGGCGCGGCGGCCGTGGCGCCCGCGGTCGGGTCGGGCGCCGGGGTCGGGGCCGCGGCCGGATTCGAGGTCGGGTCCGGCTCGGCACCCGGGCCCGCCGGGGTGCCGGCCTGTGGCGCGGCTGCTGCCGTCGGTGCTGTCGGCGCCGCCGCGGCCCGGGCCGGTCCGGCCTGGCCCACCAGCGAGGCCAGGACGGCCAGCAACAGAGCCCCGGAGGCGGCTGCGCGGCCGCCGCCCCCTCCTCTTCGTGGTACTCGTCTGCCGATCGGCAGCACGTTCATCTGTTTTCCCCACCTTGGACAGGATTCGCTCACGGAAACCGCACATGCGATCGAGCGGGCGGAGTCTAGCGGGGCGCATACGGACCGTGCCATGAAATACCGGGCCGCCGGACGGGCCATGGCGGGACGGGCGGCGTGCCTCGCGGCGCCGGCCGCCACACCGGACTCGAACACCTTGTCATCACCCATGACTTCGTGGCGGCCCTGACGTACCGTCCATTCCCGTGGCCCTCGATCAGGCGTACGTCAACCAGATCTTCCGCCCGGACACCTACGCCCACGGCGTTCCTCACGAACTCTTGCGGAAACTCCGCGAGTCCGTTCCCGTCTGTTGGGTCGAGGAGCCCCCGATCGGCGGGTGGCCCGGAGGCCCCGGGTACTGGGCGGTGCTGCGGCACGCGGACGTGAAGCACGTGCTGCGCAGCCCCGAGCTGTTCTCCTCGCACCTGGGCGCCACCCAGATCCGCGACCCCGACACCCCGGCGGACCTGGAGTTCGCCCGGGCGATGATGCTCAACCAGGACCCGCCCGACCACTCCCGGCTGCGCCGGATCGTCGCCGCGGCGTTCACCCCGCGCGCCCTCGCGGAGCTGGCCGAGGCGGTCGACGGCCGGGTGCGGGAGCTGATCGAGGAGGTGCGGCCGGCCGGTCGCGCGGACTTCGTCCGGCTCGCCGCCGACCTGCCGGTGTGGACACTGGCCCGGGTGATGGGCGTGCCGGAGCAGGACCGGCGGTTGCTGCTGGACTGGGCGAACCGGGTGATCGGCTACCAGGACGCCGACTACGCCCACTCCAGCACCGTGGAGCCGGCCGCACTCACCGAGCTCGGCCGTGCCGCGCTCGCCCACCGCCCCACCACCCGGACCGCCCCGGACGGCCGCCCGGTCAACCCCCGCTCCCGCGCCGCGCTGGCGGACATGTTCGCCTACGCCCACGGCCTGGCCCGGCGGCCCGCCCCGGGCGGCGGCCTGCTCTCCCGGACGCTCGAAGCGGGGCTGACGGCCGAGGAGTTCGAGACGATGTTCTTCCTCTTCGCCGTCGCCGGGAACGAGACCGTCCGCAACGGCCTGCCCGGCGGCCTGTACACCCTGCTCGGCCACCCTGAGCAGTACCAACTACTGTGCGCGAACCGTGACTTGGTTCCATCCGCCGTCGAGGAGATGCTGCGCCACTGGGCGCCGGTGACGGACTTCCGCCGCACGGCGACGCGGGACATGGAGCTGGGCGGCCGGACGATCCGGCGGGGCGACAAGGTGGTGGTCTACCACGCCTCCGCCAACCGGGACGCGGCGGTGTTCCCTGACCCGGACCGCTTCGACATCACCCGCAGCCCGAACGACCACGTGAGCTTCGGCCACGGCCCGCACTTCTGCCTCGGTGCCCAACTCGCCCGGCTCCAGCTGCGATCGATGCTGCGCCGGCTGATCGAGCGCCTGCCCGGGCTCGCGCTGGTGCCGGGCCGGCCGCCGCGGCACCTGGTCTCCAACTTCCAGAACGGCCTCAAGTCGCTGCCGGTCCAGTGGACTTAGAAGGGACGCGCCTCGTCGGCCGGTACGGCCGGTGCCCCCCGGAGGCGCCGGCCCGGTGAGCCCTCCGGGCGGCCGGCCGCGGCCGGCGCGGCCGTTCGGCTAGGCGCGCCCTCCGGCCTGGTCGCCGTTCCCGGTGCGGGCGGTGACCAGGCCGGACTCGTAGGCCGCGATGACCGCCTGGGCGCGGTCCCGGACGTCGAGCTTGCCGAAGATGCTGGTGATGTAGTTCTTCACCGTCGACACGCTGATGTCCAGGGCCAGCGAGATCGCGGTGTTGTCGAGGCCGGTGGCGATCAGCCGCCACACCTCGACCTCCCGGGGCGTGAGGTCGTCCGTGCCGGTGGCGGCGGCCGGCGGCGCGGCGGTGGCGCCCGGCGTCCGTACGTAGGCGGAGATCAGCCGGGTGAGCAGCCTCGGAGCGACCACCGCCTCCCCGGCGTGCACGGTCCGGATCGCCGTGGCCAGCTCCTCCGGGGAGACGTCCTTGGGCAGGAACCCGTGGGCACCGGCGCGCAGCGCGGCCACCACGTACTCGTCCATGTCGAAGGTGCTGAGGGCGAGCACCCGGCAGTCGGGCAGGACGCGGGCCAGCTCCCCGGTCGCGCCGACGCCGTCCAGGACGGGCATCCGGATGTCCATCACCACGACGTCGGGGCGCAGCCGGAGGGCGGCGGCGACGGCCCGCTCCCCGTCCTCGGCCTCGCCGACCACCTCGAAGGACGGGTCGGGGAAGAGGATCAGGGACAGGCCGCGGCGGACCAGCGGCTGGTCGTCGACGATGAGCACCTTGATCGCCGGGGCGGGCCCGGCGCCGTCGGCGCGGCTGGTCGGGTCGGTCATCGGCCCGCCCCGCCGTGCTGGACGGCCGCCTCGGACGATTCGGCGGAGCTCAGCGGCAGCTCGGCCACCACGGCGAAGCCGCCGCCCGACTGCGGGCCGGTCTCCAGGGTGCCGCCGTGCAGGGCGACGCGCTCGCGCATGCCGATCAGGCCGTACCCCCTCCGGCCCGCACCCGGGGCGCACTCCGGCGGGGGCGCGCCGCCGCCGTCGTCCCGCACCTCGACGGTGACCCGGTCCGGGTGGTACGCCAGGCGGACGGAGGCCCGGGCGGGGCCGGCGTACTTGCGGGCGTTGGTGAGGCCCTCCTGGACGATCCGGAACACGGTCAGGCCGACGGTGGGCGGCAGCGGGCGCCGGGGCCCGTCGACGGTGAACTCGGTCGACAGCCCGGCCAGGCAGGACTCGTCCACCAGCCGGTCGAGTTCGTCCGCCCCGGGCTGGGGCAGCGGCGGGGCGGTGTCCGGTTCGTCGCCGGTCCGCAGGACGTTCAGCAGCTGGCGCATCTCGCGCAGGGCCAGCCGTCCCGAGGACTCCAGGGTGACCAGGGCGTCCCGGACCACCTCCGGCCTGCCGAGGTTGGCCCGGGCGCCGCCGGCCATCAGCTGCATGGTGGTGATGTGGTGGGCCACGATGTCGTGCAGCTCCCGGGCGATGCGGCGGCGCTCCTCGGCGACCGCGCGGTCTGCCAGCAGTTGGCGGTTGGCGGCCACCTCCCGCTGCCAGCGCGAGACCGCCAGACCGGCGCCGCCCACCAGGGCGGCGGAGAAGGGCGCGGCGACGACCCCCTCCCAGGTCAGGGAGTGGAAGTGACCCTGGCTCAGCGGCGTGACCACCGCCGTCGCCGCGCCGGCGGCCACCGTGACCTGGACGGTGCAGTTGCGGCCGACCGAGTACAGGGCGACGCTCAGGACGGCGCCGAAGCGGGTGCCGGCCGGGGCGGTGGAGAGCTCGACGGCCGTCTGGAGCACCAGGACGGCGGCGAGCGCCGGCACCGGGCGGCTGCGCCGGGCCAGCAGCGGCAGGCCCGAGAGGGCGACCAGGGCGAAGACCGGCACGGCGATGCCCTGGCCGTCGGCGATCCGACCGAGGAGCAGGTACCCGATCAGGTCGATCGTGCCGGCGCCGACGGCCACCAGGGCGTCGCCCTGGGTCCACGGCAGCCCGTCCGTCCACCGTCCCGGCAGTCCGCCGGCCCATCGCGCGGGCCGCCCGCCGGTCCACCGCCCCGGCCGGCCGCCGACGCCGTTCGCCGTCCGTTCCCCCGGCGGGCCGTCGGTACCCGCGGCCGCCCCGGCGCGCTGACGCCCGTTCATCTGGTCCTCCCGGCTGATCACTGACGCAGCCATTCTGGCATCGGCCCTCCAGCCCGGACGTGGTCCCCGCGGCCGACGCCGGGAGGGCGGACCAGGACCACGGTCCTGGTTCCGTACCGGGTGGAGGACCGCGGGCCCCGGCGCGGATCGTCCGCTGCCCGGACGCCCGGGACCCCCTCGCCCTGATGGTCTGGAGACAGGCCGGGAACCCCCGGCGCCGACACCGACGTTCGCGTCCATCAGCCGGAGGAATCGTGATCCGCGCACTGACCGGATTCTCCACCAGACACGCGTGGAAGGTCATCGCCGTCTGGGCGGTACTGGGCATGGGGCTGAGCGTCCTGGCACCGATGCTGATGTCCCGGGTGACCGGGTCCCAGAGCGGGGACTTCCTGCCGCGCAGCTACGACTCGGCCGCCGCGCTGCGCATCGCCGAGGACAACTTCGGCGTGAAGCCGGACGCCACCACGGTCACGGTGCTGGTCGCCCGGACCGACGGCGGGGCGCTCACCGCCGCCGACCAGCAGAAGGTCGAGGCCGGGGCGGCGAAGCTCGCCGAGCGCCGGGTCGTCATGCCGAGGAAGGAGGACGAGCCGAAGTTCCTCGTGCCCGACCACTCCCAGACGCCCCGGATCGCGCCCGCCATGGTGGCGCCCGACCGGACCTTCGAACTGCTCTCGGTCGAGCTGACCGGCAATGCGACGGAGGAGGGGGTGCAGGGCGTCTACAAGGCCTTCCGGGACGACGCCCGCGCGCGCTTCGCCGACCTCGGGATGCGCACCGGGTTCACCGGCGGCCTGGCCCAGGCCGCCGACAGCGCCGACGCCAACCGGACCGCCGCGATGATCGGCAGCGCCCTCGTGACGGTGCTGATCGTCCTGCTCAACGTGCTGGTGTTCCGCAGCGTGCTCGCGGCCGTGCTGCCGCTGCTCGCGGTTGCCGTGATCGGCGGCGCGGCCGGCGGAGCCGTGGCGGGCGCGGCGGCGCTCGCCGGTCTGAAGCTGGACGCCTCCACCCCGGGCCTGATCTCCGTGGTCCTGCTCGGCATCGGCGTCGACTACCTGCTGTTCCTGCTCTTCCGGTTCCGCGAGCAACTGCGGGCGCGGCCCGACCAGCCCGCCCGGGAGGCGGCCGCCGAGGTGGCGGGCCGGGTGGGCACCGCGATCACCTCCGCGGCGCTGACCATCGTCGCCGCCTTCGCCACCCTGGGCGTCGCGACCTTCGGCCAGTTCCGTTCGCTCGGCCCGGCCATCGCCGTCGCCGTGCTGGTCATGCTGCTGGGCAGCCTCACCCTGATGCCCGCCCTGCTCGCCGCCTGCGGCCGCGGGATGTTCTGGCCCTCGCGCGGTCTGCGGCAGGTTCCGCGGGAGGGCGTCGCCGCCCGTTTTGGCGGCCTCGTCGCCCGCCGGCCGCTGGCGCTGCTGGCGGCCTCCGTCGCCCTGCTCGGCGCGCTGGCCGCCGGCACGGTCGGGCTCCGGATGGACTACAGCCTGGCGGACGGCTCCACGACGGCGGCCGCGGCCACCGCCGCGGAGATCTCCCGCGCCCTGCCGGCCGGCGTCTCCGACCCGACGACCGTCTACCTCGTCGCCCAGGACGGCCGCACCCTCGACACCGGCCGGTTCGACGGCCTCTCCCGGGCCCTGACCGGGGTCGAGGGCGTCGGCCAGGTGGGCCGGACCGTCCTCAACGAGGACCACCGCGCCGCCCGGATCGAGGTCTACCTGAACGCCGACCCGCAGAGCCAGCGGGCCCGCGACCTGGCCTCCGGCCCGGTCCGTGCCGCGGTCGCCGCGCACACCCCGCCCGGGACCAGCGCCCACGTCGGCGGTACGGCGGCGGTCTTCGCCGACATCTCCACCGCCGTCGACCACGACCTGACCGTGGTCTTCCCCGTCGCGGCCGCCCTGATCGCCCTGATCCTGCTGCTGCTCCTGCGCAGCCTGCTGGCCCCGGTGGTCCTGATGCTCGCCGTCGGCCTCGGGTTCGCCGCCACCCTCGGCGCCGCCACGCTGCTGTTCCAGCACGGCCTGGGCGAGCCGGGCGTCGCCTTCACGCTCCCGCTGGTGCTGTTCCTGTTCGTCGTCGCCCTGGGCACCGACTACAACATCCTCGTCACCGACCGCATCCGTGAGGAGATGCGGCGGCCCGGTGCGCCCCGCGCCGCCGTGGCCCGGGCCGTCCGGCACACCTCCCCGGCCGTCGCCACGGCCGGTCTCGTCCTGGCCGGTTCCTTCGCCACCCTGGCGACCACCCCGGGCAGCGAGCAGATCGCCTTCTCGCTGACCCTCGGCATCCTGCTCTCCGCCCTGGTCCTCTCGCTCGGCGTGGTCCCGGCCCTGGCCGCTCTCCTCGGCCGCTCGCTCTGGTGGCCCCTGCGCCCCACCCCGGCCGACCCGACCACGACGGCCCCGACCACGACGGCACCGGACACCGCCGCGGCCCCGGTGGCCGCCCCGCGCCCGGCCCCGGACCGCCTCGGCACCCGCTGAGCACACCGGTCGCACCCGTCGCACCGGTCTCCACCGAGGCGTTCCCTCCCGGGGACCCTTCGGGCCCGGCCCCGAGCCGGGCCCGAAGGGTCCCCGGCGTCATGGCCGCTGCGGTGCCCGGCCCCTCACTCGAAGCGGGCGGGGTCGCCGGCCCCGCGCCGGACGATCTCCGGCTCGCCGCTGGAGTAGTCGACGACCGTCGTCGGCACCGTGCCGCAGTCGCCCGAATCCAGCACGGCGTCCAGCACGTGGTCGAGCCGCTCCTTGATCTCCCACCCCTGGGTCATCGGCTCGTCCTCGCCGGGGAGGAGCAGGGTGCTGGAGACCAGCGGCTCACCGAGTTCGGCGAGCAGGGCCCGGGTGACGGCGTGATCGGGGATCCGCACCCCGACCGTCTTCTTCTTCGGGTGCATCAGGCGGCGCGGCACCTCCTTGGTGGCGGGGAGGATGAAGGTGTAGCTGCCCGGCGTCGAGGCCTTGACGGCGCGGAAGACGTCGTTGTCGATGTGGACGAACTGGCCCAGCTGGGCGAAGTCCATGCACATCAGCGTGAAGTGGTGGCGGTCGTCGAGACGCCGGATCGACCGGATCCGTTCGAGGCCGTCGCGGTTCTCCAGGCGACAGCCCAGGGCGAAACAGGAGTCGGTCGGGTACGCGATGAGGTTCCCGGACCGGAGACCGGCGGCCACGGTGCCGATGGTGCGCGACTGGGGGGACTCTGGATGCACGTCGAAGTACTTCGCCATTGGCCGACCCTACGGGATCCCGGTCGTCGACCGGTGCAGTCGCCGCGTTCCACCCCCCGGTGCCCGGGCCGCGCCCCCGCCGCCGGCGCCCGGGGCCGCGCCGCCGGGCACCGTCCCGTGTCCGGCCGGCCGCCGGGGCGATCAGCCCGCGCAGTCCGGGCAGAGCCCCCGGTAGGTGACCTCCGCCTGCACCACGGCGAACCCGAAGCGCTGCTCGGCCGGAAGGTCGGAGAGCGGATTGCCCCGCGGGTGGACGTCGCGGATGGCGCCGCAGCCGTTGCAGATCAGGTGCTGGTGCGGGTGGTGGGCGTTCGGGTCGTAGCGCTTGGCGCGCCCGTCGGTGGCCACCTCGACGACCTCGCCCAGGGTGACCAGTTCACCGAGCGTGTTGTAGACCGTCGCCCGGGAGATCTCCGGGAGGCGCTCCGCCGCCCGGGCGTGCACCTCGTCGGCGGTCAGGTGCACGTGCTCGCCGTCCAGGACCTCGGCCACGACACGCCGCTGGGAGGTGAGGCGCCAGCCGCGCCCGCGCAGCCGCTCCAGCAGGTCACTCATATCGGTTCACCTATTCAGGTCAAGGGGAGGACCGGAGTTTACCAATTCACTTCCGGTGCCTTCCGGTTCCCGATCGGATATGGCTTTGGTGTCTTTCTTGACTTGGATTCCGTCCATCGTAGGATCGGCTCCGGCGCTAGCCTGGGTGGCAGCAGCACGTGACTCCCGTCACTGCCGTGCGCAACGGCGGGCAGTGACAGCAGTGGCAACACGCGGCGCGCCAGGACCAGACAGCAGCAGTAGGTGCCGTAGGTAGCAGATGAAGACACCGTGATCCGCCTTGTGAGGGAAGGATTCCCATGTCTGACAACCACGATGCAACCGGCGTAGAGGCGAACGCGGAGGGCTGCCCGGTGAACCACGGGCGGGCGCCGCACCCCACCCAGGGCGGCGGGAACCGCCAGTGGTGGCCGGAACGGCTCAACCTGAAGATCCTCGCGAAGAACCCGGCGGTGGCCAATCCGCTCGGCGGCGGATTCGACTACGCCGAGGCCTTCAAGACCCTCGACCTCCCGGCCGTCAAGCGGGACATCCAGGAGGCCCTCTCCACCTCGAAGGACTGGTGGCCGGCCGACTTCGGCTACTACGGCCCCTTCATCATCCGGATGGCCTGGCACAGCGCCGGCACCTACCGGATCAGCGACGGCCGCGGCGGCGCCGGCGGCGGCCAGCAGCGCTTCGCCCCGCTGAACAGCTGGCCCGACAACGCCAGCCTCGACAAGGCCCGCCGCCTGCTGTGGCCGGTGAAGAAGAAGTACGGGCGCGCCCTGTCCTGGGCCGACCTGATCATCCTGTCCGGCAACGTGGCCCTGGAGGGCATGGGCTTCGCCACCTTCGGCTTCGGCGGCGGCCGGGTCGACGAGTGGGAGCCGGACGAGGACGTCTACTGGGGCCCGGAGACCACCTGGCTCGGCGACGAGCGCTACACCGGCGACCGCGAGCTGGAGAACCCGCTCGCCGCCGTCCAGATGGGCCTGATCTACGTCAACCCCGAGGGCCCCAACGGCAACCCGGACCCGATCGCCGCCGCCCGCGACATCCGCGAGACCTTCTACCGGATGGCGATGGACGACGAGGAGACCGTCGCGCTGATCGCCGGCGGCCACACCTTCGGCAAGACCCATGGCGCCGGCCCGGCCGACAGCGTCGGCCCGGCCCCCGAGGACGCCCCGATCGAGCAGCAGGGCCTCGGCTGGAAGAGCACCTTCGGCACCGGCGTCGGCGGCGACGCGATCACCAGCGGTCTGGAGGGCACCTGGACGCCCACCCCGATCACCTGGGACAACAGCTTCTTCGAGACGCTGTTCGGCTACGAGTGGGAGCTCACCAAGAGCCCGGCCGGCGCGCACCAGTGGAAGCCCAAGGACGGCGGCGGCGAGGGCACCGTCCCGGACGCCCACGACCCGGCCAAGCGGCACGTGCCGATCATGCTCACCACGGACCTGTCGCTGCGCTTCGACCCGGTCTACGAGCCGATCTCCCGGCGCTTCCTGGAGAACCCGGAGGAGTTCGCCGACGCCTTCGCCCGCGCCTGGTACAAGCTGACCCACCGCGACATGGGCCCGGTGGTCCGCTACCTCGGCCCCGAGGTCCCGAGCGAGCACCTGCTCTGGCAGGACCCGCTGCCGGGGGTCACGTACCGGCCGATCGGCGCGGCCGACGTCGCCGACCTCAAGCGGCGGATCAACGCCACCGGCCTGTCGGTGTCCGAACTGGTCTCCACCGCCTGGGCGGCGGCCTCCTCCTTCCGCTCCAGCGACAAGCGCGGCGGCGCCAACGGCGGCCGCATCCGGCTCCAGCCGCAGATCGGCTGGGAGGTCAACGAGCCCGACCGGCTGGCCACGGTGCTGCGCGCCCTGGAAGGCGTGCAGCACGAGTTCGACGCGCAGGCCGGCGACAAGCGGGTCTCGCTCGCGGACCTGGTGGTGCTGGCCGGCGGCGTCGGCATCGAGCAGGCCGCCAGGGCGGCCGGGCTGGCCGTCGAGGTGCCGTTCGCGCCCGGCCGGGTGGACGCGCCGCAGGAGCTGACCGACACCGAGTCCTTCGCCGCGCTGGAGCCCAAGGCGGACGGCTTCCGCAACTGGGTCGGCAAGGGCAACCGGCTGCCGGCCGAGTACCTGCTGCTCGACAAGGCCAACCTGCTGGGCGTCAGCGCGCCCGAGCTGACCGTCCTGGTCGGTGGCCTGCGCGTGCTGGGCGCCAACCACGGCGGGTCCACGCACGGTGTGCTCACCGGGACCCCCGGCGTGCTGACGAACGACTACTTCGTCAACCTGCTGGACCTGGACACCAGTTGGAAGGCCACCTCGGAGGACGCCCACACCTTCGAGGGCCGGGACGGTTCGGGCCGGGTGCGCTGGACCGGCACCCGCGCCGACCTGGTCTTCGGCTCGAACGCCGAACTGCGGGCCGTCGCCGAGGTGTACGCGGCCGACGACGCCAAGGAGAAGTTCGTCGAGGACTTCGTCGCGGCCTGGGTCAAGGTCATGAACGCGGACCGCTTCGACCTCCGCTGATCCGCGGCGCCTGACGACGGGAGCCCGGGGCGGCAAGGCCCCGGGCTCCCGTCGCGCGTCACCGGCCCCCGGCCGGATCGGCGACGGACCCCACGCTGACCAGCCCGGTCTCGTACGCCGCGACCACCACCTGGGCCCGGTCCCGCAGGCCCAGCTTGCCGAGGATCCGGGCCACGTGCGTCTTCACCGTCGCCTCGGACAGCCCCAGCCGGGCGGCGAGTTCGGCGTTGCTGAGGCCGCGGGCGAGCAGCCCCGTCACCTCCAGCTCGCGCGGGGTGAGCGTGCCCAGCTCCCGGTGCGGGGCGGCGGCGGGGCCGGCCGGGCTCTCCGGGCGGGCGAAGCGCTCGACCAGACGGCGGGTGATCGCCGGGGCGAGCAGCGCGTCCCCGGTGCGGACCAGCCGGACGGCGGCCGCCAGGTGCTCCGGTGTGACGTCCTTCAGCAGGAAGCCACTGGCCCCGGCGGCCATCGCCGCGTAGACGTAGTGGTCGAGGTCGAAGGTGGTCAGCATGATGATCCGCGGCGGCTCCTGCGCGCCGTCCGCCAGGATCCGGCGGGCGGCCTCCAGCCCGTCCAGGCCGGGCATCCGGATGTCCATCAGCACCACGTCCGGCCGGCAGCGGCGGACGGCGGCGACGGCCTGCTCGCCGTCCTCGGCCTCGGCCACCACCTCGATGCCCTCCGACTCCAGGATCAGCCGGAACCCGGTGCGGACCAGGGCCTGGTCATCGGCGACCACCACCCGCAGCGGCTGCTCGGTCATGAACTCTCCAGGGGAATCAGGGCCTTGACGCGGTAGCCGCCGCGCGGCCGGGGGTCGGTGTGCAGGGTGCCGCCGTAGACGGCGAGGCGTTCGCGCAGGCCGAGCAGGCCGCGTCCGTTGCCGGTGGCGGCGGCGCCGGTGGGGCGGCCTCCGGTGTCGGTGACCTCCACCAGCAGCCGGTCGGGGGCGTACTCGACGGTCACCGCGGCGCGGGCGCCGCCCGCGTGCTTGACGGTGTTGGTGAGCGCCTCCTGGACGACCCGGTAGGCGGCCAGCTCGACCCCGGGCGGGACGGCGCGGCGCTCGCCGCGGACGGTCAGCTCGACCGGCAGCCCGGCCTGCCGGACGCCGTGGACCAGCGTCTCCAGCCGGCCGAGGCCCGGCTGCGGGCTGAGGCCGGCCCCGGCGGCCGGGTTGTCGGCGCTCTCCGAGTCGATGGTCAACAGGCCCATCACGTGCCGGAGTTCGGTCATCGCCGCGCGGCCGCCGGACTCCACCGCGAGCATCGCCTCGCGGGCCCTCTCCGGCGCGGTGTCCAGGATCTTGCGGGCCGCCCCGGCCTGGATCGTCATCATGCTCACGTTGTGGGTGACGACATCGTGCAACTCCCGGGCGATCCTGGCCCGTTCGAGCTCCACCGCGCGCTGCAGCGCGGCCAGCTGCTCGCGCTCCAGGGCGGAGAGCCGCTCCCGCCCCTCCTCCACCCGGCGGCGCCACATCCGCAGTTCGTACGCGACCGCGAACACCGGCACCAGGAGCAGGACGGCGATCACCCCGTTGGGGAAGTGCGGCAGTTTGGCCGCGGAGAAGAGCACCACCAGGGCGGCGGTGGCGGCCGGCAGGCCGAGCAGCAGGGCCCGGGGACGGCGGCCGTACGCGGCGGCGCTGTACGCGGCGACGACCACCGCCACGCCCGCCGAGTACGCGATGTCCTGCGACTGGTGCCGGACCAGCAGCGCGGCCGGCAGCACCGTCCACAGCACCGTCAGCGGGTAGCGGCGGCGCAGGACCAGCGGCAGCGGGACGAGCGGCACCACCAGCAGCAGCCAGGACAGCGTCGTCCCGTGCGGGCCGCCCGCGATGGTCGCGTAGCGCCCGCCGGTGAAGGCGAGGAAGAGGGCCAGGGCCACGTCGAAGGCCTGGCCGCGCCGGGTCGGCCGGGGCGGCGGCGCGGTGCCCGGGCCGTCGGCCGGGCGGACCGCCGCGCGCAGCCGGCGCACCGTCGGATGGTTGATCACCGGGACATTGTGGGGGCCACGGGCCCCGCGGGACAGCCCCGCGGCCGGGGGGTGGCCGGTACTCCCCACGACTACATCGGAGGGATGACGCCGGCGGCCGTCCACCCGACGCGGTACGGAACCTGCGGCGCTCGGCGGACGCGGACCCGCGCCGCCCGTCCGTACCTTCGTCGCGGCACCAGACGGGAAGCGATGAGGAGCGGGGACATGAACAGCGATCCGGTGATCGAACTGAGCGGCGTGAGCCGCCACTACGAGGGCGCCCGGGCGGCCCTGGACGACGTCACGCTGAGCGTGCGGGCGGGGGAGTCGGTGGCCGTGCTCGGCCCGTCCGGCAGCGGGAAGTCCACCCTGCTGAACCTGGTCGCCGGGCTGGACCGGCCCAGCGCCGGGACGGTGACCGTGGCCGGGGTGCGGGTGGACCGGCTGGGCGAGGCGGCCTCGGCCCGCTACCGGCGCGGCACGATCGGCATGGTGTTCCAGTTCTTCAACCTGCTGGACGACCTCACCGTGGCCGACAACGTGGTGCTGGCCGGCGAACTGGCCGGCGTCCCGCGCGCCGAGGCCCGGCGCCGGGCGGCCGAACTGCTGGAGGCGCTCGGAATCGACCGCCACACCCGCGCCCGCCCGGGCCGGCTCTCCGGCGGCGAGCGCCAACGCGTCGCGGTGGCGAGGGCGTTGATGAACCGGCCGGCCCTGCTGATGGCGGACGAGCCGACCGGCGCGCTGGACTCGGCCGCCGGCGAGGACGTCAAGGAGCTGTTCCGCGACCTGCACGAGGACGGGCAGACCGTCCTGCTCGTCACCCACGACCTGGCCCTGGCCGAGGACTGCGCCACCCGGACGGTCCGGATGCGGGACGGCCGGGTCGAGGCGGACTCGGCTTCGGCTTCGGCGGTGGCGTCATGACCGCGCTCGGCAGGGTCGTGCGCGCGGGTGTGCGCAGGCGCCGGACGCAGTCCGTCGCCGTCGGACTGGCCGCGCTGGTGGCCACCACCTGCTCCGTCCTCGGCGGCTCGCTGCTGGTCGCCTCCCGGGCCCCCTTCGAGCAGGCCTTCGACGGCCAGCACGGCGCCCACCTCACCGCGCGCTTCGACGGCGCCCGGGCGAGCGCCGACCAGCTCGCCGCCACCGCGCACGCCCCCGGGGTGACGGCCGCCGCCGGGCCCTACCGCACCGTCACCGTCGACCCCGAGCCCGGCTCCGGCACGGACCTGCCGCCCGGGATCACGATGGCGCCGATGACCGTCACCGGCCGCGCGGCGGCCACCGTCGGGGTCGACGACGTCACTCTGCTCCAAGGGAGTTGGCCGCAGCAGCCGGGCGAGGTGGTGATCGAGGCCGGGTACGGCGACAAGCCCCGGCAACCGGGCGGCACCCTGCGGCTGCCCGGCCTGCCGGGCGCGCCCACCCTCAGAATCGTCGGCTTCGCCCGTTCCGTCAGCCGGACCTCGGACGCCTGGGTGACCCCGGACGGCATCGCCGCCCTCACCGCACCCGGCAGCGCCCCCGGCTACGAGATGCTCTACCGCTTCACGGACACCGGCAGCGCCGACGCCATGGCCGCCGACCGGGCCGCCGTGGCCGCGGCCGCCCCCGTCGGGGCGCTCACCGGTGCGCAGTCCTGGCTCACCGCCAAGCAGGGCTCGGACCGCAACACCGCCCTGTTCCTGCCCTTCATGGTCGCCTTCGGCCTGCTCGGGATGGCCATGTCGGTCCTGGTCGCGGGCAATGTGGTGGCCGGCGCCGTCGGCACCGCCACCCGGCGGATCGGCGTGCTCAAGGCGCTCGGCTGCACCCCCGCCCAGGTGGTGCGCGCCTACGTCGCCCAGGCACTGATCCCGGCCGGCGCCGGCACCCTGCTCGGGGTGGTCGCGGGCAACGCACTGACCGTCCCGGTGCTCGCCACCACCGGATCGCTCTACGGCACCACCGCCTCGGGCCTCTCCCCCCGGGTGGACGCCGCCGTGGCGGGCGGCACCCTGGCCGCCGTCGCCCTGGTCGCCTGGGCCGCCGCGGCCCGGGCCGGACGGCTGCGCACGGTGGACGCGCTCGCCGTCGGCCGTACGGCGGGCGGCACCCGGCGGGACGCGTTCGCCACCCGGGCCGCCGCGCTGGTCGCCCGGCTGCCGCTGCCCCGCCCACTGACCCTCGGCCTGGCCCAGCCGTTCGCCCGCCCGGCCCGCGCGGCCGGGATGCTCGCGGCGGTGCTGTTCGGCACGGCGGCGGCCGTCTTCGCGGTGGGCATGGGCGGGACGATGGGCTGGGTGCAGCAGGCGAAGACACGGGACGCCGGGGACCTCGTGGTGCACCCGACGCGCCCGGACGGCCCGCCCGGGGCGGTTCCGGCGGGCAGGCCGGTCCCGGCCGACCGGGCCGTCGTCACCGCGGCGCTGGACGCCCGGCCCGGCACCGCCGCGTACTTCGGCAGCGGCACCGAGGACGTCACCGTCCCCGGGGTGGCCGGCAGCACCACGGTGACCGCCTTCGACGGCGACTCCTCCTGGGCGGGCTACCGGATGGTCACCGGGCGCTGGTACCGGGGCCCGGGCGAGGCCGTCGCCCCGGCCACCTTCCTGACCGAGGCCTCCGTCGGGCTCGGCGACCGGGTGACCTTCACGAGCCACGGCCGGACGGTCACCGTCCGGATCGTCGGCGAGGTCTTCGACCCGCACGTGCAGACCAACGAGCTGTTCACCGACGCCGCGAGCTACCCGTCCGGAGCGGCCCCGACACCGGACTTCTGGGTCGTCGAACTGAAGCCCGGCACCGACCGGACCGCCTACGCCACCGCCCTCGGCGCCGCGCTCGCCCCGGAGCACATGACCGCCGACACCGGCGGGCCGCACGGCTCCAGCGGCTCGATCGCCGCGCTGAACTCGCTCACCGCCACCCTGACCGCGCTGCTGCTCGTGGTCGCCGGGCTCGGGGTGTTCAACACCGTCGTCCTGGAGATCCGCGAGCGCACCCGGGACACGGGCGTCACCAAGGCGCTCGGCATGACCCCGGCGCAGACCGTGGGCGTCGTCCTCGCCTCGGTGGTCCCGGTCGGGGCCGTCGGCGGCGCCGTCGGACTGCCGGCGGGCCTGCTGCTCCACGGCCTGACGGTGCCCGCGATGGGACGCAGCGCCGGGCTGACCTTCCCGGCCTCCGCGCTGGACGTGTTCGGCACCCCGGTGCTGGTCCTGCTCGCCCTCGGCGGCGTGCTGATCGCCCTGCTCGGCGCCCTGCTCCCGGCCGTACGGGCGGCGCGGGCGCGCACGGTGGACGCGCTGCGGGCGGAGTGAGGGCGGGGGTGTGACGGCGAGGGAGCGACGGCGGGCGGAGTGACGGCGGGGCCGGTGCGCTCAGGAGGCCCCCGCGCCGTCCGCCTTCCGCTCGTCGCTCTTCTGCTCGTCGCTCTTCTGCTCGTCGGCCTTCTGCTCGGCCGCCCGGACCTGCTCGGCGAACTCGCGCGCGTCGATCCGCTCGACCGAGGCCCCGTGCCGGTCGGCCAGCTCGTCCGCCGGTGCGGGCGAGGACTCCCGGACCTCCAGCGCGAGCAGCGCCCCGCCGTCCGGCACCCGGGGCGAGAGCAGGATCAGCCCGGCGCCGCCCTCGCTCGCCTGGTGCTCCTCGGCCGCGTTGCCGATCGCCGCGCCGGCCGCGAAGCCCAGCAGCACGCCGACCGGCCCGCCGAGCAGCCCGATCAGGCCGCCCAGCACGCCCGAGCCGACGGTGGCCACCCCCGCGCCCCGGGTGAAGGTGTCCGCGACCTCCAGCAGCCCGTCGGCGCTGCGCTCCATCGCCGCCACCATCCGCAGGCCCGGCAGGTGCTGCGCCTCGTCGAAGGCCGGGCGCCAGGCGGCGGCGTCGGGGAAGGTCAGCAGGACGACGTTGTGCTGGTCGCTCATCGCGCTCCGATCGGGCCGGGGCCGGAGGTGGCCGGGCTTTCATCGTGACCCCCGGTGCGGGGCGCTGCCACCCCGGCGGCCTCAGCGCGGCCCGTCCGCCGGGTGGTTGAACACCGGCCCGAGGTCCGGCGGGAGGTGTTCGACCAGCAGGGCGACGGCCTCCTCCGGGGTGGCGGGCGTGCCGAGCACCTCGGAGCCGCCCGGGCCGTGGATCTGGTAGCCGCCGCCGTCCTGCGGCACGGCGAACGGCACGCCCGCGGCTGCCCACGGGAACGAGGTCGACAGGCTGAAGTGCAGGTTGTAGTGGCTGGTCCAGGGAAAGAGCCGGCGCAGCCGGGGCTCCGCGCGGGCGGCCTTCAGCAGGCGCACCAGGCCGTCGTTGCAGCTTCCGGGGCCGTGTCCGATGTCGTGCTGGAGCCATTCCCACGACAGGACGAGCCCCTCCCAGCGGGCCTCCGTGGCGGCCTCGGGGCCGATCGCGCGGGCGGCGGCGAGGTCCGGCAGGACGGGCTCGGGCAGGGCGCCTCTCTGATCATCTGATCGCATGGTGGGCAGTCTGCCCCAACAACATTTCTGACGGACCGTCGGATCATCGGGGTGGATTCCGTGCGCCGGGCGGTCGCCGTCGCCGCCGTGGGCTACTCGGCGGCGCCGCGCAGCCGGCGCCAGGTGCGGCCGACGGAGGCGAGTCCGGTGCGTCCGTCGGCGGGTGCGCCGGACTCCCAGGTGCGGGCAGCCGCAGCGAGGGTCTCCACGGTCTCGGCCGGTGCCGTCGGCGCCGCCGGCGCCTGGGGGGTGCCGGTCCGGGTGGCGCGGGCGGCGCGCAGGAGGTCCGCCGGCCCGAGCGCGTCGAGCCTCGCCCGGGCGTGGTCGAGCAGGGCGGCGCAGGCGTCGGCGATCGCGGCCTCGCCGAGCGGGCGGGCGGGCAGGCCGAGGCCCTCGGCCAACTGCCCTTCCAGGGCGGTGCGCAGGTCCTGGACGGAGAGGTCGCGGACAGTCAGCGACAGGTGGGCGGACAGCCCCCCGGCGCCGACCGCCCGGTGCGCGAAGCCGCGCGGGATGTAGAGCACGCCGCCGGGTTCGAGCACGCCGTGCAGGCGCAGCGGGGAGCGCTCGTCCTCCGGGAGCTCGCCGAGCCGCCAGTCCGCCGCTGTCGGCGCGTCGTGGACGTACCAGGTCTTGCGCCCGGCGGCCTGGAGGACGAACACGTCGGCGTCGTCGCGGTGCACCGCTAGGCCCTGGCCGCCGGCCGGGGTGACGAAGAAGAAGGCCTCCACCCGCCGGTCGAGCTCCTCGGACAGCCGCGCCACCAGCTCGCCGGTCGGGCGGTGCCACTGGTCGACGCAGCGCAGCAGCAGTGTCGCCCCGCGGTGCAGCTGGGCGAGCACCTTCGCGCGGTCCGCGAAGCCGTGGTGCGTCGTGCCGTTGACGGTGCGCGAGGTGGTGAAGGCCTCGGGCGGGATGGTCACCTTGTCGGAGCGGACCATCTCCAGGTAGGGCGTGCGCAGCAGCCCGCCGTCGAAGGCGGCGTCCAGTTCGTCGAGGTCGAACGGCGCGGCGGGCGCCTCCGGGGTCTCCGGGGCCTTCCGGGGGAAGAGCGCGGGCTCGCGCTGCCACTGGCGGGCGGTGAAGCCGTCGACGTCGCCGACCCAGTCGGCCAGTGTGGGCGATTCCATGGTGTGTCCCGTGGTGTCAGGGGTGTTCGGTGGCGCCGGGATGCCGGGATGCCGGGGCGTCAGGCTTCGACCCGCGCCTCGAACCGTACGGAGAGCAGGGAGCGCAGCGGCACCTGCGCGTCCTGCTGCGGGCTGCGGACGACCAGCCGGTTGTCCAGGGCCGCGGTCAGAAACTGCTCGGCCAGCGGCACGATCAGGTGCTTGGCCCAGCAGCGGGCGCCGTCGAAGCCGAAGGGCATGAACCCGGGCGTCTTCTCCGGGTCCGTGACGCCGTCCCAGCGCTCGGGCCGGAACTCCAGCGGGTCGGACCAGTAGTCCGGGTGGCGGTGCATCAGCAGCGGGAAGAGCGCGACGTCGTCCTCGGGCCGGATCTCGGGGTGGAGTTCGGTGTACGCCGCGCCGCCGTTGCGGTACAGCATCCAGGCGGGCGGCAGCAGCCGCAGCGTCTCCCAGAGGACATTGGTGAGGTCGGCGCGGTGCTCCGGCCGTTCCCGTTCCGGGCCCATCAGCCACAGGGCGTTGCCGGTCAGCGCGGCCACGCCGTCGCAGAGGGTGGCCGTCGCCCGCCGGTACATCGCGACGGCCTGCTTGCGCTCCAGCGGGTCGTCGGCGTCGCGGATCAGCCCGGCGAGTGCGGTGCGGCCGTCCTGGTCGGCGGAGCCGGGCCAGCGGGTCACGGCGCGGTCGACGAGCCGGGAGAGGGTGTCGGAGCGGGTGACGCCGCGCTTCCACAGCAGCGAGACCGGCAGCGGGTCGGCGGAGAACAGCCAGCGGCGCAGGTAGGAGGTGCCGGCGTAGGGCCAGGAGCCGGACATGCCGCGCGCCGGCGGCGGGGGCTTGCGGATTCCCGCCATGGCGTCCTGCCCCAGTGCGCGGATGGTGCGCGTCGCGCTGTCGTGGGGGATGTCGGAGCCGGCGGCGGGCTTGTAGACCGAGCGCTCGTTGGAAAGGACGGGGCGGGCCGCGACGATTTCGGCCATCAGCCGGGAGTCTGAGACGCCGACCTTCGCCGGGTCGATCCGGAACACCTTCTCGTCCCTGGCCAGCAGCTCCTGAATCCTCGGGGCGAACACGATGGAATGGCTGCGCGCGGTTGCCGTCGCCATCTCTTCCACGGGAATCCGGCCTCCAATGCGAAATGGCTGGTAGTGCGTTCGGTGCGGCGCGCGGGGGAATCCCGGACGCGCCGTGGCGCCGGCGGGGGCACGGCCGACCCGGGCCCCCGCCAGCGGCTGGCCACGTTAGATAACGTGCAGCACCCACGCGTGGTTCGCGAGGTCGTCGTTCTTCTTGAACTTCTTGACGAGCGCCTTGACCATCTTCATGACTAACTCTCCATTCCGGGGATTGGCGGGTACGGCGAGAATGCCGCACCCGAGCTGTCAGAACTATTCGGCATTCCGTTGCCGGAGGCCGAACCGGTTGATCTGTTCATGGACACTAACCGAAACTTCGCCGTCCGGACACCCCCTCGACAGAGGAATATGCGATCTCTTACGGGGTGTTGACGATCTATTCGATGGTCGAATCGTTATAACCCCTGGATATTCGCGGCGGGGGCGGGGGCGGGGGCGGGGGGAGGGGGGACGGGAACGCGGAAGGGCCCCGCGAAGCCGCGGGGCCCTTTTGTGCGTACGGTGCGCGCGTACGGTGCGTACGGCGCTTGTGACGCGGTCGGTCAGTTGTAGGTCGTGGTGACGGTCGCGCCGCCGAAGCCCTGCTGGGCGTAGAGGCTGAAGAAGACGTAACCGGCCGGCGGGTTGGTGATGGTCAGGGTCTCACCGTTGCCGCTGGTGGTGGACTTGGCCGTGTAGGAGCCGGTGGTGGCCCAGGAGCCGGCGTTGTAGTAGAGGTCGGCGTTGCCGCTGCCCCCGCTGGTGGTGATGGTCAGCTGCTTCACGCCGGCGGGCAGGTTCAGGAAGCTGTAGCTGTAGTTCCCGGTGGTCGCGGCCACGTTGTCGCGGCGGCAGTTCTTGTCGAACTGCCGGGTGTCGGCGGCGGTGCACAGGGGAGCCTGGTTGGTGGGCAGCGAGCCGCAGTTGTCGGCGCCGCACTGCTTGAGCCAGGTGGCGAAGTCGGCGTCGTACGAGGTGCCGATGGTGGTCTTCAGCAGGGTGCGGGCGCCGTTCCAGTCGCCGGCGCGGTACTTGGCGAGCAGCGCGTCGACGTCCTGCGGGTGCGACTGGAGCATGTAGCGGACGGCCAGGTAGCCCCAGTTGTAGACGCGGGTGGAGTCCGCGTTGTCGTAGGTGCTGTCGAACAGGGTGCTCAGGGTGTAGGTGCCCTTGGCGGCCTGGGCGACCGCGGCGTCGTAGTGCTCGCCGCGGTAGCCGTAGGAGACGTACTCGGCGAGGCCCTCGACCCACCAGATGGTCGGGGTGGTCATGCCGGCCTCGAAGTCGCCGTACATGTCGTAGCGGCCGTCGAGGTAGTGGGTGTACTCGTGGTTGAGGTTCCAGATCTGGAACTGGGGGCGCAGCCAGGAGGCCTCGTGGGCGATGAAGCGGGCCTGGTTGCCGGCCTTGGCCGGGTCACCCTCCTCGTACATGCCGCCGTTGTCGACCTCGATCTTGTACATCTCCCAGGCGTACAGGCTGTAGTTGTAGTAGTCGTCGAAGACGACGACCTCGAGGTTGGTGTTGTTGTCGTTGGCGACCGGGCCGCCGTCCTTGACGATCTTGTGGAAGTACGCGTCCTGGTTGATCAGGCTGGTGCAGGTGTCGGTGAGCTGCTGCGCGGTCATCTCCTGGGCACGGATGCGCAGGTTGGCGTTGCAGGTGCGCTCGATGGGGAGGACCAGCGGGACCAGCTTGGCCGGGATGTCACAGGTGCCGTAGAGGGAACAGTTGTCCTTGTCCTTCTTCTCCGCGAACCAGAGCAGGTTCATGGTGAGCGGACCGGTGTTGCCGACCAGCGGGTAGCGGTTGATCAGGTCCTTGAGGATCGGCCGGCCCTGGGCGCGCGTCGCGTCGTTGGCCACCAGGTTGCCGAGCTGGATGCCGATCTTGGTGACCAGGTCGCCGCCGTTGATCAGGCCGCTGTTGCGGGTGACGAAGGACGCCGCGGTGGTGGCGAAGGACGGGTCGGCCTGGAGTGCGGAGACGAACTCCGGCAGGTCGAAGCCGCGCTCGATGACGGTCTCGGTGTTGGCGACGGCGGTGGTCATCGCCGCGGGCCAGCTGCCGGTGTAGTCGTTCAGCAGCCGCTTGACGACGCCGGTGTAGCGGGCGTTCTCCTGGGCGCTGTCGATCAGGGTGACGGCCTCGGCGAGGGTGGCGCCGTTGGCGTCGGTGGCGTCCTTGCTGTGCGGGGCGGCGTAGAAGGCGTCCAGCGCGCCGCGGATGGCGTTCTTGAGGCCGTCGCCGTACGGGCCCACGACATCCTTGTTGTACCACTGCACGTAGTAGCCGGCCCGCAGGAAGAGCACCAGCTGCCCGGCGGAGGTGGAGTTGTCGCCGGGGTAGGTGGCGGCGGTGTCGCGCAGGGCGTTGGCGACGGTGACCATCTGGGCCTCGTTGAAGGCGCCCTTGGCGTCGTTGCCGGTGACCTGGAACAGCGTGTTGACGCAGTCCAGGCCGGACGACTTGACCTGCTGGACCAGCGCGGCACCGGACTTGCCGGTGAAGGCGGAGACGTCGCAGGCGGCCGCGGCCGAGAACTGACGGGCCGACTTGGCGGCGCCGACGGAGCTGCCCGCCGTCGGGGCGGTGGCCTTGGCCCGCGGGTCCGAGGCGAGCGGGCGGGCGTCCTCGGGGGTGTCCGGGGACTTGGGCACGGGGATCGTGCGCGGCGCGGCCTTCCCGGCCGAGGCGGCGGGTGCGGCCGGGGCGGCCGGGCTCCCGGCCGGCGCGGAGCCGGGGGTGCCGGCGGCCTGGGCGGCCGGCGCGAACAGACCGAGCGAGAGGAGAAGGGCGGTGCCGAGCGCGGGCAGTCTGCGCGCGGCGTCCTTCGCTATCGAGGAGGGACGCATCTGTGGGGGCCTCCGGGGCCGTTGAGGGTGGGGGAGCCGTGCTGCGTGGGGCACACGGGCCTTGCTGTGTGACATGTAAAATGGCACAACGGAGAACGCGGAGGGAAGCCCCGGGAAAGGATTGCCGGGCGGCGAGACCGAAACGTTGTCAGGTCCGCCCCGGCTGCCGGGTGCCGGGTCCGTGGAGGCTCCGGGTCCGACCGGGAGTCGCGCGCGGGCCGGGGACCGCACGGGCGTCAGGCCCGCATCACCCGCCGGGGGCCCGGCGTCGCCGCCGCCCCGCCGCAGTCACCCACCCCTCTCCGACCGGCGCGCCGAACCGCGGCCATTGTGCCCGACGGGGTGTGAGGAATAAGCAGGAGCCCATGCTTCGTTCTTGCAACTGATACGCAATAGTGTTGTCCCGGCACGATCACCGCAGCACCACCGCACCACCACCACCGTTCAACCCGCCGAAAGGGGCCGTGTCCTGATGGGCACCTACACGCTTCCCGACCTGCCGTACGACTACTCCGCGCTGGAGCGGGCGATGTCGGCCGAGATCCTGGAGCTGCACCACTCCAAGCACCACGCCGCGTACGTCAAGGGCGCCAACGACACCCTCGACCAGCTGGCCGAGGCCCGCGACAAGGAGCAGTTCGGCGGACTGGTCGGCCTGCAGAAGACCTTCGCGTTCCACCTGTCGGGCCACGTGCTGCACTCGCTGTTCTGGCAGAACCTCTCGCCCGAGGGCGGCGAGCGCCCCGAGGGCGAGCTGGCCGACGCCATCACCGAGCACTTCGGCAGCTTCGAGGCCTTCAAGAAGCAGCTCACCACCGCCACCGCCGGCGTGCAGGGCTCCGGCTGGGGCATCCTGTCCTGGGAGCCGCTCGGTCAGCGCCTGATCGTCGAGCAGGTCTACGACCACCACGGCAACGTCGGCCAGAACACCACCCCGCTGCTCGCCTTCGACGCCTGGGAGCACGCCTACTACCTGCAGTACCGCAACGTCCGCCCGGACTACGTCACCCGCCTGTGGGACGTCGTCAACTGGCAGGACGTCTCGGACCGCTTCGCGGCCGTCAAGAGCGCCTGACCCGTAGTGGGTGAGGGAAGGCCCCGGACCGGTCGGGCGGTCCGGGGCCTTCCCCTTGCGCCCCAAGGGGCCGCCCGTGCGGGCGGGTTGCCGTCGGACAGGGTCGACGGACCAATGGATGCACCGATCCGCTCGCTCGATTCAACCCGGCGTTCGCCCACGGGTCGCATACGGTCCGTATGCTCGGGCCACTGTCGGTGACCGGCGGTCGACGGCCTCCCGGCCCGTCCGCTCCTGAGCGAAAGGGCGCCCGATGGCCCCGCGTCTCTCCCTCGTCGTCCCGATCTACAACGTCGAGCGCTACCTCGGGGAGTGCCTGGACTCGATCGCGGCCCAGACGTTCGAGGACTTCGAGTGCGTCCTGGTCGACGACGGCTCGACCGACGACGGCCCCGCCATCGCCAAGGAGTACGCCGAACGGGACCCGCGCTTCCGACTGGTCCAGCAGCGGAACCAGGGCCTCGGCGCCGCCCGCAACACCGGCTGGCGCCACCTCACCCCCGGCACCGAGTACCTGGCCTTCGTCGACAGCGACGACACCCTGCCGCCGCACGCCTACCAGCTGATGATCGGCACCCTCGACGAGACCGGCTCCGACTTCGCCGCCGGCAACGCGCTGCGCCTGCGCACCACCGGCCTCAGCCCCTCGCACGGCCACCGCCGCCCGTTCCGCGAGACCCGGCTGCGCACCCACGTCGGCGAACTGCCCGCGCTCGTCACCGACCGCACCGCCTGGAACAAGGTCTACCGGCGCACCTTCTTCGACGGCGCCGGCCTGCTCTACCCCGAGGGCATCCTGTACGAGGACGCCCCGGTCAGCGTGCCCCACCACTTCCTCGCCGAACGCGTCGACGTGCTCGCCGACCCGATCTACCACTGGCGGGTGCGCGAGGACGGCGACCTCTCCATCACCCAGAAGAAGACCGACCCGCGCGGCCTGGTCGACCGCGTCCGCTCGATGGAACTCGTCCGCGAATGGCTGCTCGCCCGCCCCGAGCCGGCCTTCGCCGACCACCTGCGCGCCTACGACCGCAACTGCCTGGTCGAGGAGATCCCGATGTTCTTCTGGACCCTCCCGGACGGCGACCGCGCCTACCGCGCCGCCTACCAGCAGCACGTCACCCGCCTCCTGCGGGCCATCGGCCCCGAGGCGCAGAGCGGCCTCAGCCCCCAACTCCGCCTCAAGTACCGCCTCACCCAGGCCGACTCCATGCCCGCCTTCGTCGCCGTCCAGCGCGCCCACCGCCTCGCCCGCCGCACCCGCCAGGCCGTCCGCCGGGGCTGACCGGGACGTCGTTGCGGGATCATGGGTCCTGTTCGGGGGCGGGTCCACGACGTTCTGAGGTGCGGGGCACATGGGTGTGACGGCAGCGATTCTGAGTGCGTTCCCCGAATCACTGAAGGGGGCGGTCGGCCTGACCCCGGAGCAGATCTCGCTGATCGAGGAGGATCAGGGAGTCGCCCTCCCCGAGGACTACCGGGAGTTCCTGGCACTCGCCGGCGGCGGCGGGTTCTCCGCGCTGCGGGGAGAGACGTACGCGTTCCCGGAGATCCTGGGGATCAAGGATCACGCCCGGGAGATCCTGAAGGAGTCGGCTCCCGGGCAGTCGCTCGACGGCTGCGTCGTGTTCATGGCCCATCAGGGGTACATCTACTCCTTCATCGGCCCGGCGGAGAAGGGCGGGAAGACCTACGAGGTCGCCGAGGGCCACGACGGAGTGCATGAAGGCGCGGCCTCCTTCGCGTCGTTCATTCGCGCAGTGCTGACGGGCGCGCACTCCTGACAGTCAGGCCGCTCGGCCCGGACCGGACGTCCGGGCCGAACCCGGACTTGCCGGAACACAGTGCGCGGTGTCCCACGGACAGGTGGGGCACCGCGCTCCGGTGTCACGAGGGCCTTCCCAAGGGCCACGTGTTCGCCGGGTGGTCGAGCCACGCGGTGTGTCCCTCGGGCGTGACGGTCAACCCGAGCCGGTCCGGCCCGGGGCGGTCGTTGTCGAGCCACCACCGGTGAGCGGTCTCGACTTCGTTCCACACCTGGCGCGGGCCGTGCTGCCACACCATGTAGCGCTCGGAGTTCTCGGTGCCGTCCCAGTCGACGGCCGCCCAGGAGCCGCCGTCGGTCGTGGCCACCCAGAGACGGGTCACCACGTTTTCGACATCGGGGTCATGGTGCCAGGCGTACCAGAGGTCGCCGAGGTGGTGGCCGAGGGCGAACTGCGTTTCGAAGGCGGAATCCGCGACGGCCCACGGGTCGAGGGCGGTCGTGGACTCGGTCGGCACGTGTTCGTCCATGACGACGTCCCGGAAGAGCCGGAGGTCGAGGCGCTGGGTGCGCATCAGCATGAAGGCACTGTCGGGGGTGTACCGGCCGACGGCGGTCCCGTCGTCGCCGACGGTGAGGCGGAGCAGGCCACCGCAGATCCAAGGGTTCTCCCACGGAGTGAGAACCGTTCCACCGGGCCTGGTCTGGCTGATCCAGGCGTAGGGAACGCGTTTGACGGAACACGTTGCCACAACGCGGTCGTAGGGAGCCTGGACGCTCCATCCCGGGCTGCCGTCACCATGGACGACGGTGGGGGCGTGGCCGCCGGCCTTGAGGTTGGACCGGGCGAGATCGACCACGGCGGGGTCGATCTCGATCGAAGTCACGTTGGTGTCTCCCAGTCGGTGGGAGAGGAGAGCGGTGTTGAAACCGGTTCCGGTGCCGATCTCCAGCACTCTCATTCCCGGTGTGAGATCGAGGAGTTCGAGCATCCGGAAGACGATCGACGGCGCAGAGGCCGAGGAGGACGGAAGGGTGTCCGACGGTTCCTCCGGCTCCTGCCCGTCGTTGATCTGCGTCACCACCGGCTCGTCCGCATAGGCTGCGGCGAGCCAACGATCGGGCTCGTGTTCTCGGTCGCACGGTGCGAGACGTTCGTCGTCGCCGTTGAGCCAGATCCGGTCGGGGAGGTAGCGGTGTCGCGGGGTCGCCTCGGCGGCCTCGCGCCACTCCGACGCCACATCGTGCCCGAGGAAGCGGGAGACAGCGTGGAGCAGGCCGCGCACGGCGGCTGCCTGCTCACAGACGCCCAGTCGGATCGTCACTTGTCCTTCTCGCCTCCCTTGCCGTGCTTGCCGGTCTTCGACCCGGACGAGGTGTCCTGCGTCGACTTGCTCGTGTTGAAGTCCTTGTTACCGGCGTGCTTGCCCTGACCGCCGTCGTTGGAACCGCTGCCGCCGCCGGAGCTGCCATCCTTACCGAGGCCCCATCCCATGGATTTCTCCTACCTGTTCGTCTTCCCGCAGGGTCGTACATCCACGATCGCGTCACTCAAGGCGTTGGGCTATATCCAGACGGTAATCTCACTGTGGAATGGATCGATCGACGAGGGGTTCGCCTCATGGGCACTGCACTCGAACCGATCAGGCTGCCCGACCTTGCCTGGCAGAACGAGCAGGTGCGGTGCGCGCTGCGGGACCGCGACGTTGCCGCCCTGTTCCGCTATGTGCAGCACCACAGCGGCGCGAGTCAGGCCCGGTTGGCGGTTCAGGTGGGGATGACCCAAGGCCGGGTGAACGAGATTCTCAACGGCCGTCGGCTGGTGACGAAGCTGAACGTCTTCGAGCGGATCGCCGACGGGCTCAACCTTCCCGACGATGCGCGGCGGCTACTCGGGCTGGCGCCACGGTCGGACGGCCGACGCGCCTCCGGATCCGCCTTCGATCTGGCAGCGTTTCCCGAGATCGTCCGTGTGTACGGAGACCAGGCATCGGCGTCCGCCGAGATCCGGTGCGCGGCGGGGTCAGCGGCCGAGCTGGACGTCCTGGCCGTGCGTGGTCTCGGTCTCCTCGCCCTGCGCGATTCCCTGTTGCGTCAGCACCTGCGCCGCGATGGCGGCCCTGCGCCCCGCTTGCGGGTGCTGCTCCTTGATCCGGAGTCGCCGGCGGCCGAGTGCCGGGCTGCCGAGATCGGAGAATCCACGGCTTCGCTGGCCGGAGGTATCCGACTGGCAGAGGCCCGGTTGCGGGAGCTGTCCGACTACGGACAGGTCGAGGTCTACCGGTATCGCACGATGCCTGTGTGGCGGATCATCCGGCTGGACCGCACCCTGTTCGTCGGAGCCTTCGACGCGGCTTGGGAAGGGCATGAGTCGGCAACCTATAAGGTGCTGCCCACCCCGCACGGTCCCCTGTACCGGGGCTGGTGCCGGCAGTTCGATGCCATGGTGGACAGTGCCGAGCGTGTGATCTGAGGGAAGGCGGAGGGATGGCGATCGAAGCGGAGCTCAAGGCGATCGTGCGAGACCCGGAGGGCGTGCTCAAGCAGCTGGAGGAGCGGTACGGCACCGGCCGGGCCGAGGTCTACCGGGACACGTACTACGACGCGCCGGACGGCAGCCTGATGGCCGGCGACCGTGAGCTGCGGATCCGCACGGTGCACAGCCCGGACGACACCCGCACCGTGCTGACCTACAAGGGCGCCCGGGTGGACGAGGCGTCCGGGTCGAAGCCGGAGGCCGAGACCAGGGTCGCGGATGCCGATGCCATGCACGAGATCGTCCGGGGCCTGGGGTTCACTCCGCGCATCGCGTTCGAGAAAAGGTGCCGCAACTACAGCTTCCAGCAGGACGGGTGGCCTCTGCTGGCCACGCTCGTTCGCGTTCCGGAGCTGGATGGCGCGACCTTCATCGAGGTGGAGACGTCGGCTGACACGGAAGCGGACCTCGCCTCGGCTCTGGCGTTGGTCCGTACCGTGTTGACGGAACTCGGCATCGGCGAGGACGACTTGACCACCGAGCTGTACACCGACGCGGTCGCGGCGGCACGGCCGGTGTGACCGCGCCGCCCGCGAGTGTGAGAGGCGCCGGACGGTGACGGACGACCTCAACGACGCCGTCCTGTCGTCACCGTTTGCTGGTGCAAAAGTTGGGTTTGGGTGGAGGTTGCTCACCGAGGGGTGGCGCCTCAGGTTCGAGTGCTTCGAAACCCGCGAAGCGCCGTGCCCCACGCAGGGGTGGGGCACGGCGCTCAATCTCCACGCTCTGGGTCAGGCGAAGAAGGCGTCCAGGATCTGCTGGGCGGCCAATCCGGCTGGCAGGGTGCCGGCGCGGACCTGAGTTTCCAACTCGGGTGCAAGCCGCCGTACTTCGGGGTTCTCGTGGAGGCGGGCGTACAGCTGGTCGTGCACCATCGCCCAGGTCCACTCGACCTGCTGCTCCCGCCGCTTCGCCGCCAGGGCGCCCGTCGCGTCCAGCACCTTGCGGTGCTGCTGCAGCCGCTCCCACAGCACGTCCAGCCCCGCGCCGTCGCGGCCGCTGCAGGTCAGTACGGGCGGGGTCCACGCCGCGTCCGGGGGCTGCAACAGCCGTAGCGCGCCCGCGAGTTCGCGAGCGGCCGCCTTCGCGTCGCGCTCGTGCGGGCCGTCGGCCTTGTTGACGGCGATGACGTCCGCCAGCTCCAGCACGCCCTTTTTGATGCCCTGGAGCTGGTCGCCGGTCCGTGCCAGGCTGAGCAGCAGGAAGGTGTCGACCATCCCCGCCACCGCGGTCTCGGACTGTCCGACGCCCACCGTTTCGATGAGGACGACGTCGTAGCCCGCCGCCTCCATCACCACCATGGACTCCCGGGTGGCCTTGGCGACCCCGCCGAGCGTCCCCGAGGTGGGGGACGGCCGGACGAACGCGGCGGGGTCGACGGCGAGGCGCTCCATCCGGGTCTTGTCGCCGAGGATGGAGCCGCCCGTCCGGCTGGACGTCGGGTCGACGGCGAGGACCGCGACCCGGTGGCCCTGGCCCGTGAGCATGGTGCCGAAGGAGTCGATGAAGGTCGACTTGCCGACACCGGGCACCCCGGTGATGCCCACCCGGACGGCGCCGCCCGCGTGCGGCAGCAGCCGTTGGAGCAGCTGCTGCGCGAGTACGCGGTGGTCGGGCCGGGAGGACTCGACGAGGGTGACGGCGCGCGCGATCCAGGCGCGCGAGCCGTCCAGGACACCCGTCACGTAGCTGTCGAGGTCGATCGTCCGCGGAGGCATGGGATCAGGCGATCACAGCTCGTGGCCGAGATCGGCCGCCAGGGACTTCAGCAGGTCGTACGCCGCGTCCGGGATGACCGTTCCCGGCGGGAAGACCGCTGCCGCGCCGGCCTCGTACAGGGCGTCGAAGTCCTGCGGCGGGATGACCCCGCCCACCACGATGGTGATGTCCTCCCGTCCTGCCGCGGCGAGTTCGGCGCGCAGCGCGGGCACCAGGGTCAGGTGCCCGGCGGCCAGCGACGACACGCCGACGATGTGGACGTCCGCCTCGACGGCCTGGCGGGCGACCTCGGCCGGGGTCTGGAACAGCGGGCCGACGTCCACCGTGAAGCCGAGGTCGGCGAAGGCGGTGGCGATCACCTTCTGGCCGCGGTCGTGGCCGTCCTGGCCCATCTTGGCGACCAGGATGCGCGGTCGGCGGCCCTCGGCCTGCTCGAACCGCTCGACCAGGTCGCGGGTGCGCTGGAGGGAGGCCGACGGGCCCGCTTCGTCTCGGTACACACCCGAGATGGTACGGATCTGGCCGGAGTGGCGGCCGTACACCTTCTCCAGGGCGTCCGAGATCTCGCCGACGGTGGCCTTGGCGCGGGCCGCGTTGACGGCCAGGTGCAGCAGGTTGCCGTCCAGCGAGCCGCCGCGCTGCGGACCGGCCTCGGCGGCCGCCGTCAGCGCGCGCAGCGCATCCTGGCACGCGGTCTCGTCGCGCTCCTCGCGCAGTCGGCGCAGCTTCTCGATCTGGCGGGCGCGCACCGAGGAGTTGTCGACCTTGAGCACGTCGATCTGCTCGTCGTTCTCCACCCGGTACTTGTTGACGCCGATCACCGGCTGGCGGCCGGAGTCGATCCGCGCCTGGGTGCGGGCGGCGGCCTCCTCGACGCGCAGCTTGGGGATGCCCGCGTCGATGGCCTTGGCCATGCCGCCGGCCGCCTCGACCTCCTGGATGTGCTCCCAGGCTCTCGCGGCGAGGTCGTGGGTCAGCTTCTCGACGTACGCGGAGCCGCCCCACGGGTCGATCACCCGGCAGGTGCCCGATTCCTGCTGGAGCAGCAGCTGGGTGTTGCGGGCGATGCGGGCGGAGAAGTCGGTGGGCAGCGCGAGTGCCTCGTCCAGGGCGTTGGTGTGCAGCGACTGGGTGTGGCCCTGGGTCGCCGCCATCGCCTCCACGCAGGTGCGGGTGACGTTGTTGAACACGTCCTGGGCGGTGAGCGACCAGCCCGAGGTCTGCGAATGGGTGCGCAGTGAAAGGGACTTGGGGTTCTTCGGGTCGAACTGCTTGACCAGTTTGGCCCACAGCAGCCGGGCCGCGCGCAGCTTGGCGACCTCCATGAAGAAGTTCATGCCGATCGCCCAGAAGAACGACAGCCGCGGGGCGAAGGCGTCCACGTCCAGGCCCACGTCCAGGCCTGCGCGCAGGTACTCCACGCCGTCGGCGAGGGTGTAGGCGAGCTCCAGGTCGGCCGTCGCACCGGCCTCCTGGATGTGGTAGCCGGAGATGGAGATCGAGTTGTACCGGGGCATCTTCTGCGAGGTGTACGCGAAGATGTCCGAGATGATCCGCATCGACGGCTGCGGCGGGTAGATGTAGGTGTTGCGGACCATGAACTCCTTGAGGATGTCGTTCTGGATGGTCCCCGCGAGTTTCTCCGGCGGTACGCCCTGCTCCTCGGCCGCGACGATGTACAGCGCGAGGACCGGCAGCACGGCGCCGTTCATGGTCATCGACACGGACATCTTGTCCAGCGGGATGCCGTCGAACAGTTGGCGCATGTCGTAGATCGAGTCGATGGCGACGCCCGCCATGCCGACGTCGCCGGTGACGCGCGGGTGGTCGCTGTCGTAGCCGCGGTGGGTCGGCAGGTCGAAGGCGACCGACAGGCCCTTCTGGCCGGCCGCGAGGTTGCGGCGGTAGAAGGCGTTGGACTCCTCGGCGGTGGAGAAGCCCGCGTACTGGCGTACGGTCCAGGGCTGGTTGACGTACATGGTCGGGTAGGGCCCGCGCAGGTACGGGGCGATGCCCGGGTAGGTCTCCAGGAAGTCCAGGCCGGCCAGGTCGGCGCCGGTGTACAGCGGCTTGACGCCGATGCCCTCGGGGGTGTCCCAGAGCAGCTCGTCGACGTCCTTGCCGGTGGACTGCCGCCAGGCGGCCTGCCACTGGTCGTCACTGACGGCGCCGTCGGCGGTGCCCGCGCCGTCGTCCAGACCGATGCCGGTGAAGTCGGGGATCATCGGGCCGCCACCTTGGTCTCGTCGGTGCCGTCCGCACCGGTGATCTGGTCGAGGAGGGAGGTCAGGACGGCAATCGCGTCGCCCCCCGCGAAGATGAACTCGTCCACTCCGGAGGGGAGTTCGCCGAGTCGTCCGGCGAGCAGCACCCGCCTGGCGCCGGCCGCCTTCAGCGCCTCGGCCACGGGCGCGGCGTGCTCGGCGTACAGCGCGTCGCTGGAGCAGAGGCAGGCGACGGTGGCGCCGGAGGCCCGGAACGCCTCGGCGAAGGCCGCCGGGTCGACGGACTCGGCCGAGGCCGTCGCGATGCCGCCCGCCTGGAACAGGTTGGCAGCGAAGGTGGTGCGCGCGGTGTGCGCGGAGGCGTTGCCGATCGAGGCGAGGAAGAGGGCCGGGCGGGCGCCGTCGACGGCGACCCGGGCGTCCGAGCGGTCCCGCAGCGCCTCGTAGGCCTCGGCGCGGCGCACCCGCGGCAGCCCGCCGCCGGGTGCGGCCGGGGCCGGTTCGCGGACCAGCGGCTGCTCGTCCAGGTGCGGGAACTCGCTGACGCCGGTGATCGGTTCGCGCCGCTTGGCGAGCCGCACGGACCGCTCTGCCCAGGTCGCGGCGATCCGCTCGCCGATGAGGCCGGCCTCCAGGGCGGCGCGCAGGCCGCCGGCCCGCTCGATCTCCTGGAACCAGGCCCAGGCGGCCCGCGCGAGCTCCTCGGTCAGCTGCTCGACGTACCAGGAGCCGCCGGCCGGGTCGATCACCCGGGCCAGGTGGGACTCCTCCAGCAGGATCGCCTGGGTGTTGCGGGCGATCCGGCGGGCGAAGGCGTCCGGCAGGCCGAGCGCGCTGTCGAAGGGCAGCACGGTGACGGAGTCGGCGCCGCCGACCCCGGCGGCCAGGCAGGCGATGGTGGTGCGCAGCATGTTCACCCACGGGTCGCGGGCGGTCATCATCACCCGGGAGGTGACGGCGTGCTGACGCTGCGCCGAGGCCGCCGCGCCGGCCCCCGAGACCTCGGCGACCCGGGCCCAGAGGCGGCGCGCGGCACGGAACTTGGCGATGCCGAGGAACTGGTCGCCGTCCGCGGCGTAGCGGAATTCCAGCTGGCCGAGCGCGTCGTCGACGGAGAGCCCGGCGGCGGTCAGCGCGCGCAGGTAGGCGACGCCGGTGGCCAGGGAGCAGCCCAGTTCCTGGGCGGGGGAGGCGCCGGCCTCGTGGTACGGGAGGGCGTCCACGGTGAGCGCGCGCAGGCCGGGGTACCCGGCGGCGCAGCGGGCGGCCAGCGTCGTGGCCTCGGCGAGCAGCGTCCCGGTGCGGGCACTCTGGCCGGTGCGGGCCTGGAGGCCGAGCGGGTCGGCGCCGAGGTTGCCGGAGGCGGCGCCGGGGGAGACCTCGCGCTCCTCGTACAGCCGGAACAACTGCTCGGCGGCGTCGGTGAATTCGGCTCCGGCGTCGAGCGCCACGGCGGCCAGGTCCAGGTACACCCCGGTCAGCGCCTCGGGCAGGGCGTCCACCGGGAGGCCCGCGCCGCCGAGTTCCAGCCAGAGCGAGCTCACGCCGTGCTCCAGGTCGGCCAGCACGGCCTCGTTGGTGCGCCGGCGGTCCGGGTCGGCGTGCCGCTGGCGGACGTCCCACCCGGCCACGGCGGAGCCCTGCGGCCGGCTGCCGCGCACGAAGGGCGGGAAGCCCGGGTAGCCCGGGGCGGCGGCGGTGTCCTCGGCGGTGTACAGCGGGTGGGCGCTCAGCCCGTCCTGGAGCCGGGTGGTGAGCGCCTGCTCGGCGGCGGGGCCGTCCTCGGGCTCGGCACCGGACTTGCGCAGCACGCCCTGGACGAGCTGCTGCCACTGCTCACGGTGCGCGGCCGGGAACTCGGCTGCGAGGGGGAGCCCTTCGGGCGGGACCTTCATGTGCGCAGGTTAGCGCCCGTTCGCTGGGCCGCAGGAGGGGGATTCCGTGTGACCTTTCCCTCGGTCGGGCCGATTTCGGGCACTCGCCGGGGCGGGGAGTGTCATGGGGTGTCGGCGCAGGTGACGCCAGGGGTGGGAGGGGTGGGAGGGGGTGTCGTGACGGGTGGCAACCGGGGACGGCCGGGGAGCGACCAGGGGGCGGAGGGGCCGAGGGGTGGCGGCGGCCGGTGGCCGCGGCGGGCGGGCGGGGGGAGGCGGTGGCGGCGGCCGGTGGCCGCGGCGGGCGGGGTGGCCCGGGCCGTCGCCGGCGAGCGGCGGCGTCCGAGGTCAACGCCGATGGCACGGAACGCGATCGATGTCCCGTCATGCCGTCAAATCGTCATGATCAGGGGGATTGCGGAACCCGGGCCCTCATCTATTAAGTTACTTCGAAGAAGGTGGGCGGGGCAGCACCCCCCCGTTGCTCGCCCTGCCCGCCTTCGCTGTCCCCGGTCCCGGCCGAGCCGACTCCCCGCCCCGTCCGGACCGTCCCCAGATTCCCCCGAAGGAGGGCGACCGTCATGGGAAAGCGTCGCAAGCCCAACCCGCCGAGCCGGGCCCGCATGGCGGTCCTCACCACGGCCATGGCGGCCGGCGGCGCGGTCCTCGCCTCCGGCACCGCCCACGCCGAGCCGACCCCGAGCCTCGCCTCCGTCAAGGAACAGGTCGACCAGCTCAACGAGGACGCCGAGCAGGCGATCGAGAAGTTCAACGGCTTCCAGGAGAAGCAGCAGAAGCTCCAGGGCGAGGCCAACCTGATCCAGGAGAAGGTCGCCCGCGGCCAGGAGGCGATGAACGAGCTGCGGACCCGGCTCGGCGCGGTCGCCGCCGACCAGTACCGCAGCAACGGCATAGACGCGTCGGTCCAGTTGATGCTCGACTCCGACCCGTCCGCCTACCTGGAGCGCGCCGCGGTGCAGAGCCAGGTCTCCGAGTCCCAGGCGAACCTGCTCAAGCAGGCCCAGGACGAGCAGCGCAAGCTCGACCAGGACCGCGCCGAGGCCACCGCCACCCTGGCCGCGCTCGACTCGGTCGGCACGCAGCTGGCGGAGCAGAAGAAGGACATCCAGGGCAAGCTGGCCCAGGCCCAGGCGATGCTGAACAAGCTCAGCGCCGAGGACCGCGCCAAGATCAACGCCCAGCAGAACGCCGAGAAGGCCAAGGCCGAGGCCCAGCAGGCCGCCACCGCGGCCGCCAAGGACCGCGCCTCCCGCTCCGCCGACCGCCCGGACATGAACGCCCCGGTGCCGGCGGCCAGCGGCCGGGCCGCGACCATCATCGCCTTCGCCCAGGCCCAGCTCGGCAAGCCCTACGGCTGGAGCATGACCGGCCCCAACAGCTTCGACTGCTCCGGCCTCACCGGCGCCGCCTACCGCGCGGCGGGCGTCAAACTCTCCCGGATCTCCCAGGACCAGTGGAACGACGGCCCGCACGTCGACCGGGCCAACCTCCAGCCCGGCGACCTGGTCTTCTTCTACGACGACATCCACCACGTCGGCCTGTACATCGGCGACGGCAAGATGATCCACGCCCCGCGCACGGGCAAGAACATCGAGGTCCTGCCGATCTCCGCGATGCCGTACAAGGGCGCCGTCCGCCCGGCCTGACCGCCGCGCCGCCACCGGCCCGTTCCCGCTTCGGCGGGGGCGGGCCGTCGTCGTTGCGCGGGCATCGGACGGGACGGGACGGGTCGCCGTCGTCCTGGCGGCGCCGGTCGGGACGGGCCGGCGTCGTGGCGGCGCCGGTCGGGGGACGGGCCGGTCAGAGTGCGGCGAGCCGCTGCAGCAGGTGCGCCGGGTCGGTGAGGCCGCAGGCCCGGCGGACGGCGGCGTCGTGGGCGGCGGCGAGGGCGTCGAGGCGGGTCAGCCGGGTGCGGCCCTGGCGGGAGAGGTGGGCGGTGATCCGGCGGCGGTCCTGGTCGTCCTGGCGCCGGTAGACCCAGCCGGAGTCGCACAGCGAGTCCACCAGCCGGCTCAGGCTCGCCTGCGGGATCAGCAGGGCCTGGGCCAGCTCTCCCATCGCGTGCCCCAGGCCGTCCGCGAGGGCGCGCAGCAGCCGCCACTGGTCGACGGTGCAGTCCTCCTCGGCCAGGGCGGCGGCGAGGCCGCCGGAGAGCCGGCGGTGGGCCAGCGTCACCAGCTCGACCAGCAGTGGCTCGGGGGCGGCGGGACGGTCGCCGGAGGGCTCACTCGTGGACGCGCCCGCGGACTCGCCCGGGGACCGGTTCGCGGCCGGGCCGACGGGATCACCGGGACGGGCGTCGATCCCCGGCGCGGCACCAGCTGCGGTCATCGGACGCTCCCTCTCCGGCCTTTCCCGATATCGGCGGTACGACGATACTCGCACCGTGAGCGTCGAGGTGAGCTTGATCGATCCGCTCGACGCGCTGCACTCGGCACGGGAGGGGGCGGCGCTTCGGGTGGGCCTCGTCGTGCCGCAGTCCGGCCCGCTCGGTCTCACCGGCCCGTCCGCGCTGGACGGGGCGCTGCTCGCCGCGCACGAGGTCAACGCGGCCGGCGGTGTCCGGGGCCGCCCGCTGGAGCTGGTGCTGGTGGACGGCGGCGGAGCGCCGGGCCGGGTCGCCGGCGAGGTGCGGCGGCTGTTGGACGCCGGGGCGCTGGACGCGCTCGCCGGGTGCCACACCAGCGATGTGCACCGGGCGGTGGAGAGCGTCGCCGCGGGCCGCGTCGCGTACGTCTTCACCCCGCCGCACGAGGGCGGTTCCCGGCTGCCCGGCGTGCTCTGCACCGGCATCGACCCGTACCGTCAACTCGGCTCGGCAGTACGGGAGGTGACGGTTCGTCACAGAGTTCGCCGCTGGGCGCTGATCGGCAACGACTACATCTGGCCGCGCGCCGTCCACCGGGCCGCCGAGGGTCTCGCGGCGCGGGCCGGTGCCCGGGTGGTGCTGGAGCGTCGGGTCCCGCTCGGGGCGGTCGAGGAGATGCTCGACCCGCTGCTGGACGCGCTGCGCGCCGCTCGCGCGGACGCCCTGCTGCTCAGCCTGATCGGGCGCGACCTGGTGCACTTCAACCGGGCGCTGCGGCGCAGCGGGCTCGACCGCACGCTCGTGCGGCTCTCCGGCGCCCTGGAGGAGAACGGCCTGCTCGCGCTCGGCGGCGACGACACCGGGACGCTCTACGCCGCGATGCCCTCCTTCGCGACGCTGGCGGAGGAGTGCCGGCAGAGCCTCGCCGAGCGGCACCGGGCGCTGTGCGGCCCGTGGGCGCCGGTCCTGGACGCCTACGCGGTGGGCCTGTACGAGGGTCTGCACCTGCTCGCCGACCTGGCGGCCCGCGGGGCGCTGGCCCCGGACGGTCTGCTGGCGGCGGCCGGCCGGCTGCTGCGCCGCGAGGGCGCGGGCCGGGCGCGGATCCACCTCGCCCGGGCCGAGGGCCTCGGCTTCGCGGTGCTGCCGCACTGATTGCGGGTGCCTCCTTCCCGTCAGGTGGAATGCCGCGGCAAAACCCTTCCATCTGGAAATAGTTGCCTCTACAGTCTCCCCACACACCCGCAGGGTCGTCACGGAGAGAGAGCACCATGGCCGACACACCCGCGCCCCAGGGCATCGAGAGCTACGGCTACCAGCAGGAACTGCGCCGTTCGCTCGGCTTCACCGACCTGCTCGTCTACGGGCTGGTGTTCATGGTGCCGATCGCACCGTTCGGCATCTTCGGCGGCGTCTTCCAGGGCTCCGGCGGCATGGTCGCCCTGGCCTACGTCCTCGGCATGGTGGCGATGATGTTCACCGCCCTGTCGTACGCCCAGATGTCCCGGGCCTTCCCGATGGCCGGCTCGGTCTACACCTACGCGGGCCGCGGCATCGCCGCCCCGGTCGGCTTCCTGTCCGGCTGGATGATCCTGCTCGACTACGTGCTGGTGCCCGGACTGCTCTACCTGATCGCCGGCGTGGCCATGAACTCGCTGGTGCCGTCCATCCCGGTCTGGCTCTGGCTGATCGGCTTCGTGCTGCTCAACACCGTGGTCAACTACCTCGGCATCGAGACCACCAACCGGGTCAACAGGGCGATGCTGATCGGCGAACTCGTCGTGCTGGCCCTGTTCGTGGTGGTCGGGGTCATCGCCCTGGCCAACGGCAAGGGCCGGGGCTTCGACTTCACCCCGCTGTACGACCCGCACACCTTCTCGTGGAGCCTGGCCTTCGGGGCGGTCTCGATCGCGGTGCTCAGCTTCCTGGGCTTCGACGGCATCTCCACCCTCTCGGAGGAGAACCGCGACTCCGCCAAGGCCATCGGCCGGTCCATGGTCGCCGCGCTGCTGCTCGCGGGCACACTGTTCATCGTGCAGACCTGGGTCGCCTCGCTGCTGGTCGCCGACCCCGACGCGCTGATCCGGGACGGCGACCCGAACGGCACCGCCTTCTACGACGCGGCCCGCACCGCCGCCGGCGGCTGGCTCGCCACGCTGACCGCCGCCTCCACCGCCGTGGCCTGGGGCTTCGCCAACTCGCTGGTCGCCCAGGCGGCCACCTCCCGGCTGCTGTACGCGATGGCCCGCGACCGCCAGCTGCCCGCCTTCCTGGCCCGGATCCACCCCACCCGCCGGGTGCCCGTCAACGCGACCCTGCTGACCGCCGGGATCTCGCTGGTGCTCGGCCTCTGGATGGCCTCGCGCGAGGACGGCATCACCCTGCTCAGCACCCTGGTCAACTTCGGGGCGCTGACCACCTTCCTGGTCCTGCACGTCGCCGTGGTCGTCCACTACCTCGTCCGCAGGCGCAGCAAGGACTACTGGCGGCACCTGATCGCCCCGGCGCTCGGCTTCGCGATCCTCGCGTACGTGGTCGTCAACGCCAACATCGCGGCCCAGCGGCTCGGCTTCGTCTGGCTGCTCGTCGGCGGGATCGTGCTCGCCGGGCTGACGGCCACCGGGCGCAAGCCCCGGCTGGCCGTCGCCGAGGCCGCCACCGACGGTTCCGCCGCCACCGCCGCCGCCCCGAACACCGCCAAGGAGAAGCAGTGAGCCTGCCCGAGATCGTCCGGCTGAACCCGGCCCTGGAGGACTACGCCTACACCTTCGGCGGCCGCGACCCGCTGGTCACCGTCCGGCCCGGCACCGTCATCGAGCTGACCACCGAGGACTGCTTCGGCGGCAAGGTGCGCGGCACCGGCGACCTGCCCAGCCAGGTGTGCGTCTTCCCCTACCTCAACCCGGTCACCGGCCCGATCGCGGTGGCCGGCGCCGAGCCCGGGGACGTCCTCGCGGTGCACTTCGTGGAGATCACCCCGGCCCGGGAGTACGGCATCTCCAGCACCTTCCCGCACTTCGGCGCGCTGACCGCGACCCACTCCACCGCGATGCTCCACCCGCCCCTGGAGGAGCGGGTCTGGGTCTACGACCTGGACGTCAAGTCGGGCGTCTGCCGGTTCCGGGCCCGCACCGGTGACTTCACGGTGGAGCTGCCGCTCGACCCGATGCACGGCACGGTCGGCGTCGCCCCGGCGGCCGGCGAGGTGCTGGCCTCCATCACCCCGGGCGCGCACGGCGGCAACCTGGACACCCCCGAGATGCGGGCCGGCACCACCGCCTACTTCCGGGTCAACGCCGAGGGCGGCCTGCTGGCCATCGGCGACGGCCACGCCCGTCAGGGCGAGGGCGAGGTCTGCGGCACGGCGGTGGAGGCGGCGATGCGCACCACGGTGATCGTCGACCTGATCAAGGGCGGCGGCCCGGCCTGGCCGCGGCTGGAGAACGACGACTTCCTGATCAGCACCGGCTCGGCCCGCCCGCTGGAGGACGCGTTCCGGATCAGCCAGCACGACCTGGTCGGCTGGACCGGCGAACTGCTCGGCCTCGACCAGCTCGACGCCTACCAGCTGGTCAGTCAGGCCGGGCTGGCTCCGGCGGCGAACGTCTGCGACACCAACTACACGATGGTCGCCAAGCTGCCGAAGAACCTGCTCGGCCGGGCCCGCGCCTACGACGGGCTGCACGACCGCCTGCGCGAGACCGCCGGGGCGTACCTGCGGCACCGGTAGCGGCGCCCCGCCGGTCCGGGCCCGCCGATCCGGACGCATCGACCCGGACGCATCGACCCGGACGCATCGACCCGGACGTGCCGGCCCGAACGCACGACGTCGACCCGCGGGTTCGCCCGCGCGGGTCAAAGTCCCGGCAAATCCCACGGACCCCCACCCAGCCCCCACCCGGGGCCCGTCGGCACCCCCACGCCGACGGGCCCGCGGGGGCGCCCAGGGGCGCCCCGGGGTGTCTCAGGGGTGCGGCGCGCAGACCAGCAGGTACGGGAGCAGCGGCAGCACCGGCACCCCGAACCGCCAGACCGGTCGGCGCCGTCCGGTCCCCGGCCGGGCCAGCCGCCGGACCCGGGCGAGCACCCCGGTGGACGCCACCCCCAGGGCCCCGCCGGCCTCGGCCCCAGCGGCCGGAGCCGGGCCGCTGGTCGCCAACGCGCAGAGGGCGGAGGCCAGTTCGTCGCGCGAAGCCCGCTCGAGCGCCGCGTCGTCCGCCGCCATCTCCAGCAGCAGCGCCACCTCGGAGCGCCCCAGCCGAGCCAGCGGCAGCGGCCCGAGCAGCAGCGCGAAGGTGTCGGCCGGCAGCCGGAACAGGTGGTGGCGGCCGCGGATGTGCCCGTGCTCGTGCGCGACGGCCGCCGCGAGCTGCCGCTCGTCCAGCAGCCGCAGCGCCCCGCGCGACAGCACCACCCGGGAGCGGCGCCCGGGCAGGCAGTAGACGGTCGGTCGGCCGTGCTCCAGCACCAGCGCGTCCCAGCGCCGGTCCGGTACGCCGACCACGTCCAGTACCGTCCGATGCCGTCGCCGGTCCCGTCCGGTGCGCAGACCGACGGCCGTCACCAGGGCGGCGAACAGGGCCCCGCCGACGGTGAGCAGCCACCAGTCGTGGGTGTGCGGCAGGCCCGGCCCGTCCGGTTCGCCGTGCGGGGGGCGGCCGAACAGGCCGAACAGGTCGAGCAGCCCGAGCAGTCCGGCCGGCCGGTGGGCGAAGGGCTCCACCGCGTGGTGCGCGGTGAGCAGCAGGGCCACCGCGAACGAGGCCATCAGGGCGAGCCAGAGCGCCGCGCCCGTCGCCGGACGGGCCTGGAGCCGGACGGAGCCGGCCAGCCGGCGGGGCAGCAGGACGCCGGTCACCAGCAGGTGGAGGCAGAGCACCGCGAGCGTCACTCAGGGCCCCGGGACTTCACCTGTTCGAGGGCGGCGAGCAGGGCCGAGGCCTCGTCCCCGCTGATCCGGTCGACGAAGTGGAGCAGTGCGCCCGCCCGGTCGGGGGTGGTCTCCAGCGCCTGGTGCATCAGCCGGGCGGTGTACTCCTCGCGGGTGCAGGTCGGTTCGTACACCCAGGCGCGGCCGACCTTGTCGCGGCGCAGCCAGCCCTTGGTGTGCAGGATGTCCGCGACCGTGGTGACAGTGGTGTACGCGACCGCCCGCTCCCGCTGGAGGTCGTCCACCACCTCGCGCACCGTGGCGGGCCGGCCCCAGGACCAGAACCGGTCCATGATCTCGGCCTCCAGATCGCCGAAGCCCCGTAGCACCGCCCTCTTCTCCCTCGCCGAGCCGACCACCGGCGCCTTTCGCCCGCCGGAACGCGGCCCATGGTACGGCGAGCGCCGGGCGCCCGCCCCCGGGTGAAGGGGACGGGCGCCCGGCGTGCCGCGGGTGGTGTCCAGGTGATGGTCGGCGGGTGTGCAAGCCGTGTCCGAAGCCGCCGACCGGGACTGGGGGCGGGCGGCTTCGGTCAGGGCGGCCACCCGCCCGGGACTCAGGACAGCCGCCGCCCGAGCGGGATGCGGGAGCGGGTGAAAAGGGCCGCGAGCAGCCCCGCGACCACCGGCAGCAGCAGCACGATCAGCAGCAGCTCGCCCCAGGGCGCGGTGATCAGCGCGGGCTTGGCCCCGAACCCGCTGGCCCGGGACTTCAGCAGCCCCACCGCGGGCACGAAGCCGTTGACCGCGCCGAGCAGTGCGCCCAGCAGGGCGATCAGCGTGCACTGGAGGCCCGCCATGGTCCGCCGGATCCGCGGTGGCGCGCCGACCGCGGCCAGGGTGGCCTGGTCCTGCCGGGAGTCGGCGGCCGCCAGGCCGGTGGCGATCCCGGCCGCGCCGAGCACGACCAGTCCGGCGAAGCCGGTGAGCGCCAGGGTGAGCGCGTCGCTCTTCGGCTGGTAACCGCGTTCGACCTCCAGCGTGGAGAAGCGGTCCAGTCGGGCGGCGGCCGCCTCGGCCCGTTGCTGCGCCTTGCGGTCGGGCGGGGTGGCGGGCAGCCAGACCGAGCCGGTCGGCCGGGCGGCGAGCCCGAGTCCGGGCAGGGCGGAGGGCAGCGCCAGGCCCTGGGCGAAGTCGGCGGCGGCCGGGTTGTCCACCAGCACCGCGTCGACCGGGACCTCCTGCAGGTCCGGCTTGGGTATCTCGCCGGGCTGCAGCGGAGCGCCGCCCCCGCCGCGCAGGATCATCACGGCCTTGCCGTCGGCGCCCACCAGGGCCCGGTCGAAGACCAGCAACTTCCCTGCGGCCAGAGCCTGTTCGGCGGCCGGGTCATGGATGCCGAACAGGTTGTGCAGCACGGTCGCGTCACCGGCGGCGAGGTGCGGCGGTGCGCCCAGGCCGCGCCGCTCCGGCGGGCCCTTGAGCTGGACGGTGCTGGCGCAGTTGTCGCAGAAGCGGTACTCCACCTGGCCGAGGTCGCCGCGCGGGCCGAGCCCGGACAGCTGCTTCTCCAGCTCGGCGCGCTCCTCGGCGAGCCGGGGCCCCTCGACGTGGCTGGTCAACTGGACGGCGCCGTAGGGGGCCTGGGGCCGGTAGTCGCGCCGGTTCTCGGCGTCGGTGCTGGTGGTGTAGACGCCGATGGCGACGGCTCCGGCCACCGCGGCCATCACCGCGGCCACCGCCGGAGCGGTGCGCGAGCGGTGCCGGGCGGAGTCGCGCAGGGCCAGCCGGGGGCCGAGCGGCAGCCGGCCGGCGGCCCGGCCGATCAGCGCGATCAGCATCGGGGTGCACAGCAGCAGGCCGAGTTCGGCGATCACCGAGCCGCCGAGCACGGTGAGGGTGCGGGTGTCGTAGCCGCCGACGCCCGGCCGGTCGCGCTGCACCGAGGCCGCGCCGTACATCGCGAGCACCGCGCCGAGGGCGAGCAGTGCGAAGCCGGACACGGTGACCAGGCGGTTGGGTCCGCGGACGGTGTCCCGGCCGGTCAGCCCGGCGGTGACGCTGCGCCGGGCGGCCTGCAGCGCGGGCAGCGCGGCCGCGAGCAGCGCGGTGGCCAGGCCGATCCCGGCGATGGCGATCAGGTCCAGCGGCGGTACGGCGAAGTGGCCGAAGCGCGCGCCGCCGATCTGCTCGATCCACGGTCGCAGCACGGCGACCACCGCGGTGCCGAGTACCACGCCGACCACGGCCCCGGCCGCGCCGAGGACCAGGCCGCCGCCGAGCACCACCGCACCGACGTGGGCACGGCTCCCGCCGGCCGCGCCGAGCAGGGCGAGCTGGCGGCGCGAGCGGCGGGCGCCGACGGCGAACGCGGGCCCGGCGAGCAGGGCGACCTCCAGCAGGGCCATCCCGGTGACGGTGGCGACGACCATCCTGGTGTTGTTGGCGGCCGTCGGGTCGCTGTAGCGGTGGGCGTCCCGGTAGTAGGGGACGGCCTGCTCCGGTGGCGGGGAGAGTGCCACCGAGCGTGCGGTGAGGGTGTAGCCGTGGGCGTTGAACCGCTGGACCTCGGCCCAGCCGAGGGAGGCGCCGGACGGCAGCCGGACCAGCCAGGCGGACCGGGCGGCCGAGGGCTTCTGCGCGGTGGGTCCGGCGCCGGCCAGTGCGGTGTTCAGCGGGTCGACCAACTCGCCGGGCCGGGCGACGAGTTCGACCCGTCCCAGCTCGCCCGGGTGCTCCACGACACCGGTGATGGTGTAGGTGGTGCCCTCCAGGCCCTGGACGGTGGTGGTGGCGCCGGGCCGGAGCCCGGAGCGGTCCAGAAAGGCCCGGGTGACGGCCACCTCGTGCGGGGCGCCCGGGGCGCGGCCCTCGACCAGGTCGAGCCGGCCGCGCCAGACCGGGTCGCCGAGATCGGCCTCGGTGGTGAGGGTGCGGACCAGGCCCTCGGGCGAGGTCGCGCCGGCCTCCGGGCCGGGCCGGGCCGGGGTGAGCACGCTGCCGGGCGGCAGCAGCGAGGTGATCAGGGCGGCCGGGGCGGTGCTCGCGCCCTTCTCCTGTTCGGCCGTCGGCTGCTCCCCGGGGCGGGGCTGGACGGAGAAGGCGCCGTCCTCGGCGATCGGGGCCTGCTCGACCGTCTGGCCCGGGTCGAGCGAGGTGACCAGGGCGTCCGCGCCGCCCACCACCCGCTCGACCCGTTCGGCCGGGGTCAGCTGCCCGCTGCGGTGGACCACGTCGGCGCCGGTGACGCCGAGGACGGGCAGCGCGATCATGGCGGCGATCAGCGCGCTGCGGCCCTTGGCCCGCAGGGCGTCGCGGCGGGCGATGCGCAGGGCGACCCGCCAGGCTCCGATCCTCACGGTGCCACCTCGCCGAGCACGCCGGTCGGGTGCACCGCGGCGAGGCGGGCGGAGGACCGGCGGCCGGGGGTCTCCGAGGCGACCGCGCCGTCCCGCAGGTGGACCACCCGGTCCGCCCAACTGGCGTGGGCCGCTTCGTGGGTGACCATCATGGCGGCGGCGCCGGCGTCGCAGCGGGCGCGCAGGACGGCGAGCACCGCCTCGCCGGTGGCCGAGTCGAGGGCGCCGGTCGGCTCGTCGGCGAGCACGAGCCGGCGCTCGCCGATCAGGGCCCGGGCGATGGCGACGCGCTGCTGCTGGCCGCCGGACATGTCGTCCGGGAAGCGGTCGGCGAGTTCCCCGATGCCCAGCTCCTCCAGCGCGGCCAGCGCCTCCCGGCGGGCCCGGCGTCCCGGGACGCCGTCGAGTTCGCGCGGCAGGGCGATGTTCTCGGCGGCGGTCAGGGCCGGGATCAGGTTGTAGTCCTGGAAGACGTACCCGATCGAGCGCCGCCGCAGGTCGGCGAGCCTGCCGCGGCCGAGGCCGCCGAGCGCGACCCCCTCCACCAGCACCTCGCCGCCGCTGGGCTGGTCCAGCCCGCCGGCCAGGGTCAGCAGGGTCGACTTGCCGGAGCCGGACGGGCCCATCACGGCGACGAACTCGCCCGGGTGGACGGCCAGGTCGATGCCGCGCAGGGCGTGCACCTCGGCGGCGCCCCGCCCGTGCACGCGGGTGACGCCCGCCAGGTGCAGGACGGGTGCGGGCCGGGTCGGATCGGTGTGGGACACACTTCCCCCTCGTGAGCTGCTCAACTGCATATGTCGGTGAACTATATATGCCGGAGGACGTGCTGCGCGGCGGGATGGTTCCCGGATGGTTTCCGGAGGGTTCTCCGGCGAGGGTGATCGGGTTCGGTCAAACTTCTACAAAGCTGTCGAGGATGTGGGCGGAAACCCGGCCCGGGTCGTTCGGGGGCGGTCTATGCTCGGGGCGGTTCGCGGTTCGCGGTTCACCGCTCGGGGGTCCGTGCCGTGCCGCGTCGCCGAGCGCGTCACCCGACGCGCGGTCGGCCCCGGGTGCGGCAACCGGCGGGGGGTCGGTGCGACCGTCCTGCGCGCCTACCCGTCGGCCGCGGGGGCGATGGCCATCATCGAGGTCGTCAAGACCGCGCGCCGAACCGTCGGCCGTGCCGACCGCACGTCACCGCCCGCCCCGCACGGACGGTCGGTGGGCGGCGGCTCGCCACCCGTCCGTACCCTCCTCCCGTGAAGGAGGTGCCGTCGTGCACACCCTGACCACCGTCGACTTCCTCGTCCGGCTCGCCACCGGCGTCGCCTGCGGCGCGCTGATCGGCGTCGAGCGCCAGTGGCGGGCCCGGATGGCCGGCCTGCGCACCAACGCCCTGGTCGCCGCCGGCGCCACCCTCTTCGTGCTCTACAGCGAGGCCGTCGTCGACACCGGCAGCCCCACCAGGGTCGCGTCGTACGTCGTCTCCGGCATCGGCTTCCTCGGCGGTGGAGTCATCCTGCGCGACGGCGCCGGCGTGCGCGGCCTCAACACCGCCGCCACACTGTGGTGTTCGGCCGCCGTCGGGGTACTGGCCGCCGCCGGCAAACTGCAGCTGGCCGTCCTCGGCACGCTCGCCGTGCTCGCCGTCCACCTGGTGCTGCGCCCGGCCGGCCGACTGCTCGACCGGGCCCCGCAGTCCGGCAGCGACCCGGACTCCACCAGCCGCGCCACCATCCACCTGGAGTGCGACCGCAAGTCCGAGGCCCACATCCGGGCCCTGCTGCTCCAGGCCCTCGCCGCCTCCGGACTCGCCCCGACCGGTCTGCGGGCCCGCCGCACCGACAGCGGGGACGCCACCAGCCTGCGGGCCACCGTCGCGATCACCGGGTCGGTCGCCCCGGCGCTCGAACAGGTCGTCACCCGGCTGTCGTTGGAGCCGGGCGTGCGCGACCTGCACTGGCACCTGGAGGACGAACCGGAGGACCCCGGCAACCCGGCGCTCGCCTGAGGCCGTAGCGCCGCAGTGCCGCAGTGCCGCAGTGCCGCAGTGCCGTGCAGCCGTGCAGCCGTGGCACCGAAGGCCCGGCACACCCCGGAACCGCCGCCCGACCCCACCCGAACCGACCGGAGGCCCGATGTTGACCCCCGACCCCGAGCACGGACCGCTGGTTCCGATGCTGCTGGTGCTGACCGTGGTCACCGGAGTGGTGGACGCGGTCAGCTACCTCGAACTCGGCCACGTCTTCGTCGCCAACATGACCGGCAACGTGGTGTTCCTCGGCTTCGCCCTGGCCGGTGCGGCCAACCTCTCCGCCACCGCCTCGCTGGCCGCCCTCGCCGCGTTCCTGCTCGGCGCGCTGGCCGGCGGTCACCTCGCCCGTCGCCTGCCCGGTCACCGCGGCCACCTGCTGACCGTCGCCGTCGCCGTCCAGTCGGCGCTGGTCGCGGCGGCCACCGTGCTGGCGGCCGTGGCCGGCCACACCGGCGACCCGGCCCGCTACACCCTGATCGGGCTGCTCGGCTTCGCCATGGGCGGCCAGAACGCGGTGGTCCGCGCCCTGAAGGTGCCCGACCTGACCACCACCGTGCTCACCATGACCATCACCGCCCTGGCCGCCGACCGCACCGGCCCCCGCCGTCTCGCCTCCGCCGTCTGGATGTTCGCCGGCGCCCTCCTCGGCGCCGTCCTCGTCCTCCGCGCGAACGTCCCGCTCGCCCTCGCCCTGGCCCTCGCGCTGCTCCTCGCCGTCGCCGCCTTCACCCACCGCGCGGCCGGGTCCACCCCCGCCCCGGCCTGGACCCGCCCTCGCTGACCGGGCGGCGACGCCCCCCCGGAGCCGCGGCCCTCCCGGTACGCTGTCGTCCCGGCAGGCCGCGGCCTGCGGATCGTCGTGAGGGACGGGTGAGTTGCATGGGCGCCGGCGCCTGGTCGTACGCGGTTCCCCACCGGGAGGACCTCCAGGCCGCCCTGGACGCGCTGAGGGAGAAGGTCTTCGGCGAGGACGAGTCCTACCGGGAGGAGGGGCTCGGATCGCTCGCGGAGCTCATGGTCTCCGGCCGGCTCGACGAGCAGGGAGCCCACTCCGTGCTCGATGTGGTCACCGTGGTCCACTGCGCCGTCGACGAGGAGGACCACGGCGACGTCCGGGTGGTGGAGGGTGCCGAGGTCGTGGAGCTGTTCGGCACCGGCCGGCCTTCGCTGGACATCGTCCGCGCCGCCGAGGAGAAGGGCGTGGGTGACATCGACTTCCCGCCCTCCTTCCGGGGCTCGGGCTGCTGCACGGTCACCTACGGGCCGGACGGCGCTCCTGACGGCCTCTACTTCTGGGGCGTCACCGGCGACTGACGGGCCGGGCCCGGGGCCCGGTCAGTCCTCGCTGCGGTGGCCGGCGCGGCCGCTCCAGCGGGGTTCGAGGCGGGCCCAGCCGGTGCTCCAGGCGGTCTCGGCGCGGCGGTCGAGGGCGTGCAGGCGCAGCCGGAGGGCGAGCGCGAGCAGGGCCAGGAGGGCGAGGAGGCCCCCGGCGCCCGTGCAGGCGGCGGAGACCGCGAGGGCCGCGCGGTCGGCCGGGGGAGCGGAGACGGCGCCGGCCTGGTCGACCCAGACGGGGACGCGGCTGCCGGTGACGGCGGAGTGCGGGGCCTGGACGGTGCCGACGCGCCGGGTGCCGTCGGGGGCGGTCCAGGCCGCGTCGGCGTCGATCCGGTTGCTGTAGCCGCCGGCGAAGCGGCTGCCGGCGGCGGTGGCGCGGTCCGGGACGCCGCGGACCACGGCGTCGACCTGCTGCAGCCGTGCGCGGTCGGTGTCGGCCAGGTGGGCGGTGGAGCGGTAGAGCAGCAGGGAGCCGCCCGCGGCGAGGGCGAGCGCGAGCACCGCGCCGAGCAGGGCGGACAGCCAGGCGCGGGCCCGGGAGCGGTCGAGGGGGCGGACGAGCGGCTCGTGCCGGGCACCGAGGGCCCGCCGCAGCTGTCGGCCGGCGCGTCGGGGGAGCGACGCGGGCCGGGCCGGACGGGGTGTGCTGGACACGGTGAGGGCTCCTCAGGGACGCGGGGGCGCAGGGTGGTTCCCGCCCCAATGTCCCCCCGGCGGGCCTCCGCGCACAAGACTCGTGCGCGCCCGGAGGATCGCCAGGGCCGCTCGGCCCCGCAGTCGGGACGTTCGGCCCTCGGCATCCGCCGGGCGGTCCGGGCAGGCTGGGGAGCGGCGGCGCCCTCCCGGTGCTTGGGCGCGGCCGTGGCCCGGTTCGGCCGTGGGGGCGCCGGGTCGAGGTATGGGGCAGGGGGTGGTCGTGGGGTCACCCCCTGCCTGTGCCGTGCCCGGCACCTGCCCGCTCTCCGCCCCTGCCCCGCAGGGAAGCTGACGACGTCCCAGGTCATGGCCGTATTCTGCCCAGATATACACTCGGAGTATACGCCGGGTGTATGTTTCCCCCATGAGTGTTCCCTTGACCCTCCTGGGGCTGCTGGAGCGTGAGCCCAGCCACGGCTACGACCTCAAACGCGACTACGACGCCCTCTTCGGCCGGGGCAAGCCCCTTCCGTACGGCCAGGTCTACTCGACCCTCGGCCGGCTGGCCCGCGACGGCAAGGTGATGGCCGGCGAGGCGGAGCCCGGCGACGGGCCCGAGCGCAAGCGGTACGTCATCACCGAGACCGGGGCGACCGAGTTCGAGACCTGGCTGCGGGAACCGGTCGCGCCCGAGCCCAACCTCCAGTCCGTGCTGTTCACCAAGGTGGTGCTGGCCCTGATGCTGGGCCGCGACGCCGAGCACTATCTGGACACCCAGCGCGCCGCCCACCTGCGCCGGATGCGCGAACTCACCGAACTGCGCCGCACCGGCGCCCTGGTGGACGCCCTGCTCGCCGACCACGGCCTGTTCCACCTGGAGGCCGACCTGCGCTGGATCGACCTCACCGCCGCCCGCCTGGACGCGCTCGCCGCGGAGGTGAACGCGTGACCGCCGTGATCGAGGCCCGGGACATTGCCCTCGCCTTCGGTGAGACCCCCGCCCTGCGCGGGGCCAGCCTGTCCGTCCAGGCCGGCGAGGTGCTCGCCATCATGGGCCCCAGCGGCTCCGGCAAGTCGACGTTACTGCACTGTCTGGCCGGCATCCTGGTGCCCGACGCGGGGGAGGTGCTGTTCGACGGGCAGCGCCTGGACACCATGCCGGAGGCCCGGCGCAGCGCCCTGCGCCGCGACAGGTTCGGCTTCGTGTTCCAGTTCGGTCAGCTGGTACCGGAGTTGACGGCCGAGGAGAACGTCGCCCTGCCGCTGCTGCTGAACGGCGTGCGCCGCTCCGCCGCGCTGGCCCAGGCCCGGCCGTGGTTCGCCCGGCTCGGCCTGGACGGCCTGGAGCAGCGCCGCTCCGGCGAGCTGTCGGGCGGTCAGGCGCAACGGGTCGCGCTGGCCCGCGGGTTGGTGGCCCGCCCGCAGGTGCTGTTCGCCGACGAGCCGACCGGCGCGCTGGACTCGCTGACCGGCGCGCTGGACTCGCTGACCGGCGAGCAGGTGATGGAGCTGATGGTCGCCTCGGCCCGCGAGCAGGGCACCACCGTCGTCCTGGTGACCCACGAGCCCCGGGTCGCCGCCTTCGCCGACCGCGAGGCGATCGTCCGCGACGGCAAGGCCCGCGCGCTCTCGGCCGGAGCCGGAACGGTGGCCCCGTGATCGCCTTCTCGCTCCGCCTGGCCGTCAGCGGCGGCCGGGAGGCGGTCGCCCGGCTGCTGATGATCGCGGCGGCGGTCGCGATCGGCGTCGGGCTGCTGCTGTCCACGCTCGCCGGCATGAACGCGATCGAGCGGGCCAACCAGCGCCAGGTCTGGCTCGACACCGGTGCCGCGAGCCGGACCGGGACCGCGCAGGTCGATCCGCTCTGGTGGCGGCCGCACCAGGACTACTACGACGGCTCGGACATCCGCGAGATCGATCTCGCCGCCACCGGGGCGACCTCGCCCGTCCCGCCGGGGCTCGACCGCCTGCCGGACCCCGGGGAGTACTACGCCTCCCCGGCCCTGGCCGAGCTGCTGCGCAAGGTCCCGGCCGCCGAACTCGGTGACCGCATCCCGGGCCGGATGGTCGGCACGCTGAACGACTCGGCGATGCCGTCCCCGGACACCCTGGCCGTGCTCGTGGGCCGGACGGTCGACGAGGTCAAGGGCGCGCACGGGGCCGTCGCCGTCACCACCATCGCCACCACCCGACCCGAGTGCGGGAACGGCGACTGCCTGAGCCGGGGCATCCGGGGCGATGCGATGGTGCTCATCCTGTCCGTCGTGGGCGGTGCGATGATCTTTCCGGTGCTGATCTTCATCGGCACCGCGACCCGTCTGTCCGCCGCCACCCGGGAGCAGCGGTTCGCCGCGATGCGGCTGGTCGGCGCCACCCCGCGGCAGATCGCGGTGATTGCCGCGGTCGAGTCCACCGTCGCCGCGGTGGCCGGTACGGTCGCCGGCTTCGGCCTCTACCTCGCGCTGCGCCCGCTGACGGCCGACGTGCCCTTCACCGGCGGCCGCTTCCACCTCGACGACCTGACCCTGACCGGGCTCCAGGTACTGGGCACCGCCCTGGCCGTGCCGTTGGCCGCAGCGGTCGCGGCCCGGTTCGCGCTGCGCCGGGTCGCCATCTCCCCCCTGGGCGTCAGCCGGCGGGTCACCCCGCGGCCGCCCCGGGCCTGGCGGCTGATCCCGCTGCTGGCCGGGCTCGCGGAGCTGGTGTACTTCGTCGGCCGCCGCCCGGCCACCGGCAACGGGCAGGCCGCGGCCTACCTGCCCGGGTTCCTGCTGGTGATGCTGGGTCTGGTGATCGCCGGGCCGTGGCTGACCATGGTCGCCGCCCGTACGGTCGCCCGCCGCACCGGCCGCCCGGCCACGCTGATCGCGGTGCGCCGGCTCGCGGACGACCCGAAGACCGGGTTCCGCGCGGTCAGCGGCCTGATCCTGGCACTGTTCGTCACCACGTCCACGGTGTGCATCATCGGCACGATCAACGCCAACCGCGACTCCCTGGACGGCGATCCGATGTCCCGGGCGTCCGTGGTGCAGGGCGAGTTCCGGGACGGCCGGCCGCCGCTGGCGCGCTCGACGCCGGAACAGGTGCTGGCCGAGGTGCGGGCGGTGCCGGGCTTCAAGGGCCTCGCGGTGGTCCACAGCAATCCGGACGGGCTCGCGAAGCTCCCCGTGAACCCGGGCCCGGACGCCCCGCTCATGACCCCCGGCCTGGTGTCCTGCGCGGACCTCGCCCGGATCCCCGTGGTCGGCCACTGCGCGGCCGGGGCGAGCGTCGCCGCCGTCCCGCCGCGCGACTTCCTCAACCTCACGTCGCACCCCGACGCCGAGTGGCCCGCCGCCCCGATCTCCGCGGAGGAGGTCGCCGGGCTCCCGGTCCAGGCGCTCTACGCCACGACCGACGGATCGGCGGCGGCGAAGGAGCGGGTCCGGACGGTCTTCGCCGCGGCATGGCCGGACCACGACGCGCACACGGTCGGCGACTGGGCCACCGAAGGGCAGCAACGGCTCGCCGGATGGCGGCAGTTGGCGAACGTCGTGCTGCTGACCACGCTTCCGATCGCCGGGTGCAGCCTCGCGGTCAGCGTGGTGGCCGGGCTCTCCGACCGCAGGCGGCCGTTCGCGATGCTGCGGCTCGCGGGGTCGCCGCTGCGCCTGCTGCAGCGGGTGATCGCGCTGGAGAGCGTGCTGCCGCTGCTGGCGGTGGCGGTGATCTCGCTCGGCGCGGCCTTCGCCGCCGCGGCTCTGTTCCTCTCGTCCCAGATGGACTACGGCCTGGTGTCGCCCGGGGCGGTGTACTTCGGCGTCGTCGCCCTCGGCATCGGCGCCTCGGTCGGGATCATCGCCTCCACCCTGCCGCTGCTGAGGCGGATCACCGGGCCGGAGGCGGCCCGCAACGGCTGACCGCCCCGGCCCGGAGGCCGCCCCGCCGCCCGCCCTCAGCGGGCGACGGGGTAGCCGTGCGTCCCGGCCCGCACCCGCGGGGACAGCCCCGGCAGCCAGCTGCCGAGGACCAGCGCGGACGGGTAGAACATCGGCTCCGGCAGCGCGTCCACCGGGAAGCGCTCCCAGCCGGCGCAGGCGTGCGGCTCGGTGAGCACGGCCTCGGCCAGGCTGGGCGGCGCCAGCACGGCGGCGGTCAGCCGGGGCCGCCCGAGCTCGTGGTCGAGGTGGACGGCGAGCACCCGCATCTCCTCGGCGGGCAGCACGATGCCGGTCTCCTCGGCGAGTTCGCGGGCCGCGGTCCGCTCGAAGGACTCGCCGAGGTCGACCTTGCCGCCGGGCAGGCTCCAGGTGGGCGGCTCGCCGGCGGTGGTCCGGCGGCCGATCAGCACCCGGCCGTCCCCGGTGGGCACGATGATCCCCGCGCCGAGCAGCGGTGCGGTCGGTGCTGTGCTCAACTCGCCATCTCCTTCAGCAGGTCACCAGTTGGCGCGGTCGTAGTCCTTGAGGAAGCAGCCGTACAGGTCCTCGCCGGCCTCGCCGCGCACGATCGGGTCGTACACCCGCGCCGCGCCGTCGACCAGGTCGAGCGGGGCGTGGAAGCCCTCGTCGGCGAGCCGCATCTTGTCCGGGTGCGGGCGCTCGTCGGTGATCCAGCCGGTGTCCACGGCGGTCATCAGGATGCCGTCGGTCCGGAACATCTCCTCCGCGCTGGTGCGGGTGAGCATGTTGAGCGCGGCCTTGGCCATGTTGGTGTGCGGGTGGCCGGCGCCCTTGTAGCCGCGCGCGAACACGCCCTCCATCGCGGAGACGTTGACCACGTACTTGCGGCGGGACGCGGAGGCGGCCATCGCCGGGCGCAGCCGGCTGATCAGGATGAACGGCGCGGTGGAGTTGCAGAGCTGGACCTCCAGCAGCTCCATCGGGCCGACCTCCGAGACGGTCTGCACCCAGCTGTTGGTGTCCGCGAGGTCGGGCACCAGGCCGCCGGCGTCGATCGCGGTGCCGGCCGCGATCCGGGCGGGCGTGGCGGAGCCGGTGACCAGGGCCAGCGAGGTGACGTCCTCGGCGGTGATCCGCTGCACGTCGCCGCCCGCCTGATGGGGGAGTGCGGGCAGGTCGACGCTGCCGCTGCCGAAGCGGCCGATGGTGGTGGCCTGCGGCAGCTCGCCGGCCGGCAGCGGCGCGGACTCGGCGTTCACCAGCTCGCGGTAGGACTCCGGCGGGCGGCGCACGGTCTGCGCGGCGTTGTTGATCAGGATGTCCAGCGGGCCGTCGGCGGCGACCTCGTCGGCCAGTGCCAGCACCTGGGCCGGGTCGCGCAGGTCGATGCCGACGATCTTGAGGCGGTGGATCCACTCGGCGCTGTCCGGCATCGCCTTGAAGCGGCGGATCGCGTCGTTGGGGAAGCGGGTGGTGATGGTGGTGTGGGCGCCGTCGCGCAGCAGCATCAGCGCGATGTACATCCCGATCTTGGCGCGGCCGCCGGTGAGCAGCGCGCGCTTGCCGGTGAGGTCGGCGCGGGCGTCCCGGCGGGCGCGGTTCCTGACCGCGCAGTTCTGGCAGAGGTTGTGGTAGAAGGCGTCGACCTCGACGTACCGCTGCTTGCAGGTGTAGCAGGAGCGCGGGCGCTCCAGAATGCCGGCGATCTCGGTGGTGGTGACGGTGGTCAGGCCGAAGGCGCCGGCCGTCTCGTCGTCGATCCGGCTCGGCGCACCGGTGGCGGTGCGGGCGGTGACCTCGCGGTCGTTGGCGGTCTTGCGGGCCCGGGTCTCCTGGCGGCGCCGCTGCTTCAGGGTGCGGAATATGCCGCCGACGGCCTGGCGGACGGTGATCGCGTCCGGGTGGTCCACGTGCAGCTCGTCGAGCTCGGCGATCACCTCCAGGCAGAGCTTCAGCCGCTCGGGGTCGAGGCCGGGACCGTAGTCGATCTCCTCGGCGTCCCCGATCCGGTCCGGCGCGATGTCCGGCCGCGCGATGTCCGTCTGTTCGATGTCCGTCTGCCCGATGCTCACGCCTGCTGCCGCTTTCCCGTTCGCCACGCCCACACGCGTGAAGCCATGCCCGTTACCGCGTGAATGCTACGGGAGCGGTCCGGACCGGGGCGAAAACCGGACGTCGGAGGGGGTCTTTGGATGATCCTCCATGTCTACGCGCGGAGCATTGATCACGGTTTGTGGACAGCCCCAGCAAAGCTCCTCGAACTGGCTTTTGACCCCGCCCTCACGGAGAATCGAATGCTGGGTGCCGGGCGCCCGAGTGCGCTCCGGCGGCATCGCCGCAACCGCACCCGAGGTGTATCCCCCAGCCAGAGAGCCCTTCTTCATGCGCTTCCTGAACGACCTCAAGCCCTCGTACGACCTGACGTACGACGACGTCTTCATGGTCCCCAGCCGTTCCGCCGTGGGCTCCCGGCAGGGCGTGGACCTCTCCTCGAACGACGGCACCGGCACCACCATCCCGCTGGTCGTGGCCAACATGACCGCCATCGCCGGCCGCCGGATGGCCGAGACCGTCGCCCGCCGCGGCGGCCTGGTCGCCATCCCGCAGGACATCCCCACCGAGGTCATCGCCGAGGTCGTCTCCTGGGTCAAGCAGCGCCACCTGGTCTTCGACACCCCGATCACGCTCGCCCCGGGCGCCACCGTGGCCGAGGCCATCTCGCTGCTGCCCAAGCGCGCCCACAGCGCCCTCGTGGTGGTCGAGGACGGCAGGCCGGTCGGCGTGGTCACCGAGTCCGACTGCCAGGGCGTGGACCGCTTCACCAGCCTGGCCGACATCATGTCCCGCGAGCTGCTGGTGCTGGACGAGGGCATCGACCCGCGGACCGCCTTCGACAAGCTCACCGAGGCGCACCGCAAGCTCGCCCCGGTCGTGGACGGCGAGGGCCGGCTGGTCGGCCTCCTCACCCGCAAGGGCGCGCTGCGCGCCACCCTCTACACCCCGGCCGTGGACGCGGCCGGCAAGCTGCGGATCGCCGCCACCGTCGGCATCAACGGCGACGTCGCGGGCAAGGCCGCGGCGCTGATCGAGGCGGGCGCCGACGTGCTGGTGGTCGACACCGCACACGGCCACCAGGAGTCCATGATCAGCGCGCTGCGCGCGGTGCGCGGCCTGGACCCGCAGGTCCCGATCGTGGCCGGCAACGTGGTCTCCGCCGTCGGTGTCCGCGACCTGGTCGAGGCGGGCGCCGACATCCTCAAGGTCGGCGTCGGCCCCGGCGCCATGTGCACCACCCGGATGATGACCGGCGTCGGCCGGCCGCAGTTCTCCGCGGTCCTGGAGTGCGCCGCCGAGGCGCGGCGGCTCGGCAAGCACGTCTGGGCGGACGGCGGCGTGCGCCACCCGCGCGACGTCGCGATGGCGCTGGCCGCCGGCGCCTCCAACGTGATGATCGGCTCCTGGTTCGCCGGGACCTACGAGTCCCCGGGCGACCTCCAGACCGCCGCCGACGGCCGCCAGTACAAGGAGAGCTTCGGCATGGCCTCGGCCCGTGCGGTGAGCAACCGCACCGCCCAGGACTCCTCGTACGACCGGGCCCGCAAGGCGCTGTTCGAGGAGGGCATCTCGCACTCCCGGATGTTCCTCGACCCGGCCCGCCCGGGCGTCGAGGACCTGATCGACTCGATCATCGCGGGTGTCCGCAGCTCCTGCACCTACGCGGGCGCCGCCAGCCTGGAGGAGTTCCACGAGAAGGCGATCGTGGGCATCCAGAGCGCGGCCGGCTACGCCGAGGGCAAGCCGCTGCACTCCAGCTGGGCCTGATCGCCGCCGGCGCCCGCCGCGCCCGCGTCCGTACCGCCGGCCGTCCGGTTCCTCGCCTCGGGGAGCCGGGCGGCCGCGGCCGTCACGGGGGCCTGCCGCCCGGTGCCCGGCACGTCTACCGGTCCGCTGCCCGGCCCGGCGTCCGGCACCTGGTCCGGCCCGGCGTTCGGCCCACCGTCCGGCCCGGGTGGGAGCAGTGCTCCGAGCGGGAGCAGCAGGGCGCGGCCGAGCAGTCCGACCGAACCGTCCAGCGCGGCGGCGAAGGCCCGGGCCGCGCCCGGCAGGTACCGCAGCTCCCACAGTGCCTCCACGGCGCTCCAGGCGCCCTCCCGGGCGGCCCCGACCGACCAGACGCCGAGCAGGTGGGGGAGCGGCTCGGCGAGCTCCAGCAGGTCGGGCCCGGGCATCAGCTGCTCCCGGACGGCCGTCTCCACCTCGGCCAGCACCTGGTTGATCCGGTGGTAGTCCTCCTCGACGGCGGCGGGCTCGCAGCCCCGGCGGCGGCAGGTTTCCACGACGGCCAGCGGCAGGTCGTGCTGGATGTGGGCGTTCATCCCGGCCAGTGCGAACTGCAGCGGGTGCACTCCCGGGTGGGCGCGCAGCGCGAACAGCGGCCGCCAGCAGGCGGGCGGCTCCCGTCCGGCCGCGTCGGCGGCCACGGCCCGCAGGTAGTGCCCGGCGAACACCACGTCCAGCTCGGCCGTCGCCCGCGGGTCGGCGAAGCACCCGCGGTCCAGCCGGTCGCGGACCGCCTGCGTCACGGTGAGGTAGATCCGGTTGAAGACCGCCACCCCGTCGGCCGGGGGCAGCCCCGCCCCGATCCGCCGCAGCCGGTCGATCACCCGCCCGACCGCGGCCGTCCTCGTGGCCGCCCGCGCCGGCGCTGCCGTCGTACGATCCACCGCCGTGCCGGGCATGCGCCACCCTCCGATGCCGATCGTGCACTGATCGCATCATCGTGACAGCGTGGGCGGGTGCCCGGGGGACGCAGCACGAGCCCGGCGAGCCGGTGTCACACGATCAGGCTGATTCCGTCCGTGGCACGGCAGGTATTCGGTCATGACGGTGCAGGGGCTTTGCCGATCCCCCACCCCCTGCCATCATCCCTGCCGTGATCAACCGACGAACCCTCATCGCCGCGTTCGCCGCGGCCCCGGCCCTCGGCACCCTCGGTGCCGTCGTGGGAAGCACCCCCGCGAGCGCCGCCGCCGACCTGTACCCCTCCAACACGGCCCTCTACGCCAGCCCGACCGTGGTCGAGGGCGTGGACTACGGCCGCCGCTACCGCCGGCACCTGATGGACGACCAGAGCCTGCAGGGCCGCACGTCCGTCGTCCGGACCACCGTCGTCGCCCCGCACGGCGGTGGCATCGAGGTCGGCACCTCCGAACTCTGCCTGGCCGTCGCCGGCTACCACCCGGCCGACCTCGCGCCGACCCCGGCCGCCGGGCCGACGCACGACTTCTGGATGTTCGAGGGCCTGCGCTCCTCCAACAACGGCGAGCTGCACGTCACCTCGACCCACTGCGACGACGGCGTGGCCCGGGCGATGTGCGGCGGCAGCCTCAACGTGGTGTCGCTGCACGGCTGCACCGCCGCCCAGGCCGGTCTGGAGGCCGGTGCCCAGGCCGTGCTGGTCGGCGGCCTGAACGCCACCCTCCGCCAGTACCTGATGGAGGAGTTCGCGGCGGCGGGCATCCGGGCGGTGACCGCCTCCGGCGAGGAGGAGATCGCGGGCATCTCCCCGGAGAACATCTGCAACCGCAGCCTGCTCGGGATGGGCGCCCAGCTGGAGATGACCACCGAGCTGCGGGCCGCGATGTTCGCCCCGGGCAAGAACACCCGCGCCGACCGGGCGACCAACACCCTGCCGCTGTTCTGGAGCTTTGCGACCGCGGTCCGGGCCGCGATCCGGCGGCTGGAAGCGGGCCAGCCCGTCCTCTGACGGGCCGGGCAGGCGGTCAGCCGGTCAGCCGGACAACTGGGCAGCCGGCCGTGGCACGCGCGGCCGGCGTCAGCCCGGCCGGCCACTCCAGGACGTGGCGTCAGCCCAGCTCGTACTCCAGGACGTAGGTGTGGGCGCCGGACCCGTCGACGGTCAGCCGGAACTCCCCGGTGATCCCGGACAGCTCGCCCGCGCCCGTGCCCGGCACCACGCGTATCGTCGTGCCGGTGGTGTCCCAGGCCGTGTGCTGGAGCACGAACGAGCCCGCGCGCCCGTCCAGTTCACCCGTCACGTGCTCCACCGCGACGTACGAGGCCGGGCTGCCGGAGGGGCCCGCGACGGAGAGCATTCGCACCTCGCTCGCCCCGCTCAGCCCGCCCGTGAAGGTCTTGGCGATCCGGACCCGCCCGAAGGCCGCGCCATCCCGCTCCTCCGTCTCCACCGGCTCGAACGCGGTGAGCTCGAACGACCCGCTCGCCCTGTTCCCCATGGCACCGTCCCCTCGTCGACCGTCCACTGCTGGGCGGCCGGCTCCCCGCCGACCGCGAACCGAGCCTTGCACACCCCACTGACAATCGCGTCCGGGCCACTCGCCGGAACCGCCGGAGCCGGTGGCGCGGCCCGGTCACGGCTCCCAGCGGATCGCCAGCACCGCCGCGTCGTCGGCCAGCCCGGTGGCCCCGACCCAGTCGCCGACGTCCTCCAGCACCGCGTCCAGCAGGTCCGCCGGCGAGCCGCCGTGCAGGCCGGGCAGCCGCTCCGCGATCGGGTAGAACCGGCCCCCGGCGTCCCGGGCCTCCGACACCCCGTCGGTGTGCAGGAGCAGGACGTCACCCGGCTCCGGCTCGAAGGGCCGGGCCGGGTACCCGCCGCCGGTGAGCCCGAGCAGCCCCAGCGGCGGCGCCGGGAACGGCGGCTCCAGCTCGCTCACCCGGCCCGCCCGGCGAAGCAGCGGGGGCGGGTGGCCGCAGTTCACCAGCCGCACCGGCCCCCGGTCCGCCGCCACGTCGAGCAGCAGCGCGGTGGCGAACCGCCCCTCGTCCGACGGCCGGGCGGCGAGCGCCGCGTCCAGCCGCTCGGCGAGCCGGCCGGGATCGGGTTCGGTCCGGGCGGCCTCCCGGAACACCCCGAGGACGTCCGCCGCCGTCTCCACCGCCGGCAGTCCGTGCCCCTGGACGTCCCCGAGCAGGATGCGCACCCCGAAGCGGGTCTCCACCACGGCGTACAGGTCCCCGCCGATCCGCGCCTCGGCGGCCGCCGCCACGTACCGCACCGCGACGCGCAACGGCCCGATCCGCTCCGGCGGCGGGCGCAGCAGGGCCCGCTGCGCCGCCTCGGCCACCGTCCGGACCTGGAACAGCTCCCGCTCGCGGGCCGCCACCAGGACGACACTGGCGGCGCTGGCCAGGGTCGAGGCCAGGACGGTGACCGGCACGCTGATCCGGACCGAGAGCGGCAGCTGCGCGTTGGCCGACTCCAGCAGCCCGACGGTGAGCAGCGCCACCGCACCGACCAGCAGCGGCACCCGGGCCCGCCGGGTGGTCGCGCCGGCCAGCACCGGGGCCACCGCGAGCAGCGGGGCCAGGGTGGTTCCGGGCCCGATCGCCAGTGCGGCCACGACGGCGGCGACCAGCAGCAGGAGCGCGCCGTAGAGCAGCAGCCGGGTCCGCCTCGGCAGGTGCAGCGGCGGCACCCCGTCCGGGCCGTCGGCGGTCACGCGTCCTCCAGTGGTGCCGGTCGGTCGTTCCGGCGGGTCGATCCCGGGGGTGGTCCGGCCGGCCGGTGTGCAGGTCGGCCGGGTCCGGCCGGGTCGGTCCGGCCGCACCCCGGTCCGCCGGCCGCCCGGCGTACGGTCGGAGGCCCCCGGCGGAACGAGGGCCTCCGGTCCACTGTCCCTGCCCGGCCCCGGGTCAGCACCTCGGCCGCGGGACGCGCGCCGGCGCGCACTACGCTGGGCCGGGAGATGAGACGCAAGAGCCGCCGACCGGCCTCCCCCCTCCCGCAGCGCCACGGCGTGGACCCGGTGCACCTCCGGCTGCCGCTCGAAGGCCCCTGGCCGACGGTGCGGGACCACCTGGTGGACCGGCTGCCCGCCGTCCCGGCCGAGCGGATCGACGCGGCCCTGCGGGACGGCGAGATCGTCGGCGAGCACGGCCCCGTCGCCCCGGCGGAGCCGTTCCGGCCCGGCGCCCACCTCTGGTTCCACCGGGACCGGCCCGAGGAGGTGCGCGTCCCCTTCGAGCTGGTCGTGCTGCACCGCGACGAGCACCTGGTGGTCGTCGACAAGCCGCACTTCCTGGCCACCACCCCGCGCGGCCGGCACGTGGCCGAGACGGCGCTGTCCCGGCTGCGGCACAGCCTCGACCTGCCCGCGCTCAGCCCCGCCCACCGCCTGGACCGGCTCACCGCGGGCCTGGCCATGTTCGTCGTCCGCCCGGAGGACCGCGGCGCCTACCAGACGCTGTTCCGGGACCGCCTGGTGCGCAAGGAGTACCGGGCGATCGCCGCGTACGACCCGGAGCTGAGCCTGCCGCGCACCGTGCGCAGCCACATCGTCAAGGAGCGCGGGGTGATCGCCGCGCGGGAGATCGACGCCCCGCCCAACAGCGAGAGCCGGATCGACCTGCTGGAGCGCCGCGACGGCCTGGCCCGCTACCGGCTGCGGCCGCTGAGCGGGCGCACCCACCAGCTGCGGCTGCACATGTGCGGCCTCGGACTGCCGATCCTCGGCGACCCGGTCTATCCGGTGGTGCTGCCCGAGCCGGCCCCGGACGACTTCCGCGGCCCGCTGCAGCTGCTCGCCTCGGCCGTCGAGTTCACCGACCCGCTGACCGGCCGCGAGCGCCGTTTCGAGACCCGCCGCACGCTGGCCGCCTGGACCGACCCCCAGGGCTGGGCCGACGGTGCCGCGACCGGGTCCCGGGACGTTCACAGGCCCTGAGGGGCGGTCCGCGCGGCGCGGGCCGTCGGCGAGGACGTGGGCGAAGGTGACGACCGGGAGGCCGTTCAGGCGGGCGGGGCGGTCCCCGGGGGCAGCTCCAGCTCGAACCAGACCACCTTGCCGTCCTTGGTCCGGCGGCTGCCCCAGCGGTGCGCGAGCTCGTTGACCAGGTGGATGCCCCGGCCGCCCTCGTCCTCGGTGCGGGCACGGCGGATCCGCGGCACCTCGGACTCCTGGTCGGCGACCTCGACGGTGAGCACCCGGTTGCAGTACAGCCGCAGCTGGGTGGGCGATCCGGCGTGCACCAGGGCGTTGGTGATCAGCTCGCTGGTGAGCAGTTCGGCCCAGTCGGCGAGCGCGTCGAGACCCCAGGCGGTCAGCGTCTCGCGGGTGAAGCGGCGCGAGTGGGCGACCATGGCGTGGTCCCCGGTGAGCGGGAGGGTGGCGATCCGGTCGGCTCCCCGCGGCCGGACCTGCGCCATGATGACGGCGATGTCGTCCTCGCCGGTGGTCTCGGTGAGCCGGCTCAGGACGGCCTCGCAGGTCTGCTCCAGCGAGTCGCGCCGATCGGCGACGGTCCGGCAGAGCAACTCCAGCCCCTCGTCCAGGTCCTGGCCCCGGCGCTCGACCAGGCCGTCCGTGTAGAGCGTGAGGATGCCCTCCTCGGGGAGGGTGAACTCGGCGTTCTCGAAGGCGACTCCGCCCACCCCGAGCGGAAGGCCGGACGGCAGCTCGACCAGGTGCGCCCGCCCCTCGGTGTCGGCGACCACGGGCGGCAGGTGCCCGGCGCTGGCCGCGGTGCAGTGGCGGTCCACCGGGTCGTACACCACGCAGACGCAGGTGGCGAACTGGCCCTCGCCGACCGTCGCGGTCGCCTCGTCCAGCCGGTACAGCACCCGCGCCGGGTCCAGGTCCAGGGTGATCAACGTCCGTGCCACCGTGCGGAGCTGGCCCATCGTGGCGGCGGCCCGGATGCCGTGGCCCATCACGTCGCCGACGATCAGCGCGACCCGCCCGGACGACAGCGGCACCACGTCGAACCAGTCGCCGCCGACCTCGCTGACCACGCTGCTCGGCAGGTAGCGGTAGGCGAGGTCCAGCCCGAGGGTGCGGTGCACCTCCTGCGGCAGCAGACTGCGCTGGAGGGTGAGCGCGGTGTCCCGCTCACGGCGGTAGAGCCGGGCGTTGTCGATCGCCAGCGCGGTGCGGGCGGCCAGCTCCTCGGCCAGCGAGCGGTCCTCCGGGCCGAACGGTGCCGGGTTGCGGGTGCGGACGAACTCCGCGCCGCCCAGCACGTGTCCGCGCGCCACCAGCGGCACCATCAGGTACGAGTGCACCCCGGCGTCCAGGCTCGGCTGCACCCGGTCGGGTGAGGCGACGATCCGGCGCAGCTCCTCCTCGGTCACCTCGGCGACCAGGATCGAGCGCCGGGTGCGCAGGCTCTGCGCGTACAGGCCGGCCGATTGCGAGGTCTCGCCCACCTCGTCGGCGGCCTCGTGCATGGTGCCGTCCGAGCCGGTCTCGCCGACCGCGACCGCCCGCATCAGCACCGGTCCCTCCGCCGGGACGGCCCCGGGCTCCTCGCCGCTGAGCACCGCCTCGCGCAGGTCCACGGTGACGAAGTCGGCGAAGCGCGGGATCACCACCTCCACCAACTCCCGGGCCGTGCGGTACAGATCGAGCGTGGTGCCGATCCGGTTGCTGGCCTCGTTCAGCAGCGACAGCCGCTGCTGGGCGGCCCACGCCTCGTCCAGCGCCCGCTGCCGGGCGGCGGCCGCGTCGCGCTCGCGGGTGAACAGCAGCGCGTTGTCGATCGAGACGGCCGCCCGCAGCGCCAACTCCCCGGCCAGCGCCACGTCGGCCTCCTCGTACGGGCGCTCGACCAGCGTGCGGTAGAAGCCCGCCACGCCGACCGGCGTGCCGCGCGCGATCAGCGGGACCGCCATGAACGACTGCACGTTCTGCTCCCGGACGGCGGCCTGGCGCACCGGGTCCTCGGCGAACCAGGCCATGCCCTCCTCGTCCATCCGCGGCACCAGCACCGGCTTGCGGTGCGCCAGGCACCACGCGTACGGCGAACCGGGCAGGAAGCGGTGCAGGTTGCCGGTGCGGTCGATCGGGGACAGGGTCGAGCCGCGCACCGAGTGGAAGGCCATCCGCCGCAGCAGCGCCGAACCGTCCACCGGGGCGGTCGCCTCGCGCTCGCCGCGGACCAGCTCCTCCAGCACCTCCACCACCACCGTGTCGGCCAGCCTCGGCGTCGCGACCTCGGCCAGCTCCTGGGCGGTCTGGGCGAGGTCGAGCGTGGTGCCGATCCGGGTGGAGGCCACGTTGACCAGCGCCAGGCGCTCCTGCGCGGCCTTGGCCTCGCGCAGCGCCTGCTGCCGCGCCAGCACCGTCCGGTGCTGGCGCAGGTACAGCCGGGCGTTGTCGATCGCGACGGCGGCGCGCGAGGCCAGCTCGTCGCCGAGCGTGATGTCGGCCGCCGCGAAGGATTCCCGCGAGCCGCGCCGCGAGTACACCACCATGCCGAGCGTCGTGCCGCGCGCCACCAGGGGGGTGATCCGCACCGAGCGCGGGCGGTCGCCGAAGAAGGCCTGGCGGCGGCTCTCGTTGAGGCGCTCGCTCAGCGCCGGCAGCTCCCAGGACGGCACCACCACCGTGCGCCCGCCGGTCAGCGCCCGGGCGTACGGGGAGTCCGGCGGCAGCTCGTACACGGCGTCCAGCGGCAGCGCCTCGGCCGGGTACTGGTTGTCGGCGGAGGCGATCGCCAGGCGCCGTACCAGCAAGGGGGCCTCCGGTGGGGACGGCTCGACGCTCCGGCCGGCCACCAGCTCCTCCAGCCCGAACACCGCGCTGATGTCGGCGACCCTGGGCACCATCGCGTCGACCAGTTCCCGGGCGGTCTGCCGCAGGTCCAGCGTGGTGCCGATCGAGGCGGTCGCGTCGACCAGCAGGGACAGCCGCTCCTGGGCGCGGGCCGCCCGGGCGTCGGCGTGGAACCGCTCGGTGATGTCGATGACGGTCGCGCACACCCCGAGCACCCGGCCGCCGCGGTCCCTCAGCCGGAAGTAGGAGGCCGACCAGGCGTGGTCGTGGCTCGGGTCGCCCGGGGTGCGGCCGTGCGCGAGGTCGTCCACCACCGGCTCGCCGCTCTCCAGCACCCGGCGCATCACCGCCTCGGACTCGGGGCCGTTGATCCTGGGCAGCACCTCGGTGAGCCGTCGGCCCAGCGGGCCTTCGACGCTCAGGCCGTTGGCCTCCGCCAGCGCCCCGTTCAGCCGGACGAAGCGCAGGTCGGTGTCGAACACCGCCATGCCCACCGGGGACTGGGTGAAGAACCCGTCGAGGAGGGCCAGGTCGGCCTGGAGCCGGTGCAGCGTGGTCACCTCGGAGGCGACCGCCAGCACCATCGGCGCGCCGCCGGGGCCAAGGATCGGATGGGTGCGGAACTCCAGGTCCACCAGGTGCCCGTCCCGGTGCCGGACCGGGAAGACCCCGGACCAGGGCCGGCCCGCCAGGATCTGCCGGAACAGCTGGAGCACCTCCGGCCGGTGCTCGTCGGAGGTCAGCAGGGTCGCCGCCCGGGCACCCACCGCCTCCTGCGCCGGGTGTCCGAGCAGCGCCTCCGCGTCACTGCTCCAGTGCAGGATGCGTCCGTCGGCGTCGATCAGCGCAGTGGCGATCGGCACCATCAGCAGGGCGTCCCGCCGAGGCTGCCCCGCGCGCTGCGCGTAGTGGTCCACCATGGCCAGAGAACCGTCCCAGATGCCGTCCGGAGATCGTTCCCACCAGCAACTGCCATCTTCGCACGCGCTCCCGGGCGGCCGCTCACCGTGGCAGCGGGCGCTCGGGGCGTTCCGGGCGCTCCGGTCCGGTGGAGGCCCGGTCCGGTGGGTGGGCGTCCGCCGGGGCCGACGTCCGGTGCGTCACCGCGGGGCCGTGGGCCGGCGGGCCGGCCGTGCGGCGTCCGTCCCCGCGCCCGAGCGGGCTTCGGCGGTGCGGGCGGCGAGGGCGAGCAGCGCGCCGGCCAGGCAGAGGGCGGCCGCGACCAGGACGGCCCGGTCGGCGCCCGCCGCCAGGGCGCGGGCCGCGGCCCCGGGGTCGGACGAGCCGGGCCGGGCGGATCCGGCGACGGCGACCGTGACCGCCACGCCGAGGGCCGAACCCAGGTAGCGGGAGGTGTTGTTGGCGCCGGAGCCCATCGCCGCCCGGTGCGCCGGGACGCTGCCGATCGCCAGCCGGGCCAGGGCCGCGTTGAGCACCCCGCTGCCGACGCCCGCAACCGCGAGCCCCGGCACCAGCCGCAGCCAGGACGAGCCGGGCGCGAGCCCGTACAGTCCCAGCTCGCCCGCGCCGCAGGCCAGCAGGCCGAGGGAGACCTGGGTGGTGGCGGACAGCCGGGCGGCCAGGCGGCGGGCCTGGAGCGCGGAGACCACCGACAGGCCCGACCACACGACCAGCACGCCGGCCGCGGCCGGACCGGAGAGGCCGAGTACGCCCTGGAGCAGGGTGGGCAGGTAGCTCATGAAGCCGACCAGCGACAGCCCGGTGAACAGCGCCCCGCCGGTGGCCGCGACGAAGCCGGGCTCGCGGAACAGGGCGAGGTCCAGCATCGGCTCCCGGGCCCTCGCCTCGACCACCGCGAACGCCGCCAGCAGCAGCACCCCGCCGGTCAGCAGTGCCACCGCGGTGGGCCGCCCCCAGCCGTCGCGGCCCTCGGCCAGTCCGGCGATCAGGCAGGAGGTGCCGGCGGCGAGGGTGAGCACCCCGTACGGGTCGAGCGCTCGCGGCCGCTCGGCCCGTGACTCGGTGAGGACGGCGACGGCGAAGCCGGCCACCACGGCCGAGCCCGCCGCGATACCGCCGCCGACCGCACGCCACCCGGCCCACTGCTGGACCAGCGCGCCGTACACCGGCCCGACCGCGATGCCGAGGCCGACCGCCGCGCCCCAGACGCCGAGTGCCCGGATCCGGTCGGGCCCGGTCGGGTGGGCGTGGCCGATCAGGCCGAGCGCGGGTGCCAGGACGGCCGCCGAGGCGACACCGAGGAGCACCCGGGAGGCCAGGTAGACGGCGCCGCCGGGGGAGAGTGCGGCCAGTGCCTCGGCGGCCGTGAACAGCAGCACGCCGAAGGTGAAGACCCGCTTGCGGCCGTGGTCGTCGGCGGCGCTTCCGGCGGTGAGCAGCAGCGCGGAGATGCCGACCAGGGTGCCGGTGAGGATCCAGGTGCGGCCGGCGGCGCCCAGGTGGGCGGCCTGGGCGGTGGCGGCGAGCGAGGCGGTGGGGGCGGTGTACGCGACGGTGGTCAGGGCGGTCGCCGCCGCGGTGGTCGCCAGCGTGGCGGCGGGCCGGAGGCGCGGGCCCGGGGCGGTGGGTGAGTCGGGCGAGGCGGGTGAGGAGCCAGGTGGTGCGGGGGACATGGGTGTTCCCTCCGGGGGCCGGACCCTTTGGTCTGGTGAATGAACCCCCTCTCGGGCGGCACGCTACCACCGTCAGTCTGTTCATTGAACCCTCAATGGGGGTGGACTAGGCTGACGCCCATGGCCCTGGGAACCGACTACGAGCTGCAGGAGTGCGCACTGGCCCGCGCCCTGGAGGTGGTCGGCGAGCGCTGGAGCCTGCTGATCGTGCGCGACGCGTTCTACGGGGTGCAGCGTTTCAACGACTTCCTCGCCCACCTCGGCATCCCGCGCGCCGTCCTCACCTCGCGCCTCAACGCCCTGGTCGCGGCCGGGGTGCTGCGCAAGGAGCCGTACCAGCGGGCGCCGCTGCGCCACGGCTACCTGCTCACCGGGACCGGCCTCGAACTCTGGGGCCCGCTCTACCAGCTGAGCCGCTGGGGTGGCCGGCACGCCACCGACGGCGGCTCGTACCACCTCTTCGCGCACGCCGACTGCGGCACCGACCTCGACCTGGTCGGTGTCTGTCCCGCCTGCGGCGGCGGGCCCGTCCCGCCGACCGCGGTCGTCATGCGGCCCAACCCCGCCCGCGCCGGCTCCCACCGGGAGGACCCGGTTTCTCGCGCCCTGGTCCGCCCCCACCCGCTGCTCGAACCGATCGCCTCGGCGGCGCCCCCGACCGGCTGACCGCCGGCCCGCGCGCCGCCGGCCCCACGCCGCCGGGCCCGCACGCCGCCGGGCGCGCACGCTGACGGGCCCGCACGCCGACGGGGCCGCCGGCGCAGTGCCGACGGCCCCGCCCGGGCCGCTGTCACCCGGGAGCGGCGACCGGGGACAGCCTTCAGGGGGTGAAGCGCACCTCCGGGGTGGCGGCGCTCGGCCCGTCGAGCAGCGGCTGCGGGACGCCCTTCAGCTGGAGGTCGAAGAAGGCCCCGACGTACTGCCGGGTGAGCGCGAGGGCGCGCCCGCTCCCGAGCGTGGTGTACGGGCCCTTGGGGAGGCCGAGTCCCTCGAAGAAGACCGGGAGGTCGGTGAAGCTGCCGTGGTCGGAGCCGTCGACGGTCAGCAGGCGCTTCCAGCCGTCCAGCCGGGCCCAGCTCGTGACCCAGGACGGGTCCTCGGCGCCGTCGGCCAGCGGGTGGCCGATCATCATGAACGGCTTGCCGCCGAGGCCGGACTCGGGCACCAGGTAGTGCATGGTGCCGTCCAGGTTGACCCCGGCCCGGATCCGGTCGTCGGTGAGCAGGGCGGGGACGGTGGAGGCGCCGCCCGCGGAGTGCCCGGCCATGCCGATCCGGTCGCGGTCGATCAGCCGGGCGTAGCGCCAGGCCGGGTGCGGGCGGTCGGTCAGCCGGTCGATGACGAAGGAGACGTCCTTCGCCCGGCCCGCCTCCAGGCGCGCCGCGGCCGCGTCGCCGACGACGATGCCGCAGGCCGTGCAGGGGAGCGTCCGGCCGTCGGGGAAGGTGGTCCCGGTGTTCTCGTAGGTGTGGTCGATCACCGCGACGACGTAGCCGTGGCTGGTCAGGTCCTCGGCGAGGCCGCTGAGCGTGGTGCGCGGCATGGTGAAGCCGGGCGACAGGACCACCAGCGGGTAGTGGCCGCCCTGCGGGCGCGCCCCGGACTCCGACCACGTTCGGGTTCCGGACACCACCTCGGTCGGGATGGTGTTGCCCGCCACCTTTCCGTCCAGCAGCGCCCGGGCGGCCGCAGGCGTCATGTACGGGGCGGGGGTGCCCGTCCCGGCGTGCGCGGGGTAGTACATCGAGACCATCAGCTGACGCGGACCGGAGGCGGGCACCCACGGGTCCGGACGGTTCCGGTCCACCAGGTGCAGGACCTCCTGCCCGACCGCGTACGGCCCGGTCGGGCGGGGGAGTTCGATCCGGGCGGCGGCCCGGTCGGCCGGGCCGGCGGCGGTGTCGGCTGCTGTGGTGCCGGAGTTGACGGGCGGCGCGGCCAGGGCCGGCGCGGCGGCGGCGACGGACAGCGGAAGTGCGAGCAGCAGGGCCGCCGCGGCGGCGGTCGTACGGAGTCGGCTCATGCCAGCGACGGTAGGTCGTGGGCAAGGGAACTGACGTCCGCTCAGCGGCGTACTGATCCCTTCCGGGAAGGGCTGCCGGCGCCCCTTAGGGGTGGGCGTCGGAAGGGCGGGCGGGTGCCCGCCCGGCGGCGGTCGACCGGCGGCGGCCGACCGACGGGGGTCAACCGACGGGGGTCAACCGGCGGCGGCCGCCCGGAGGTCCTCCAGGAAGTCCGCGGCCGCACGGGCGTTGGGCACCGCGAGGGCCAGCGGGAGACCGGCCGAGTGGGTTCGGATCTCCAACTCGCCGAGACCGGAGGCCCGGGCCGAGCGCACCTCCGCCCACCGGTGGGCCTCCGTCGCGGCGAGCGGGTGCGGCGGCCGGTGCACCAGCCCGCCGGCCGTCACCGTCAGCCGCCCCCGGACGAAGCGCACGCTCCCCTCGGTGCGCAGCGTCTCGTGCAGCGCGGCCCGGAACCCGGGGGAGAGGCGCTCCTCCAACTCCCGGAACAACGCGCCCAGGCCGCGCAGGTGCGCCAGCTCCAGCGGCTCGTCCGCGCCCGCCGGCCATATTCGCCCGTGCTCGGGCACCCCGCGCGGCCCGCCGGGGGAGTACTCGGTGGCCTCCACGGCGCCCCAGGGCAGCGACGTCTCCCCGCCCTCGGCCGGGACCAGCACCAGCCCGCCCTCGTGGACCCGGACGGAGCGCAGCCCGGGCGCGGGGCGCAGCCGCTCGTACCCGCTCACCGCCACCACCGCGGCGGCGGCCAGCACGGGCGAGGGCCACCACCCGCCGAGTGCCACGCAGACCGCCACGGATATGACCACTCCGCAGGAGTGCAGCCACACCCGTGCCGGCCAGGACAGCGGCCGGCACCTCCGGTGCACCCGCACCACCGGGCCGAGCCGACCGGCACCGCCGCTCGTCCCGGTGGTGCGGGAAGCGCCGGTCGCACCGGCCGAACCGGAAGCGCCGGCCGACCGCACGCGCGTCGGCGACCACGTCACCGCCATGGCGACCCCCTCTCACTCGGCGGAATCCCCCGTCGGAACCGCGACCGCCGGATCCCAGCATCAACCGCTCGTCGCCGCTGGCGACAGTGCCAATCGGCACCTTTTGGACCGAATCGGCCCCGCCATCATCGCGCCCCGGCCGGGGCCGCCCACCAGCGGGGGTGCGAACGGGGCGGGCCCGCCCTCACCCCGCCGTCGCGAACCCGTTCTGCAGCTCGCGCAGCAGCGCCGTGCCCGCCGGATCGGCCGACCGGCGGGTGTTGACCAGCACCACCACGCCCACCTGCTTCTCCGGGTCGAAGGCGACGAAGGAACGGAAGCCGCCCGTGCCCCCGTTGTGCCAGATCTGGAGGTGCCCGCCCTGCTGGGCGCGCAGCCGGTGCCCGAGCCAGCCCAGGTGCGTCCAGGCGAACGGGTTGACCCGGTGGCGGGTCTCCCGGGTGAGGGCGATCGCCGGCGACAGCGGCGCGTCCGGCTCGCGCACGGCGGCCAGTTGGGCCCGCAGGAACACCGCCAGGTCGGCGGCGGTCGAGCGGAGCCCGCCCATGCCGGGCACGGCCGCGAAGGTCCAGGGCGGCACCGGCCGGCCGCCCGGCGTGTGACCGTGCGCCAGGCGCGCGGACCGTTCCCCGTCCGGCCGCAGACCGGTGTCCGCCAGGCCCAGCGGCGCACCGACCTCGCGTGCCACCAACTCCTCGTACCCGAGGCCGGACCGCTGCGCGAGGGCCAGGCCGAGCAGGCCCGCGCCGAGGTTGGAGTAGCGGAATCCACGCCCGGGCGCGGACCGCAGTCGCGTCCGCGCGAGCCCGTCGAGCACCCGCTCGGCGGTGCAACCGGCATACGGATCGGGCATGTTGGGGGACAGCAGCGACTGCAGCGCCATGCCCCGGGGCAGTCGGGGGAGCCCCGAGGTGTGGGTGGCGAGGTGCCGCAGGGTGATCGGTTCCCGGCCCTTGGCCGGGACGACGGCAGGACCGCCCGAGGGCCCGGTGAGCACCTCGGCGAGCGGGTCGTCCAGCCGGACCGCACCGTCGAGGGCCAGCCGCGCGAGCGCGAGCGAGGTGAACACCTTGGTGACGGAACCTATCTCGAACAGGGTGCGCGGCCCGGGCACCCCACCACCCGGACCGGTCCGCCCGGCGCCGCGGATCTCCACAACACCGCCGGCCAGCCCGGCGACCACCGCGCCGACGTGGCGGCCCGCGAGCCGGTCGGCCGTCTGCTGCACGAGGCAGGCGAGTTCGTTCATGGTCGCGAGCCTAGACACCCCCACCGGCCGGATCGTCCGCCCGGAAAACGATATCGACCCCCGCCGGTGCTCCCGCAGGCGTACGCCCGCCGGTGCTCCCGCAGGCGTGCGCCCGGCAGTGGCCCGCAGGCGTACGCCCGGCAGTGGCCCGCAGGCGTACGCCCGGCAGTGGCCCGCACGCCGGCGACGTCCTCGACCCGCCGCGCCCCTCAGCCCTCCAGCGCCTCCCGCAGCCGGCCCGCGATCTCCGCCGCCCCCGCCTCGTCCGGATACCGCCGCCGCGGCCAGAAGAACCCGCGCAGCCCGTCCTTCGGATTGCGCGGCACCACGTGGACGTGCAGGTGCGGCACCGACTGGCTGATCCGGTTGTTCGCCGCGACGAAGCTGCCGGCCGCGCCCAGCCCGCGCTCGACGGCCGTCGCCACCCGCTGCACCCGCAGGAAGAACGGTCCCACCTCCGCGGCCGGCAGGTCGGCCAGGGTCGGGTGGTGGGCGCGCGGTACGACCAGCACGTGCCCGGGGAACAGCGGTCGGCGGTCCAGGAAGGCCACCGCGGCCTCGTCGTCCAGCACCCGGTGCGCCGGCTCCTCGCCCGCCACCACCGCACAGAAGACGCAGTCCATCCGTCCATTCAAACCACGGGCGGCCGTCCCGGCACTCCCGCCGACCCCCGCGGATCCGGCTTCACCCGTCCGGCTCCCGCCCGGGTGCGGCCGCTCCGGCGCCGGGCGCACGGTGGCGCCGGGGGCAGGGCGGCGGGCGCATCGAGCGTTCCGCGAGGCGGCCCCGCGAGGAGGTGGCCCGGATGCCGGGCAAGTTCGAGGTCTATCAGGACGCCGGCGGCAAGTACCGGTTCCGGCTCAAGGCGGGCAACGGCGAGATCGTCGCCACCGGCCAGGGCTACGCCAGCAAGGACGCCGCCCACAAGGGTGTCGAGGCGGTCCGGCGGGCCGCCGACGGCGCGGCCGTGGAGGACCTTCCCAGGGCGGCCTGAGCGCGCGCCGCCCGGCGACCGGTCCGCCCCGGGGCCGGTCGCCGGGCGTCCCGCGCGGAGCGGGGTCCGAGCGGCCCCGGCACCCCACTCGTATCACTCGTACCGGTACAGCAGTGCCTCCCGCTCGTACTGCTCGATCAGCTCCACGGTCAGCGACTCGTCCCGCAGGTGCGAGAGCGTGACCTCCGCCGAACTCGGCTGCGCGTCCTTGGCGAGCCAGTTCTCCGGCTTCCACGCCGAGGAGCGCAGGAAGGCCTTCGGGCAGTGCCCGTACACCTCCTCGACGGCGACCACGATCGCGCTGCGCGGCGGCTTGCCGACGGCGGTCAGCTGCCGCAGCAGCTCGGGGTCGGTCGAGACGCAGGCCCGCCCGTTGACCCGCAGCGTGGTGTCCCGGCCCGGGACGACGAAGAGCAGCCCGACCCGGCCGGTCTCCAGGATGTTGTGCAGGGTGTCCAAGCGCTTGTTGCCGGTGGCGTCCGGAATGGCCAGGGTGTACGGGTCGAGCACCGAGACCAGCCCGGCGGGCCCGCCGCGCGGGGAGACGTCGCAGCGTCCGGCGGCGTCGGTGCTGGCCACGAACACCAGCGGGGAGCAGGCGATCAGGTGCTGGGCGACCTCGTGCAGGTGGTCGACCTGCTTGCGGCGGGCCTGGTCGCCGGGCTGCTCGTAGATCTCCCGCAGCTGGGCGGGGTCGCTGAGCGCGCCCGCGTGGAGGGCGTCGAACAGGCCGCCCGGCCGGTCCGGCGCGGAGGTTGACGAAACGGCAGATTCCGGTGTGGTCGTCATACCGGGAATGTAGCCGAGGCCGCTCGGCGCACCCCGCCCCCGCACTCCCGCGGCCCGCCGTGAAATTCCGCCCTCACCCCTCCCCACCAGCGGTTCCACGCTCATAATGGGGGCCAGGGAGCACTGGGACAAGGCCCACCGGGCAGCCGGAGGTGGTGGTCGTGATCGTCAGAATCTGGGCCGGGCAGGTCCTCGCCGATCGACTCGATGAGTTCTGCGCGCACCTGGCCGCCCAGGTGATCCCGCAGCTCGGGCGGACCGAGGGCTGCCTCGGCGGCGAGCTGCTGCGCTCGGTGTCCGAGGACCGGCACCGGGTGCTGGTGCTGAGCCGCTGGCGCGACGAGGAGGCCCTGCGCGGGTACGCGGGGCCGATGTGGCGGATCCGGCCGGTCTGGTCGGAGGGTGAGCTGAGCTACCTCGCCCACCCGCCGGAGGTCACCCACTTCTTGCAGATTGCCGCACCGGCCACGCTCTGAGCCGGGCTCTCACACCGACAGCGGCACCGAATGGATCTCGTCCGCCGGGTGCCCGGAGCGGTCGTGGACCCGCTGCACGGCTTCCTTGGACGGCGCGTCGGAGAGGCAGTACACCGTGCCCGATTCCGGGTCCGCCCAGGCCTGCTGGAAGTGGACGCCCTCCTCGCCCTGGATCGCCAGATCGGCCATGTGGGCCTGTTTGAGCTGCTCCTCCGTGATGCCGGTCATCCCGTGGTGGACGTCCATGAACTTCGCCATCGCCCTCGCCTCCGTAGCTTCGACGTGTCATCGGCAGGGCCCCGACTACCAGCCTCGCCCCGGCCGTCCGCCTGCGCCACCAGACCGCCGGGCCCGTGCCCGCGGACCGGCTCGCGCGAGCGGCGGACGGCACCCGCCGCGCATTCCCCGCACGCCCGTGAAACAGACCACAGGCACGGGGCCTCCCTGCCGTTGCGCCGACCGTGGCACAATGACGGCATCAAGCAGTGACGTTCAGCGCACTCCGGGGTCGGTGAAAATCCGAACCGGCGGTTACAGTCCGCGACCCGTCCGCAGCCAGCGGCCGGTTGACCAGGTGAAATTCCTGGACCGACGGTTAAAGTCCGGATGGGAGGCGTGCGCGGGCGGACGAAGAGCAGTACCCGTGGGTCCAGTGGCGGAGAACCGTCCTCCGGGCCCCGGTCAGGTGAACGACGGGAGCGGTGTCTCCCGTGCCGGGCGAGCGATCTCCCGGCGGCCTCGGCATCCCCGGCGACGGGTGGTGTCCCCGGTCCGTGCGCCGGTGCCCGTCCGTGTCATCTCCCATGCCGCCCCGGAGTCCGCGCCCCAAGCGCGAGGAGAACCCGGGTGTTCACCGGCATCATCGAAGAGCTCGGCGAGGTCGTGTCGATCCAGGAGATCGGCGACTCCTCGCGGATCCGCCTGCGCGGCCCGGTGGTCTGTACGGGTGCCCGGCACGGCGACTCCATCGCGGTCAACGGCGTGTGCCTGACCGTCGTCGACGGCCCGGCGGAACTGGCCGCCGGCACCGGTGAGTTCAGCGCCGACGTGATGGCCGAGACGCTGCACCGCTCCAGCCTCGGCGAACTGGCGCCCGGCTCCCGGGTCAACCTGGAGCGCGCCATGGCGCTCGGCGACCGGCTGGGCGGTCACCTCGTCCAGGGCCATGTCGACGCCACCGGGCGGCTGTTGAGCCGAGAGCCCGGCGAGCGCGACGCGGCGGGCGACCTGCGCTGGGAGGTGCTGCGGTTCTCGCTGCCTGGGACCATCGCCCGCTACCTGGTGGAGAAGGGCTCGATCACGGTCGACGGCGTCAGCCTCACCGTGGTGGAGGCCGCGCGGGACAGCTTCACCGTCAGCCTCATCCCGGCCACCCTCGCGCTCACCACGCTCGGCGCCAAGGGCGTCGGGGAGAGCGTCAACCTGGAGGTGGACGTGCTGGCGAAGTACGTCGAGCGGCTCCTGGAGTCCCGCACCCTCCCGAACCTGCCGAACCTCTTTAACCCGTCGGGCCTGTCCGACCCGTCCGAGCTGTCCGACCTGTCCAACCCGTCCGGCCGGCCGGTCGACGGAACCCCGGGGGAGTCCAAGTGAGCTGGCTCAGCGGCGAGGCGTTCACCGTCCTCGGCGAACACGTCAAGTGGGCCGACATGTTCGGCAACATCCTCGGCCTCGGCGGGCTCGCGCTCGGCTGGCGCCGCTCGGTCTGGAGCTGGCCGGTCCAGCTGCTGTCCGGCGCCGTGCTGATCGCGGCCTACTTCGGCGGCCACGTCCCCGGCCTGATCGGCAAGCAGCTGATCGTGATCGCCACCGCCGCCTGGGGCTGGGCGCAGTGGCGGCGGGGCCGCCGCGACGGCGGCACGATCGCCGTACGGTTCGCGAGTTGGCCCGAGCGGCTCGTGCTGGCGGCGGGCACCGCGGCGGGCACCGTCGCGCTCGCCCTGCTCTTCACGTCCTTCCCCAGCCTGTCCTGGAGCCCCTGGTCGGACGCCTACATCTTCGTCGGCACGCTGGCCGCGATGGTCGCCCAGGCCCGCGGCTGGGTGGAGTTCTGGTTCGCCTGGATCGCGGTCGACGCGGTTGGCGTGCCGTTCGCCTTCAACAGCGGCTACACCTTCTCCGGCCTCACCTACTCCGTCTACTTCGTCCTGGTGCTGCTCGGCCTGCGTTCCTGGTGGCTGAGTACCCGTGAGCCGCGCGCCAAGTCCGCCACCGTCCCGCAGGGAGCCACGGTATGACCGAGATGACCGAGAACCAGTCCAGCAACGGCGCCACCGGGTCCGAGCCCGAACTCGTCCTCGACCCGGTCGAGCGGGCGATCGCCGACATCGCCCTCGGCCGCGCTGTGGTCGTGGTCGACGACGAGGACCGCGAGAACGAGGGCGACATCGTCTTCGCCGCGTCCGCCGCGACCCCGGAGCTGATGGCCTTCACCGTCCGCTACAGCTCCGGTGTGATCTGCGCCCCGATGACCGGCGAGGAGCTGGACCGCCTCAAGCTCCCGCCGATGACCCAGGTCAACGAGGACCGCAAGGGCACCGCGTACACCGTCTCGGTGGACGCCCGCGAGGGGGTCGACACCGGCATCTCCGCCGCCGACCGCGCCCGCACCGTACGGCTGCTCTCCTCGTCCGGCACCCAGCCCGGCGACCTCACCCGCCCCGGGCACGTCTTCCCGCTGCGCGCCGTCGAGGGCGGCGTGCTGGTCCGCCCCGGGCACACCGAGGCCGCCGTCGACCTGGCCCGGCTGGCCGGGCTGCCGCCGGCCGGCGCGATCGCCGAGGTGGTCAACGACGACGGCAGCATGGCCCGGCTGCCCGAGCTGGTCGCCTTCGCCCGCGAGCACGGCCTCGCGATCATCTCCATCGAGGACCTGATCGCCTACCGCCGCCGTACCGAGCTGCACGTCGACCGGGCCGCCGTCACCGCCCTGCCCACCGCGTTCGGGGAGTTCACCGCCGTCGGCTACCGGGGCACCATCGACGGCGTCGAGCACCTCGCGCTGGTGGCCGGCGGTCTGGACGCGCAGGGCCGGCTGCCGGACGACGAGGACGTCCTGGTGCGGGTCCACTCCGAGTGCCTGACCGGTGACGTCTTCGGCTCGCTGCGCTGCGACTGCGGCCCGCAGCTGCAGGCCTCGCTGCAGCGGGTCGCCGAGGCCGGGCGCGGCGTGGTGCTGTACCTGCGCGGCCACGAGGGGCGGGGGATCGGCCTGGCCCACAAGCTGCGCGCGTACGAGCTGCAGGAGCGGGGGCGGGACACCGTCGACGCCAACCTGGACCTCGGCCTGCCCGCCGACGCCCGGGACTACAGCATCGCGGCCCAGATGCTGGTGGACCTCGGCGTCCGCTCGCTCACCCTGCTCACCAACAACCCGCAGAAGCTGACCGCGCTCACCGAGCACGGGCTCAAGGTCAAGGGGCGCGAAGCGGTCGAGATCGCGCCCGGCGAGCACAACCTGCGCTACCTGCGCACCAAGCGCGACCGGATGGGCCACGAGCTGCCCGGCCTCGATTCCTGACCCCGGCCCGGCCCCGGCCCCGGGCCGTGACCACCCGAACCCGCACGACAGCCACCCGCACGACAGCCACCCGCACCCGCACGACAGACAGAACGGACGTAGAGACATGAGCGGCCACGGAGCCCCCGAGCTGACCATCGACGGCGCCGCCGACCTCAAGGTCGCCGTCGTCGCCGCCCAGTGGCACGACACGGTGATGAACGGCCTGCTGGACGGCGCCCACCGCGCGCTCAAGGAGCTGGGCGTCGCCGAGCCGACCGTGCTGCGGGTGCCCGGCACCTTCGAGCTGCCGGTCGCCGCCAAGCGCCTCGCCGAGCGCGGCTACGACGCCGTGGTGGCCCTCGGCGTGGTGATCCGCGGTGGCACCCCGCACTTCGACTACGTCTGCCAGGCGGCCACCGTCGGCCTCACCCAGGTCAGCGTCGACACCGGCGTACCGGTCGGCTTCGGCGTGCTGACCTGCGACAACGAGGAGCAGGCGATCGACCGCGCGGGCCTGCCCGGCTCCGCCGAGGACAAGGGCCACGAGGCCGTCACCGCCGCCGTCGCCACCGCCGCGGTCCTGCGCGCGGCGCTCTGACGACGAACCGCCCGGTCCCGGAGCACGGACGTCCACTGGACTGTCCACGCTCCGGGACCGTTTACCGTCCGTCCGCCCGCACGCCGTAAGGTGGGCCCATCATGGCTTCGAAGACATTCGAGGAGCTCTTCGCCGAGCTCCAGCAGAAGGCCGCCACCGGCGACCCCTCGTCCTCCCGTACCGCGCAGCTCGTCCAGCAGGGCGTCCATGCGATCGGCAAGAAGGTCGTCGAGGAGGCCGCCGAGGTCTGGATGGCCGCCGAGTTCCAGTCGGACGAGCAGACGGCGGAGGAGGTCTCGCAGCTCCTCTACCACGTTCAGGTGATGATGATCGCCCGCGGACTGACGCTCGACGACGTCTACAAGTACCTCTAGAAACCCCGCTCCCAGAGCACACCCATCCTCCCAACAGGTAAGGAAGCAACCTCCCATGCTGCGCATCGCCGTCCCCAACAAGGGTTCTCTCTCGGGTCCCGCGGCGGAGATGCTCCATGAGGCCGGCTACCGCCAGCGGAAGGACCCCAAGGAGCTCGTCCTCGTCGACCCGAACAACGAGGTGGAGTTCTTCTTCCTCCGCCCGCGGGACATCGCCGTCTACGTCGGCTCCGGCCGCCTCGACGTCGGCATCACCGGCCGCGACCTGCTGCTGGACTCGCACTCCAACGCGGAGGAGGTGCTCGCCCTCGGCTTCTCCGGGTCGACCTTCCGCTTCGCCCGCCCCGAGGGCGTGGACGTCGAGGACGTCAAGGGCCTGGAGGGCCTGCGGATCGCCACCTCCTACACCGGCCTGGTCGAGCAGCACCTCGCCGACCACGGCGTGAAGGCGACGGTCACCAAGCTGGACGGCGCGGTCGAGACCGCGGTGCAGCTGGGCGTCGCCGACGTGATCGCCGACGTGGTAGAGACCGGCACCAGCCTGCGCAACGCCGGCCTGGAGGTGTTCGGCGAGCCGATCCTGATCTCCGACGCCGTGGTGATCCGGCCCAAGGGCGCGGGCGAGGACACGCGGGTGGAGCAGTTCCTGCGCCGCCTCCAGGGCGTGCTGGTGGCCCGCCGCTACGTGCTGATGGACTACGACATCCGCGCCGAGAAGGTCGGCTCCGCCGTCGCGCTCACCCCGGGCCTGGAGTCGCCGACCGTCTCCCCGCTGCACACCGAGGGCTGGGTCGCGGTCCGTTCGATGGTGCTCCGCAAGGAGGCCCAGCAGATCATGGACGACCTGTGGAGCATCGGCGCCCGGGCCATCCTGGTCACCAACATCCACGCCTGCCGCCTCTGACCAGGGGGCCCGCCGCCCCCGAACCGCGCGTCCGGGCGACCTGCCCGCCGGCCCGCGGGTAAAGAACGGTTCAATGGGGCGGGGACGCCGACCGCGTCCCCGCCCCTCGTGCTGCCGCAACCAGAACCACCCCGGAGACCCCACGTGTCCACGCCGCCCGTCCAGTTCCCCGTCACCTGGGCGCCGCGCCGCACCCGCGCCGTGCTGCTGCCGGTCTGCGTGCTGCTGGTGGCGCTGTTCTCCGCGATGGCCGTGCTGCTCCCGGAGAACTGGCAGCTCAACGACCGGATCATGATGATGGCCAGCGGCGTCCTGTTCGCCGGCGTCGGCCTGATGCTGGCCCGCCCCCGGGTGAGCGCCGACGCGGAGGGCGTGACGGTGGTCAACTTCGTCCGCCGCCGCCGGCTCGCCTGGGCCGAGATCGTCCGGGTCAACTTCCGCCAGGGCGACCCGTGGGCCACCCTCGACCTCGCCGACGGCACCTCGCTCGCCGCGGTCGGCATCCAGTCCGGCGTCGGCAAGGACCGGGCGATCGCGGACGCCCGCGCGCTGCGCGACCTGGTCGAGCAGCACGCCCGGGTCTGAGTCCGGACCCGCCCCCACCGGGGGTTCTCCGTTCCCGGCGGGCCGAACAGGCTCCTTACCCCCATCCGGGTATGGTCTACGCTGGTAAAAGTAGGGCAAAGTTCGCCCTGCCCGAAATCGAGTGCCCGAACCCGACCAGAGGAGTGACACTCCCCCTCGATGGACGATCCGTCCGGTAGTACCTGCGCCGCCTCGCTTCCCGATCCCGGAAGGCAGGCGGCACTGTGATCACCGCTTGGCTGCTGTTGCTCGCGGCCGTTCTCCTGATCCTCGCCAATGGCCTCTTCGTGGCCGCCGAGTTCGCCTTCGTGACCGTGGAGCGCGGGGAGGTCGACCGGTCCGCCGAGGCGGGCGACGCCAAGTCCCGCCGCGTCGCCGGGGCCCTGCGGCACCTCTCCTTCGAACTCTCCGGTGCCCAGCTCGGCATCACCGTCACCTCGCTGGTGGTCGGCATGCTCGCCGAGCCGGCGCTGTCCACCCTGCTCGCACCCGTGATGTCCGCCATCGGCGTGCCCGACTCGGCCGCCCGCGGCGTCTCCGTGATCGTCGGCATGGTGCTGGCCACCGTCGTGCAGATGGTGATCGGCGAGCTGGTGCCGAAGAACTGGGCGATCTCCCGCCCGCTCCAGGTGGCCCGCGCGGTCGCCGCCCCGCACATGGCCTTCTCCTTCGCCTGCCGCCCGCTGATCAGCTTCCTGAACGGCGCCGCCGACCGGACCGTCCGGGCCTTCGGCATCGAGCCGCAGGAGGAGCTGGCGCACGCCCGCACCCCGGACGAGCTGGTCTCGCTGGCCCGCCACTCGGCCAAGGCCGGCGCCATAGACGAGGAGTCGGCGACCCTGTTCGTCCGGACCCTGGGCCTGCGCGAGCTGACCGCGGAGTCCGTGATGACCCCGCGCGTCGACGTGGCCGCGCTCCAGCGCGACGCCACCGCCTCCGACGTCATCAACCTGACCCGGGCCACCGGCCTGTCCCGCTTCCCGGTCTACACCGACAGCCTGGACGAGGTCACCGGCACCGTCACGCTCAAGGACGCCCTGGCCGTCCCGGCCGCCCGGCGCGGCCTGGTGCGGGTCGGCGAGCTGGCCTCGCCGCCGCTGCTGGTGCCCGAGACGCTGCCCGCCGAGCGGCTGCTCGACCAGCTGCGCCGCCTCCAGCCGATGGCCATCGTGGTCGACGAGTACGGCGGCACCGCCGGCGTCGTCACCGTCGAGGACATCGTCGAGGAGATCGTCGGCGAGGTGCAGGACGAGCACGACCCGGACGACCACCCCGAGCTGTTCCCGCTGCCGCCGGTCAACGGTCTGCCGGTCTGGGAGGCCGACGGCCGCGCCCGGATCGACCAGCTGGAGCGGATCGGCCTGAACGCCCCGGACGGCCCGTACGAGACCCTGGCCGGTCTGGTCTCCGACCTGCTCGGCAAGCTCCCCGAGGTGGGCGAGCAGGCCGAGCTGCCCGGCTGGCGCTTCACCGTCACCGGTGTCGACCGCCACCGCACCACCGAGGTCCGGGTGGAGCGCACCACCGCGCCCGCGCAGTTCGACGAGGACCGGGAGGAGGGCCGGTGACCGCCCTGCAACTGGCCGTCGCGCTGCTGCTCCTGCTCGGCAACGCCTTCTTCGTCGGCGCCGAGTTCGCCGTGGTGTCGGTGCGCCGCAGCCAGATCGAACCGCTCGCCGAGGCCGGGCACAAGCGCGCCCGCACCGTGCTGCACGCGCTGTCCAACGTCTCCGCGATGCTGGCCGCCGCCCAGCTCGGCATCACCGTCTGCTCGCTGGGCCTCGGCGCCCTCGCCGAGCCGACCATCGCCTCCCTGCTGGAGGGCCCGTTCCACGCGATCGGCGTCCCGTCCACGCTGATGCACCCGCTCTCGTACGGGATCTCGCTCGCCGTCGTGGTCTTCCTGCACATGGTGATGGGCGAGATGGTGCCGAAGAACATGGCCATGGCCGGCCCGGAGCGGGCCGCGCTCTGGCTCGGCCCGCCGCTGGACCGGCTGGCCCGCTGGCTCGCCCCGGTGATCCGGGTGCTGAACGCCCTCGCCAACGGCATCCTCAAGCTGTTCCGGGTGGACGCCAAGGACGAGGTCGAGTCGGTCTTCACCACCGAGCAGCTGATGTACCTGCTGGCGGACTCCCGGGACGCCGGGCTGCTCGACGAGGGCCGCCAGGAGCGCCTGGAGGACGCGCTGGAGCTGGGCCACCGCCCGGTCACCGAGGTGCTGCTCAAGCCCGAGCAGCTGGTCACCGTGGACACCAAGGCGACCGCCGCCGAGGTCGAGGAGCTGGCGCTGCGCACCGGCTTCTCGCGCTTCCCGGTCACCGACGGCGACCCGGCCGGCCACGGCTACCTCGGCTACATCCACCTCAAGGACGTCCTCGACGTGGAGGACACCTCGGCGCCCGTCCCGGCCCGCCTGTGGCGGCCGATCACGGTGCTGCGCGGCAGCCTCCCGCTGGACGACGCCCTCGGCGCGATGCGCCGGGCCACCTGCCACCTGGCCGCCGTGCTGGACCAGGACGGGCGCACGCTCGGCGTGGTCATGCTGGAGGACGTGCTGGAGGAGCTGGTCGGCGAGGTGCACGACCCGGACCACCGCGCCACGGCCTGACGCCCGCCCGGCAGGTCCGGGCCCCGCTGACGGCGTGTTCGCTCCCGGCGATTTCGCCCAGAGCATGCAGCCGTTCCATGCCGGCCACCCTGGGAGCAGGGTGGTCGGCATGAGACTTCTCCTGCTGGGTGGAACCGAGTTCGTCGGACGGGTCGTCGCCGAAGAGGCGCTGGCCAGAGGATGGGAGGTGACGGCCCTCAACCGCGGCACGCGGCCGGCGCCCGAGGGCGTCCGGACACTGCTGGGCGACCGCACCGCCGAGGGCGGCCTCGCGGCGCTCGGCAGCGGGGAGTGGGACGCCGTGGTGGACACCTGGTCCTGGGCCCCCGCGGCGGTGCGCGACAGCGCCCGCCTGCTGAACGGCCGGGTCGGCCACTACGCGTACGTCTCCAGCCGGTCGGTGTACGACTACCCGCTGCGGGCCGGGGCCGGCGAGGCCGCGCCCGTGGTCGCCTCCTCCCCGGACCTCACCGGCGAGGTGCCCTACGCCGAGGCCAAGCGCGGCGCCGAACTGGCGCTGGAGGCGGAGTTCGGCGGGCGGGCGCTGCTGGCCAGGGCCGGGCTGATCCTCGGCCCGCACGAGAACATCGGCCGGCTGCCGTGGTGGCTCAACCGGATCGCCGAGGGCGGCCCGGTGCTCGCCCCGGGGCCGCGCGGGCTGGCCCTGCAGTACATCGACGTCCGCGACCTCGCGGCCTGGACCCTGGACGCCGCGGCGGCCCGCCTCGCCGGCCCGTACAACCTGGTCGGCCCGTCCGGCCATGCCACCATGGGCGAGCTGCTGGAGGCCTGCGTACGGGCCACCGGCTCGGACGCCGAGCTGCGCTGGACGGACCCGGAGCGGATCCTCGCGGCGGGCGTCGAGCCGTGGACCGAGCTGCCGATCTGGTTGGCGCCCGGCGAGCTGTACGACTTCCTGCACACCGGCTCGGTCGAGCGCGCGCTCGGCGCGGGGCTGCGCTGCCGCCCGGTCGCCGAGACCGTGGCGGACACCTGGGCCTGGCTGCGGTCGATCGGCGGCAGCGCGCCGCGGCGGGCCGACCGGGTCAGGGTCGGGCTGGACCGGGAGCGGGAGGCGGCGCTCCTCAACGGCTGAACGGGCGGGCGGGCCGGTCCCCGGGCGGGGGCCGGCCTCCGCCCGTTGCCAGGCACCGCCCGCCGGTCAGCTCCGGCCGTCGATCAGCTCCCCGTACGCCTGGACCAGGTCCGGCAGCCGCAGGGTGGCGAGGTCCTCCCGGCCCGGCGGCTCGCGCAGCAGCGACAGCCGCAGGTCCCGGTAGGCGCAGGACTTCTCGTACAGGGTGCGGATGAACCGGCCGTTGCCCAGCTCGTCGATCCAGCCCTCGCGGACCACGTGGGCGCAGATGCTGGCCAGCTCCTCGGCGGCGTCCTCGTCCCAGCCGTCGCCGTCCCGGCCGGCCAGCGAGGCGCCGATCGCGGTCAGTTCGCCCGGGCGGTAGCTGGGGAAGTCGACCCGGGTGGTGAAGCGGGAGTTGAGGCCGGGGTTGGTGGCGAGCAGCCGGTTCATGCCCTCGGGGTAGCCCGCCAGGATCACCACCAGCCGGTCGCGGTTGTCCTCGGCACGCTTGAGCAGCACCTGGAGCGCCTCGTCGCCGTACGCGTCGCCCTTGGTGTAGCCGGAGTTGGAGAGGCTGTACGCCTCGTCGATGAAGAGCACGCCGTCCAGTGCGGAGTCGATCAGCTCGTTCGCCTTCACGGCGGTCTGGCCGAGGAACTCGCCTACCAGGTCAGCGCGTTGGGCCTCCACCAGGTGGTCGCCGGAGAGCAGCCCGAGGGCGTGGAAGACCCGGCCGAGGATGCGGGCCACGGTGGTCTTCCCGGTGCCCGAGGGGCCGGAGAAGACGAAGTGGCGCTTCGGCGGCTGGACGGGCAGGCCCTGCTCGGCCCGCAGCCGCGACATTCTCAACTGCGCGGACAGCGCCCGCACCTGGCGCTTGACCGGCTCCAGGCCGACCATCAGCGAGAGTTCGGCCAGGGCCGCGTCCAGCTCCCGTTCGTCGCCGGCGGACCGGGGCTCGGGCACGGCGGCGGTCCGGGGCTGCGCCCGGCCGAGGGCGGGCAGCGGCGGGGGTGCGGCGGAGGCCGGCGGCGCGCCCGAGCCGGAGCGTTCCCCGGCGGCCTGGGCGGCGCCGTCGGCCGCGCCGCCGTCCAGCAGGGCGCCGCCGGCGGTCAGGGCGCCGTCCGCCGGGGGCACGTCCACCAGTCCGGCGTCCACCAGCCCGGCGTCCACCGAGGGCCCGCCGCCCGACGGGAAGCCGCCGGACAGGGCGCCGGTCGACACCCCGTCGCCGGAGACGGTCGGCCCGCTCGGCCCGCCCGCGTCCCCGAACTCCTCGCCGTACCCGGGCAACCCGCCGTACCCGGGCAACCCGGTGAACCCGGCCTCGTCCGGGTACTCGGCGTCGAAGCCGGGGGCGTCCGGCAGGGCGGCGTCGGCCGCTCCCGGGCGCCCGCCGGCCGGCAGTCCGTCCGCGATTGCGTCCATGAGTCCGTCCGCGAGCGCGTCCTCGGCCGCGATGGCCGTCAGCCGGGTCGCGGTGTCCATGAACGCCGGGTCCGCCCGGTGCACCGCCCGGTAGAGCGGCAGCGCCGCGGCGCTGCGTCCGGCGCCCTCGTACGCCCGGGCCAGCCAGTACCGCAGTTCCTTGCGCTGGGGCTGTTCGGAGCGGCAGCGGGCCAGCGAGACGGCCAGCGGCGCCTGCGCCTGGGCGCACATGTCGAGGCGCACCCGCGCCATGCCGGCGAACAGCCCGGCCTCGATGCCGAGCAGCGGGTCGTCCAGCAGGCGGTCGGTGTCCCTGATCAGCTGCTCCCAGTCCTTGAGCAGGTAGGACCGGCAGGCGTACAGGAAGCGGGCGCAGGGGTCCTCGCCGGGCGCCGGGCACTGTTCCAGCGCCCGGTCCAGCTCGGCCAGGTGGCGGCCGTCCAGCCAGTGCGAGGCGTGCGCCAGCGCGAGGTCGCGGGCGTCCTCCAGCACCGGCTGCACCCACCAGCCCAGCCAGTACCAGGAACTGAGCGGCCGTCGGTGCAGCCGCCGCTGTTCGCCGAACCGCTTCTGGTGGCGGTACATGGCCAGCAGCGCGGCCGAGGTGTCGCTGCGCAGCGCGTGCAGTCCGAGCCAGGCGTCGGCCATGCCCGGGTCCAGCCGGACGGCGGCCCGGAACTCCTCCTCGGCCCGGGTGTACGCACCGGCCGTGTAGGCGTCCATGGCGCGCAGCCAGGCGCGGTCGGCGAGCCGGTCGGGCCCGCCCGCCGTGCTGTCGGAACTGTCCACCGTCGTCACTCACGCCCCCCGCGGTGCGGCCCGGGGCTCGGCCGGCGGGTTGCCTGCGCCTAGCCTGGCCGGTGGTCGTCGACCCCCTTGCGGCGCATCTGCGCCTGCCAGGAATCGTACCGGCGCGGCGCTGATCCGGAAGGGTGCCGAACAGGGTCAAATGCGATCGCACGAGCGGCCGTTGAGCGGCCGGGCGACGAAACGGGCTGCCGGGGAGCGAGTTTCGGAAGGGGACCGGACGGCGTCCCCGGCTCACGGGGGAACAAGCCGGGGGCGCCGGGTCCGAGGCAACCGGAAGCTTTCGTTCCGGCAGCTGAGGAGAACCTAGATCCTGGCGATGTCGCAGGTCAAGGCGGTGGTTGAAGTTTCACCGACGGTGCCCGGGGCGATCCGGCCGGTCACCCCGTCGACCCGCGTCGCGGCGTACGGACGGCTCGGATCGGCGGCGAAATGCGCCGATTCGGCCCGGGCCCAGCCCGCCCAGAACTCGGCCAGTTCCGGACCGTCCCGCTCCTCCCCGCGCCGCCGGGCCGAAGCGGCGTCCAGCTCCATCCAGATCACCCGGGCCAGCCACGGCCGCACCGCCCGCCGGCCCGCGCCGACCCCCTCGACCAGCACCACCGGGGCGGCCGGCACCGCGGCCGTGCCCGCGAAGCGGCGCAGCGTCCAGTCGTACACCCGGTACTCGGCGTCCCGCCCGGCCGCCAGCGGCTCCAGCACCTGCCCGCGCAGCCGTCCGGTCCACCCGAACGGCTCGCGGTGGGTGGCCAGGTCGTCGAGGTGGACCACCGGGGCCCCGCCGAGCGCCGCCGCCAGCCGGCCGGCGAAGGTGGTCTTGCCGGACCCCGCGTGCCCGTCCACCGCGACCAGCCGCACCGGCCCGCAGGAGGGCGGCAGCGCGCGCAGCTCCGCCGCGAGCGCGGCCGGCAGGTCCTCCGGAGCGGGCCGGAGCGGGGGCGGGAAGGGTTCGGATGCAGCCACAACGTCAACCCTACGGTGCCGTAGCCCGCCACTGCGGACAGTTCATCTGTGCAGGTCGTGACGGCAGCGCGGGTTTCGGGCATACTCGCCTTCGCCACGACTGTGAACGGCCGTTCACCGCAACCCGGTGCCGGTCGGTCCGACAAGCCGCACCCCGCCGGGTCAGCCGACACCTCGGTCCGGCGCCCGATCGAGGAGGCGACCACCGCCATGACCCCCTCCCCTGTGAAAGCCGTGGAGCGCCAGCTGCCGAGCGAGGAGGCCCGCGAGCTGCTGAGCCTCACCCGCGACCTGGTCCAGCGCGAGCTCCAGCCGCGTGCGGCGGAGGACGAGGCCGCCGACCGCTTCCCGCGCGACGTCTTCCGCACCCTCGGCGAGGCCGGCCTGCTCTCCCTCCCGTACGACGAGAAGTACGGCGGCGGCGAACAGCCCTACGAGGTGTACCTGCAGGTGCTGGAGGAGCTCGCGGCCGGCTGGCTGGCCATCGGCCTCGGCGTCAGCGTGCACACCCTCTCCTGCCACGCGCTGGCCACCTTCGGCACGGACGAGCAGCGCGACGCGTGGCTGCCCGCCATGCTCTCCGGCGAGCAGCTCGGCGCCTACTGCCTCTCCGAGCCGCAGTCCGGCTCGGACGCGGCCGCGCTGCGCACCCGCGCCGACCTCGACGGCGAGGCGTACGTGGTGAACGGCACCAAGGCCTGGATCACCCACGGCGGCCAGGCCGACTTCTACAGCGCCCTGGTGCGCACCGGCGTCGACGGCCCCAAGGGCATCAGCTGCCTGCTGGTCCCCGGCACCCAGCAGGGCCTGTCCGCGGCCCCGCCGGAGCACAAGATGGGCATGCGCTCCTCGCCGACCGCGCAGCTGCACTTCGACGGCGCGCGCGTCCCGAGCGAGCGGCTGATCGGCGAGGAGGGGCAGGGCTTCCAGATCGCGCTCGCCGCGCTGGACTCCGGCCGCCTCGGCATCGCCGCCTGCGCGATAGGCGTGGCCCAGGCCGCGCTCGACCTCGCGGTCGACTACGCCCGCACCCGGCGCCAGTTCGGCCGCCCGATCGCCGAGTTCCAGGGCCTGTCCTTCATGCTCGCCGACATGGCCACCCAGATCGAGGCCGGGCGCTCGCTCTACCTGTCCGCCGCCCGGCTGCGGGACGCCGGCCGGCCGTTCTCCAAGGAGGCGGCGATGGCGAAGCTGTTCTGCACGGACGCGGCGATGCGGGTGGCCACCGACGCCGTCCAGGTGCTCGGCGGCTACGGCTACACCCAGGACTTCCCGGCCGAGCGCTACATGCGCGAGGCCAAGGTGCTGCAGATCGTCGAGGGCACCAACCAGATCCAGCGCCTGGTGATCGGGCGCCACCTCACCAAGGGCTGACGCCCGGGGGCCGTCCGGCGGGGGAGCCGCCGGACCGCCCCGATCCCCCCGTACGGCCTCCGGCCGTCACTCCAGGGTGCGGAGTGACGGCCGGAGGCGTTCCCGGCGGAGCGTCAGCTCGCCTTGGCGGTGCGGCCGGTCAGCGCCGGACGACGGCGGCGCTGCTCCGGGATGGCGGCCCGCAGCGCCGCGACGGCCGGGACGGCGGGCGCCACCGGGGCGGCCTCGGGGACCGCGGCGAGCCGTACCGGGCAGTGCGCGACGGCGTGCGAGAACGGCTGGGTGCGCCAGTCCAGCCCGCTCGGAAGCTTGAACAGCGCGTCGAAGCCGGCCGGTTCGGCGTCCTCCTGGGCCTCGACCTCGGCCAGGTCGTCCGTCGGCGTGCCCGAACCCGGGCAGATCGCGGGGGAGAAGGGGTTCCAGGCGGTCGGCAGCAGCGCGTGTTGCGGCAGCCGCTCCTCGTCCGCCACCAGGGCGATCGGGCGGCGGCACTCGGGGCAGTCGACCCGGAAGATGTCCCAGGTCTCCGCCTCACCGGGGTCGGTGCCCGGCAGGTGGCCGACCGCGAGGTCCTCGCGGTCGGCCATATCGTCGGTCTCGTCGGAGCCCAGCACACGCTGGTCGGTAGCAGGCATGAGGATCCCCCTAGGATCGGGCCCGGCGTGGTCGTCCAGGGCCACAACCAGCACTTCCCTGTGATCCGGACTCATAATCCTGCGGTCCCGTGCACCATGATGCACCGGGTGTGTCCTTGGCCACACCGGATGCCACATTCGCCCGGCATGTGCCCGCCCGGCACCTGCGAACCCGTCCCGTGCCACCGCGTGCGCCCCCCGTGCTCCCGACCGGGTAGGTTTGCGCACTGTGGAGGATCTCGACCAACGCATCGTCCAGCTGCTCCTCGAGGACGGCCGGATGAGCTACACGGACCTGGGCAAGGCCACCGGCCTGTCCACCTCGGCGGTGCACCAGCGGGTGCGCCGCCTCGAACAGCGCGGGGTGATCCGCGGCTACACCGCGATCATCGACCCCGACTCCGTCGACCTGGCGCTGACCGCGTTCATCTCGGTCAAACCCTTCGACCCGAGCGCCCCGGACGACACCCCCGAGCGGCTGGCCGGCCTGCCCGAGATCGAGGCCTGCCACAGCGTCGCGGGCGACGAGAACTACATCCTCAAGGTCCGCGTCGGCGCCCCCGGCGACCTGGAGGACCTGCTCGCGCGCATCCGCAGCGCCGCCGGCGTCTCCACCCGCACCACCGTCGTCCTGTCCACCCCGTACGAGGCACGCCCCCCGAAGCTCTGACCGCGAACCGGTGGGGTGCAGACTTGGCGGCATGACCGAACGCACCTCCTGGACCGTCCTGCTGCGCGGCGGCGCCGTCTACAGCCCCGCCGACCCCTTCGCCACCGCGATGCTCGTGGAAGGCGGGCACGTCGCCTGGGTCGGCAGCGACGGCGCCGCCGAGGCGTACGCCGCGACCGTCGACGAGATCGTCGAGCTGGACGGCGCCCTGGTCACCCCCGCCTTCGTGGACGCCCACGTGCACGCCACCGCCACCGGCCTGGCGCTCACCGGCCTCGACCTCACCGGCAGCCCCTCGCTGGCCGCCGCCCTGGCCGCCGTCACCGCCTTCGTCGACGCCCGGCCCGAGCCCGGCGGGGTGCTGATCGGCCACGGCTGGGACGAGACCGGCTGGCCCGAGGGCCGCCCGCCCACGCTCGCCGAACTCGACGCCGCCGCCCGTGGCGCCGCGCTCTACCTCTCCCGCACCGATGTGCACTCCGCGCTCGCCACCACCGCGCTGCGCACCCTCACCGAGGGCCTGGCCGGGGCGCCCGGCTTCGACCCCGAGGGCCCGCTCACCAAGGACGCCCACCACGCCGTGCGGCAGACCGCGCTGGCCCGCCTCACCCCCGGGCAGCGCCGCCGGGCCCAGCGCGCCACCCTGGCCCGCGCCGCCGAACTCGGCATCGGCGCCCTGCACGAGTGCGCCGGCCCGGAGATCTCCTCGGAGGCCGACCTGGCCGCCCTGCTGGCCCTGGCCGCCGAGGGCGAGGGGCCCGAAGTCTTCGGCTACTGGGGCGAGTTGGGCGGTGTCGACACCGCCCGCAGGCTCGGTGCGGTGGGCGCCGGAGGCGACCTCTTCGTGGACGGCGCGCTCGGCTCGCACACCGCCTGCCTGCACGCCCCGTACGAGGACGCGGAGCACACCGGCACCGCCTACCTGACCGCCGAGCAGGTCGCCGACCACGTCGCCGCCTGCACCGAGGCCGGGATCCAGGCCGGGTTCCACGCCATCGGCGACGCGGCGGTCACGGCGGTCCTCGACGGCGTCCGGGAGGCCGGCGCCCGGGTCGGCGCCGCCCGGGTCAAGGCCCTGCGCCACCGCGTCGAGCACGCCGAGGCCCTGGACGACAAGGCCGTCGCCGCCTTCGCCGAACTCGGCCTGACCGCCTCCGTCCAGCCCGCCTTCGACGCCGCCTGGGGCGGCCCGGAGGGCATGTACGTCCAGCGCCTGGGCGCCGAGCGGGCGGCCGCCCTCAACCCCTTCGCCGCGCTGCTGCGGGCCGGCGTCCCGCTGGCCTTCGGCTCGGACGCCCCGGTCACCCCGCTCGACCCCTGGGGCACCGTCCGCGCGGCCGCCTTCCACCGGACCCCGGAGCACCGGATCTCGGTCCGCGCGGCCTTCACCGCCCACACCCGCGGCGGCTGGCGCGCGATCGGCCGCGACCAGGACGGCGTGCTCGTCCCCGGCGCCGTCGCCAGCTACGCGATCTGGGCGGCCGGCGAGCTGGTCGTCCAGGCCCCCGACTCCCGGGTGGCGGGCTGGTCCACCGACCCGCGCTCGGGCACCCCCGGGCTGCCCGACCTGACCCCGGGCCACCCGCTGCCGACCTGCCTGCGCACCGTGGTCCGCGGCCGCACGGTGTACCAGCGGTAATCCCCGTGGAACGTCGGGCGGGCACGCCCAAGGGCGTGTCTGACCATTCGCGTCGGATCAGGGCGCGGCGTTGGGGTGCGTGCATCGCAAGGCGGAGGAGGGAGTCACTGCGGAGCATTGGCGACCGACGACAACGCGGCGAGGTGCGTGCTCCGGCGTCGCGCACCCGGCGGGAATTGTCAGACACGCCCTAGGTTGATCGGCATGACCGAACCGGTGCCCGCCGACTTCACCGTCCCGCGCGAGCTGCTCGCCCCGGAGTTCCGCCTGGAGCCCCTGGGCGAGCGGCACAACGCCTCCGACCACGCCGCCTGGACGAGCAGCATCGCGGCATCCGCGCCACCCCCGGCTGGGCCGGCCGCGGCTGGCCGCCCGCCGACGGAATGCCCCCGGAGCGCAACCTCGACGACCTGCGCCGCCACGCCGCCGACTTCGAGGCCCGCACCGGCTTCACCTACACCGTCCTGGAGCCGGACCGCGACGAGGTGATCGGCTGCGTCTACATCTACCCGGACCGCGAGGACCCCTCGGTGGTCTCGGTCAGCTCCTGGGTCCGGGCCGACCGCGCCCACCTGGACGCGCCGCTGCACCGCGCCGTCTCCGACTGGCTCACCGGGCACTGGCCGTTGCGGGATTTCCGCTACGCCCCGCGCTGACCCCGCCGTCACCCTCACCGCACGGGCCACCGACGTTCCGGGGTACCTTCTTCGCACAGCGTCCGAACAGCAAGCCCCAGGAAGATGGTGCGCCGGTGGCCACTCCCGTCACCCAGGAACGGCCCGAGGCCGTACCCGAGCCGCAGGAGCCGGCGCCCCGACCGAGCCGCGGAGCCCGCGCGCTCGCCAGGATCCGCGCCGGGCTCCCGCGCACCGGCCTCGCCGTCCTGGCCGGCCTGCTGCTGGCCCTCGCCTTCCCGCCGTACGACCTGTGGCCGCTGTCGCTGCTCGGGGTCGCCGCGCTCTCGCTGCTGACCCGGGGCCGCACCTTCCGCCAGGGCCTGTGGACCGGTTTCGCGTTCGGCCTGCCGTTCTTCCTGATGCTGCTCAGCTGGCTGCGGGTGGTCGGCTGGGACGCCACGATCGGCCTGTCCGTCGTGGAGGCGCTGTTCCTGGCCCTGCTGGGCGGCGCCCTGGCCGTCACCTCCCGGCTGCCGGGGTGGCCGCTCTGGGCGGCCTGCCTGTGGGTCACCCAGGAGTGGGCCCGCGACCGGCTGCCGCTCGGCGGCTTCCCCTGGGGCCGGCTCGCCTTCGCCAACACCGCCAGCCCGTTCACCCCGCTGGCCGCGCTCGGCGGCGCACCGCTGGTGACCTTCGCGGTCGCCCTCTGCGGCGCCCTGCTGGGCTGGGCCGCGCTGCGGGTGCGCGGGCCCGGCAGGGCCCCGAGGGCGGCCGCGCTGGCGGCGCTCGGCGCGGTGGCCGCGCTGCTGGCCGGCTACCTCGTCCCGGTGCCCACGGCCGCCGACGACACCGTCAAGGTCGCCATCGTCCAGGGCAACGTGCCCAACCCGGGCATGGACTTCCTGGGCCGCTCGATGATGGTCCTCAACAACCACGCCTCGGCCACCGAGCGGCTCGCCGCCGACATCAGGGCCGGCAAGGTCGAGCGCCCCGACATCGTGATCTGGCCGGAGAACTCCTCCGACCTCGACCCGTTCAGCGATCCGCTGGCCCGCCAGCGGATCGACCAGGCGGTCAAGGCGGTCGGGGTGCCGACCCTGGTCGGCACCCTGGTGGACGGCCCGGACGCGCAGCACGTCCAGAACGAGGGCATCGTCTGGGACCCGGTCACCGGCCCCGGCGCCTCCTACACCAAGCAGCACCCCGTCCCGTTCGGCGAGTACGTGCCCTTCCGCGCCCAGCTGATGACGGTGATCACCCGCCTCCAGCGGGTCGCCCGGGACTTCTACCCCGGCGACCACAACGGTGTGATGCAGCTCGGCCCGGCCAGGATCGGCGACGTGATCTGCTTCGAGGTCGCGTACGACGAGATCGTCCGCGACACCGTGGACAGCGGCGCCCGGGTCCTGGTCGTCCAGACCAACAACGCGACCTACGCGAAGACCGGGCAGCCCGAGCAGCAGCTGGCGATGAGCCGGCTGCGGGCCGTCGAGCACGGCCGGGCGGTGCTGATCGCCGCCACCAGCGGCATCAGCGCGGTGATCGCCCCGGACGGCAGCGTCCAGCAGCGCACCGAGGAGCTGACCGCGGCCGAGCTGTCGGCGACCGTCCCGCTGCGCGACGGCACCACCGTCGCCGACCGGGTCGGCGCCGCCCCGGAGTGGACGCTGGCCGTCGGCGGCCTGCTGGCCTGCGGCGCGGCCCTGCTGGCCGGACGGCGCCGGAAGGCGTAGGGCGCGCCACCCGGGCCCGGCCGCCGGAACACCGGCGGCGCGGGAATCGTTGAAGCAGGTGGTGCCGTAGCCGGCCCGGACCTCCCGTGCGGCGCGCAGAGCACCGCTTGGAGTGGATTCGTACCGTGACCCAGCAAGCTACCCCCACCCGTCCGGCCCCGCGCAGCAGGCTCCGCCGGGTGCTGCCGCTGCTGATCACCGCCTGGCTGGTGCTGGAGATCTGGCTGCTGGTCCAGGTCGGCTCCTGGCTGGGCGGCTTCACCGTCGTGCTGCTGCTCGTCGCGGGCGTCCTGATCGGCGGCTCGCTGATCAAGCGGGCCGGGCTGAAGGCGCTGTCGGCGGCGATCGAGCAGAGCAAGAATCCGCAGTCCCAGCAGCCGCAGACCGGCACCAGCATGACCGTGCTGGGCGGCCTGCTGCTGATCGTCCCCGGCTTCCTGTCCGACCTGCTGGCCCTGACCCTGCTCTTCCCGCCCACCCGGGCCCTGTGGCGGGTGCTCGGCCGCCGGGTCGCGGACAAGGCGCTGCGCAGCGCCTCGGTAGCCGGCGCCGACCCGTTCGCGGACGCGATGCGGCTGCAGGAGCAGCTGCGCATCCACCGTCCGGACGGCAAGGTGATCCAGGGCGAGGTCGTGGACCCGGAGGCCGGTCCGCGCGGCCCGCAGGGCCCGGACACCACCTACCGCCCGCCGATCGCCGGCTGACCCGCCCGTTCCGACGGGAGCCCCCGGGGCGTGGAGAACCCGCCCCCGGGGGCTCCTCGCGTGCACGGCACGGCCCGGCGGACGGCTCCGGGAAGGCGGGCGCGGCGCCGGACAACGCGAAAGGGACCCTGGTGACCAGGGTCCCTTTTCGCGTCCTCCCGCTCGGGGCGGGAGAGAGGTGTCAGGCGCTCTTACGGGTGTCTCGCGGGTGCACCGCGAGGTTCATCCCACCGGAGCGGAGCACGGCCAGCCGTTCGGCCAGCACCTCCTCCAACTCCTCGCGCGTCCGGCGCTCCATCAGCATGTCCCAATGGGTGCGCGTCGGCTTGATCTTCTTCTCCTCCGGCTCGTCGCCGTCGAGAAGTGCCGCCTCCTGGCCGCAGAAGCGGCATTCCCAGGTCGCGGGGATCTCCGCCTCGACCGAGAAAGGAACCTCGAAACGGTGTCCGTTCTGACATGCGTACTCGACGGTCTGGCGGGGAGCCAGATCGATACCACGGTCGGTCTCGTAGCTAGTGGCCCCGAGTCGCGTGCCGCGGAGAGCTCGCTCGCTCATGAATCGTGCCTCCCGGGCTTATGGCCCACAGGACTAGTGGTCGCTGTTCTTCGTCGTTCGGTCAACGCTCGGCTTCCGACGAAGATTCCCGTCCCGGGACATGCGTCGTCTTGTAGTGCCGCCCCTGTTTGTACCCACCCGCGCCCGATTTGTCACATCTGGCCGGTGATATCACCCCAGGTGTCACCTATTTCACATCTGGTGATCGAGCGGACTTTCCGTGACGAGCGTACCGGGACGGGATTCGGAGCCGGGCGCCGACCCCTGCCGGGAGCCGAGAACCGGCCGGGGAGGAGGCCCAGGGAGGCGGCCCGGCCCGGCCGTCAGGAGATCGGCCGTGAACGGATCATCGGCTCGCCCTTGGCCAGGTCGACCGGACGGGCCGGATCGGCCGCGGGCACCACCGGCGGGCGGTCCGGGCGCGGCGGCTCGGCGGCGGCCGCCTCGGTGCGGGTGTCCCGGTGCGGCAGCAGTGCGATCACCGCGTCCCGCAGCGCGGCCGGGGCCTCGTCGTCCAGCGGATCGACGGTGGCGGGCACCTGGAGCCGGACCGGGGCGCCGTTGCCGATCCGGGCGTAGCCGCGCCCGATCGGGGCGCGGGCGGCGGGCACGATGTCCAGCGGCGCGCCGAGCGCTTCGCGCCCCTCGTCCGGGCCGGCCGGGCCGAGCACCACGCGGGCCCGGGTGGTGGCGCGGACGGTGGCGGTGATCCGGTCCCGGGCCTCCAGGTCGTCGGCGACCACCACGGTGACCCGGGCGGCCCGGCCGTGGCGCAGCGGGAGCTCCAGGAGGTCCTGCGGGTCGGGGCGGCCCTCGGCCCGGGCGAGCTCGCTCAGCTCGGTGGGGTGGTCCAGCAGCAGCCACAGCGGCCGGGTGACGTCCTCGGGCGGGGCGGTCCCGGCGTGCCGGGCGGCGTTGAGCGCGGCGAGCCTGCGCTCGGTCTCGCCGACGGCCCAGTCCAGGGCGGCCAGCGCGCCGTGCAGGCTGGTCTCCACGGTGTGCACGCCGGGCCGGTTCACCAGGCAGGCGTGCTCGCCGGTGCCCGCACCGTCGACCACCACCAGGTCGGCGTACGGGAGGGCCTGGAGCGCCACCGAGCGCAGCAGGCTGGAGGTGCCGTAGCCGGTGACGCCGAGCACCAGCAGGTGCGGCTCGGCGGAGCGCGGGCCGGTGCGCCAGACCACCGGCGGCTGCTGGACGGTGGTGCCGCCCCGGACGACCGGGATGGTCCGGGCGGTGCCGTCCTCGTCGGTGAAGCCCAGCACGATCTCGCCGGGGGCCGCCACGAAGCGCTGGGCGGCGATGTCGGCGGCCAGCGGGGCGAGGGCGGTGATCCGCAGCCGGTTGGACTCCTCGTCCCAGTCGAAGCGGTACTCGCGGGCCCGGCCGGCCTTGCCCTGGACGACCTGCTCGATCCGGGCCCGGGCGGCCGGCTCGGTGTCGGTGAAGTAGGCGGGGTAGGTCATCTCCAGCCGGGAGAGCCGGCCCTCGCCGTCGAAGTCCCACGCGCTGAAGGCGTTCTTGTGGCTGCCCTCGAAGTGGTACAGCGGGTTGGCGTCCTCGGGTCCGCACAGGTACGGGGTGAGCGCCGAGTAGAGGGCGGCGAGCTTGACGTCGGCGACGTCCGGGGCGGGCGGTGCGGGCGTCGCCCTGGGGGTCCGGCCGGCCCAGGCGGCGCTGGCCATCAGGGTGATCAGGGCGAACAGCAGGCCGTGCGGCAGCAGGTAGACGCCGATCAGCAGGGCGGCGGTCAGGAACAGCGTCGGCCCGCGGCGGTCCTTGGGGGTGGCCTGCCAGCGGGACTTGGCCCAGTCCACGTGGTGGCGCAGGCCGCGGCCGATCACGGAGAGCGGGGCGAACATGTCGGAGGCGTGGTCCCCGGCGGTCCGGGCGATCGTGCGGCCCTTGGTGAGGTGGCGGTGGAGCGGCATTCCTTGACTCCCCGAACGGCGGGACGGGTGGGGTGGCGGGGGTGGGCAACGACGGGGCCCGGGGCGGTGGGATCCGCGCCCGGGCCGGTACGGAGGAGATCTGGACGCGGTCAGAACTTGATGCCGCTGAGCAGGCTGGCGAGGCTCGCGCCGCCCGCGGTGATGCTCGGTGCGATCGAGGAGCCCGCGATGTAGAAGCCGAAGAGGGCGCAGACGATGGCGTGGGAGACCTTTAGTCCGTCCCGGCGGAAGAAGAGAAAGGCGATGGTGCCGAACAGGACGATGCCGGAAATCGAGAGGATCACGTTCCGCTCCTCAGGAAGGGGGACAAGCAGGGGCGTTACAGAAAGTGCACCAATCGTGACAAAAAGTAATAGATGATGGAACGGTGCAAATGGGTGGTTCTGCCGTCCAATACCGTTCCGGTGGCCGGGTGGCGGTATGCGGCCCGGCCGGGGTGGGGCCGGGTGCCGAGGGGATTCGATGTGCCGAGGCATTCCCGGGCGGAGGGCGGGAAGTTTCCGGGGGGTCCGGGAAGTTCGCTCGAATGGCTGCGCAACGCGCGCGGCCGTGTGTCGTGGCGGGCGCGGGCCGTCATCCGGATTCCGGACGCCCGCTGGCCCGTTCCGGCGCCGGCCGCTACCGTGCCCTGGGCGCAGCCCCGAGACCGCCCGACGACCCGACCGGAAAGGCCGCCCGCCATGACCGACGCCGCCAGCCAGCAGCCCGCCGACGCCCCCGACGCCGAGGTGATCGCGCTCGCCGGGAAGCTCTTCGACGCCGCCCGGGCCGGGGAGACCGAGACCCTGTCCGCCTACCTGGACGCCGGGGCCCCGGCCGACCTCACCAACGGCCGCGGCGACACCCTGGTGATGCTCGCCGCGTACCACGGCCACGCCGCGACGGTGGCGGAGCTGCTCCGGTACGGCGCCGACCCGAACCTCGCCAACGACCACGGGCAGACCCCGCTGGCCGGGGCCGTCTTCAAGGGCGCCACGGACGTGCTGGACGTCCTGCTGGCCGGCGGCGCCGACCCGCGGGCCGGCGCCCCGAGCGCCGTGGACACCGCCCGGATGTTCGGCAAGGACGACCTGGTCGCCCGGTTCGAGGCCCGCTGAGCGGGGATCGTAGGCTTTTCGACATGAGCACCAGCACCGCCCGGGACACCGGCACCGTCGAGTTCCGCATCACCGGCTACGCCCACCCCGACGCCCAGACCCTGTCGGCCGAGGTGCAGCAGGAGTACGTGCGCCGCTACGGCGACCCGGACGAGACCGTCATGCGCTCCGAGGACTTCGAGGCACCGGCCGGCCTGTTCATGATCGCCTACCTGGACGGCCGTCCGGTCGCCTGCGGCGGCTGGCGGGCCAAGCAGGCCGGCCCGGACGGCCTGCGCGACGGCGACGCGGAGCTGAAGCGGATGTTCGTGGTCCCCGCGGCCCGCGGCCGCGGCCTGGCCCGCGCGGTGCTGGGCCGCCTGGAGCGGACCGCGATCGAGGCCGGGCGGACCCGCTTCATCCTGGAGACCGGCACCGAGCAGCCCGAGGCCGTCGCGCTGTACCGCTCCGAGGGCTACGACGCGATCCGGAAGTTCGGCATCTACAAGGAGCACGCGCAGAGCATCTGCCTCGGCAAGGAGCTGGCCGCGGCGGTCTGAGCGACCGCTGCGCGGGGAAGGCTCCCGTCGGCCCGAAGGGGGAGACGGATGAGTCACCGAGCACCCGGAGCCGACCGGCTCCCCGACCCGGCCGCGCCCGGCGGGGAGCTGGACCGGCTGGTCGGGGAGGGCGCGCGCGCCGTCGGGGCGGGAGCCGTCTGGGCCGTCGGCGACGCCGGCGGCACGCTCGGCGGCGGCAGCCACGGTGTGCTCGGGCAGGGGCCGTACGCGCGGCTGCGGCCCGGACCCGACACGCTGTACGACCTCGCCAGCCTCACCAAGGTCGTCGCGCTCTGGCCCTGCGCGGGGGTGCTGCGGCAATCCGGGCGGCTCCCGCTGGACGAGCCGCTCGGCCGCTGGTGGCCGCCGGCCGCCGGACACCCCGCCGGCGAGGTGACGATCCGTCAACTCCTCGCCCACACCGCGGGGATGCTCCCGTACACCCGCTTCGAGCAGCTCTACGGACGCGACCCCGCGGCGATCCGGGCCGGAGTGCTCGCCGCCCCGCTGCACCGCCCGCCGGGCACGGTCGTCGAGTACACCGACCGCGCCGCCGTCCTGCTCGCCCACCTGGTCGAGGACCTCGGCGGCGCGCCGCTGGACGAGCTCGCCGCGCGCTGGGTCTGGGGGCCGCTCGGCATGACCGACACCCGGTACGGCCCGCTCGGCGGCGCGCTCGCCGCCCGCACCGCGCCCACCGAGTACGAGGAGGGCGCCGGCACCCACCTGTGCGGCGTCGTCCACGACCCCTCCGCCCGGCTGCTCGGCGGGGTCTCCGGCAACGCCGGGGCCTTCTCCACCGCCCGCGACCTCGCCCGCTTCCTCACCGCGCTGCTCGCCCCGCCGCCCGGGGCGCCCTGGGGCGAGCCGTGGATCGACGAATCGCTGCGCGAGCACACCGGCGGCCTCGCCCCCGCCCGCGGCCTGTCCTGGCTGCACGCTCCCGGCACCGACCCGGCCGAGGGCACCTTCGTCCACTACGGCTTCACCGGCACCGGCTTCTGGGTCTCCCGCAGGCTCGGCCGCTGGGCCCTGCTGCTCACCAACAAGGTGCACTACGACCGGGGGATCCAGCAGCTCACCGACCTGCGCAACGCCTTCCGGCGGGCCGTGTTCGGATAGGCGTCCCCACCGGCACTCATTCGGGTGGATTAGGAGCCGACCGGCTTTCCCGGGGCCGCGATCGCGGCAGAGTGGCCGCGAGGACGGGAACCCGGCGGAGGAGGCGCGATGACGGACACCTGGGCACTCTCGGAGGAGGAGTGGCTCGCCGGGATGGTGCGCGCCTACGTCGGCTGCAGCGTCCTGCTCACCGACGGGGCGGGCCGGGTCCTGCTGCTGAAGGCCAGCTACCGCGACCAGTGGCAGTTCCCCGGCGGCGGGATGGACCGGGGGGAGGGGCCCGCCGAGTGCGCGGCCCGCGAACTGTACGAGGAGACCGGGCTGTTGGCCGGGCCGCTGCGGCTGCTCGTCGTGGAGTGGCGCGACTCGATCCCCGACCAGGGCGAACACGCCCACCCCGCCGTGCAGTTCATGTTCGACGGCGGGACGGTCGCGGACGGCACGGCGGTCCGGGCGCAGGCCGAGGAGGTCGCCGACCACGGCTGGGTCACCCCGGCCCGGGCGGCCGTCCTGCTGCAGCCCGGTGCGGCGCGCCGGCTCACCGCGGCCCTGGAGGCCCGGCGGACCGGCGCCGCCGCACTGCTGCACTCGGACGGGTACGTGGGGTGACGGGCGGTCAGAGCAGCGTGCTCCAGTAGGACCAGAACCGGTTGAGGACCAGCAGCGCGATCACCGCCGCCCACAGCACCGGCAGCGCCCAGTGGTAGCGCGCCGCCTCCCGGACGACCACCCCCGCCCGCGGGCCCGCCGGGATCACGCCCGTGCGCAGGTTGTGCAGCGTCGTGTACCAGAACAGCACCACCACCGTGGCCCACACCACCATGCAGTACGGGCACAGCGCGCCGATGTCGTACAGCGCCTGGTAGATCAGCCAGTGCGCGAACACCACGCCCAGCGCGGTGCCCGCGTTCAGGCCCAGCCAGAACCAGCGCCGGTACCCGGCACCGGCGAGCAGCCCCGCGCCGATCGCCGTCAGCGCGCCGAAGGCGGCCAGCCCGAGCAGCGGGTTCGGGAAGCCGAAGACCTCCGCCTGCTCGGTGCGCATCACCGAACCGCAGCTGATGATCGGGTTGATGTTGCAGCTGGGGACGTAGGAGGGGTTCTCCAGGATGCGGAGCTTGTCGAAGGTCAGGACGGCCGAGGCGGCCAGCCCGACCAGGCCGCCCAGGAACAGCAGGAGGGCGTAGGCCCGGCTCGCGCCGATCGGGGCCCGGGCGGCGGCGGCGGAGTCGGGAGCGGAGCGGGACGGGTGCACGGTGGTAGCGGCGGTCATGACAGCACACTCCGGTGGCTGGCTGGGAGGAGCCGGCCCGGCCGGGAGTTCGGCCGGGCCGGGTGGTGCCGTACGGTGCGGTGGTGCGCGGGGGCGGAGGCGCGGCCTACTGGAGGCCGGCGGCCTGCTTCACCTGCGCGGTGAACTGCTCGGCCGGGACCACGGCGTTGCCGGCGAACAGGGTGATCTGCTTGCCGTCCACCTTGACGGTCGGCGTGCCGGTCACCCCGCTGCCGTTGAACGCGTCGGAGACCTTGGCCGCCCACGGGGCGTAGGTCTTGTCGGTCACCGCCTTCACGAAGGCGTCCGTCTTCAGCCCGGGCACCTGGCCGGCCAGGTCCAGGATGTGGTCGACGTCGCCGAAGCCGTCCTCGCGCTCGTCCGGCTGGTTGGCGTACAGCACGTCGTGGAAGGCCTTGAACTTGTCCACGCCCTCGTTCAGCGCGGCGCCGGCCGCGGCCAGCGCGGTGCGCGAGCCCTTGCCGCCGAGGTTCTTGTCCAGGAACGCCGCCAGGTGGAACTCCACCTTGATCCGGCCGTCCTCGGTGAGCTTCTTGACGGTCTCGCCGTTGGCCACCTCGAAGTGCTTGCAGACCGGGCAGCGGAAGTCCTCGTAGATCTCCATGGTGTGCGGGGCGTCGGCCTTGCCGTAGGTGATCACCGTGCCGTTCGGGCCGGAGGCGTTGGCGGGGGTGACCAGCGGGGCCGACGCGGCGGCGGAGGACTTGTCGTTCTTGTCCGAGGCCGAGTTGATCGCGACGGCGACACCGCCCGCGAGGGCCAGCACGACGACCGCGGAGACCGTCACGACGATCCGCTGACGGCGCTTGGCGGCCTGCTGCTCGCGGCGCTGCGCCTCCTGGATCCGCTCACGGGCACTGATGCGCTTGGCCTGCTGCTTGCTGGGGGCCTGAGCCATGGGGAAGTCAACTCCTGTACGCGGCGCGCGGGTGCGCGCGGGGAGCCGCACCGGGTGCGGCGGGGTCGGTGAACGCGGGAGTCGTGCGCACTGCCTGCGGGCGTACCGGGGCCGTCCGGCCGGGTACGGGGGTGATCAGATCGGGACGGTGATCAGCAGGCAGGCGCGAAGGCGGGCGGGCCGCGCCGGGGCGCCGGGCTCAGCACCACGTCCTCGCGGCGCGGCCGGGCACGGTCCGACACCGGCAGCGGCACCCGCAGCACCGGACGCACCGGCGCGGGGAGCAGCAGGACGACCAGGGCGCGCAGCGGGCCGGCCAGCGACTGGCGCAGCGCGCACAGCGCCCGGGCCAGGCCGGACAGGGCGGCGTCGCCCATCCGCAGCCAGGCCGAGGCGGCGAGGGCGATCACCACGTGCACCAGCAGGAGCAGCAGCTGGGTCGCGGCGGGGGCCAACTGCCCGGCGTGGCCCAGCGGGCCGCTCAGCAGCGAGCCGTCCACCGAACCGCCGCCGCAGACCAGCAGGTTCACCCCGCGGGCGGGCACCTGACCGGCCAGCACCGGCGAACAGCCGGCCTGGCCCAGGTTGAACGTGGTGTTGAGCAGCAGCTCGACCGGCACCATCACGCCGGAGATGTGCAGCATCCGCCGTTCCCCGCCGGCCAGGACGGCCGCGACCAGGAAGACGACGGCACCGGCCGAGGCCACCAGCGACAGCGGCAGCGGGCGGCCCGTGATGACGACCTGGCCCAACGCGGCCATCGGCACGGCGAGCGCGGTGAACACCGCGGCCCGCAGGGCCCTGGTCGCACGGGAGGAGGTCGTCACGCTCCGGAGTATGTCATGGCGCTCGTATCCGGCACGAGGGCCCGTAGGTCCCTGGTCCGGCTGACGCGCGATCAGTAGCCTGCGGGGTTCGACAGCGGGCTCGACGGCGGGCCCGGCCGCCCGCGGGGTCGCCCGCCCGGCTGCCGCGCGGTCGACAGCGGCCCGACGCGGATTAGCCTGGAAGGCGTTCCCGCTGACCCGACGAGGGGGCGAGCGTCCATGGCGAGACCCGACACCACGGTGGGGCAGGTGCTGCTGGCCCGCCTGGAGACGCAGGCGGCAGTGCTGGCCGGCCTGGACGACGCCGTCCGGGCGGACGAGCCGGACGCCGTGCACCGGATGCGGGTCGCCTGCCGGCGGCTGCGCAGCGCCCTGCAGACCTTCCGGCGGCTGGTCGCCCCCGGAGCGACCGACGAGCTGGTCGCCGAGCTGCGCTGGCTCGGCGGCGTCCTGGGCAGGGCGCGGGACCGCGAGGTGCTGGCCGCACGGCTGGCCGCCGAGGCCCGCGAGCTGCCCGCCGGGTGCGGCCCGCAGCGGGTCGCCGCAGCGCTGGACCGGTGGGGCGAGGCCGAGTACCGCGCCATCTGGCCCGAGGTGGTCGCCGCCCTGGACAGCCCCCGCCGCCGGGCGCTCGGCGAGGCTCTCGCCGGCTTCCTCGCGGACCCGCCGCTGCGCCGGCGTGCCGCCCGCAGCGCCGTCCCGGAGCTCTCCCGCATCGCCGCCCGCGAGCAGCGGCGTACGGCCGGGCGGGTCGGGGCGGCCCTTGCCGCCGCCCCCGACGAGCGGACCCGCGCGCTCCACGAGGCCCGCAAGGCGGCCAAGCGCGCCCGCTACGCCGGCGAGGCCGCCGCCCCGGCGGCCGGCGCCCGGGCCGAGCGCTACGCGAAGCGGATGAAGGCCGTCCAGGAGGTGCTGGGCGAGCACCAGGACGCCGTGGTGGCCGCGACCGCCCTCGCGACCCACGCGGTCACCGGTGGCGAGCCGTTCGGGTACGGCGCCCTGTACGGGCGTCAGCTGGCGTCGGCCGAGGCCGCCCGGCGGCGGCTGCCGGACGTCTGGCGGCGGGCGGGCAAGCGGAAGCTGGCCCGGTTCGGGTAGGGCGTGTCCCGCGGATCTCCGCTCGCCGCCGGGTGCGCGAAGAGTCGCGGCCACCCACGGGGCGGCGGCTACCCCGGGGCGGCGGCGGTCCGGGGCCGGTCCCCGCCGGCCGCCGCGAAGGCGTGCCGGGTGGGGCTGTCGGGCGGGGCGAGGAAGGCGAAGAGGTGGCGGCCGTCCTCGGGGAGGGGCAGGACGGTGTAGTCGAGGACGGTGGCGGCGAGGGCCGGGTGGCGGACGTGGAGGCGGCCGGGACGGGGCGGGGCGGCGCGGTGGCGGTCCCAGAGCTCGGCGAAGACGGGGCTGTCGGCCGACAGCCGGTGGACCAGGGCGAGCAGGGCGCGGTCGCGGGGACGGTCGGCGTGCTGGGCGCGCAGTGAGGCGACCAGGTCGGCGCCGATCGAGCCCTCGGCGGCCGTGTTGCCTTGCGAGCGGTCCCGGTACGGGCAGCAGAACACCTGCCAGAGCAGGTTCCGTTCACGGGCCGGCCGTCGTTCCGGCCCGGCCAGCAGCAGGGCGGCGGGCCGGTTCCAGGCCAGCAGGTCGAAGGTGGGGCCGGTGACGAAGGCGGGCGCGGCGTCCAGGGTGTCCAGCAGGGCGAGGGTGGTCGCGGGGAGCGCCGGGGCTTCGGCGGGCGGCGGAGCCGGGCGGTGCGGGCGGGCGGCCAGCCGGTGCAGGTAGCCGCGCTCGGGGGCGGTCAGTTGCAGGGCCTCGGCGAGGCCGTCGAGGACCGGGCCGGTCGGCACCCGCTGGCGGCCCTGTTCCAGGCGGGCGTAGTAGTCGGCCGAGATCCCGGCGCGGGCGGCGACCTCCTCGCGGCGCAGTCCGGGGGTACGGCGGCGTCCGGAGGCGGGCAGGCCGGCGTCGGCGGGCGCGAGTCGGGCGCGGCGGGCGCGGAGGAAGGCGCCCAGCGGGGTCTCGGGCATGCGCGTCAGGCTGCCACAGCTCGCCCGGGACAGCCAGGACCTGGCTGTCCCAGGAAGCCGGTTCCCGGGGAGCGCCCGGCCGCTGGTGGGCCGGCGGGTACGGCGGCAGGCTCGCCGCATGGGACTTCTCGACGACAAGGTCACGATCGTCACCGGCGCCGGGCGGGGCATTGGCGCGGCCGCCGCCCGGCTGTTCGCCCGGGAGGGCGCGCTGCTGGTGCTCGCCGCCCGCTCCGGCACCGAGGTGGAGGAGCTGGCCACCGAGTTGCGTGCCACCGGGGCCGAAGCGGTGGCGGTCGCCGCCGATCTGACCACGGCCGCCGGTGCGCAGCGGACGGTGGACACCGCGCTGCAGGCCTTCGGCCGGCTGGACGCGGCCTTCGACAATGCGGGCAACGGCCTGCCGCCGGCCCCGCTCACCGAGCGTTCGGAGTCGGAGTGGGACGACACCCACGCGCTCAACCTGCGCGGCACCTGGCTCTGCCTGCGGGCCCAGCTGCGGGCGATGACGGAGGCCGGGCGCGGCGGCGCGGTGGTGCTCAACTCCGGTGTGGGGGCGCTGGTCGGGGGCTTCGGCGACGGCGCCCAGCAGGCCGCCAAGCACGGCCTGAGCGGTCTGGTGAAGGCGGCCACCGCCGATCTCGCCCGGCACGGCATCAGGGTCAACGCCGTCGCGCCAGGGGTGGTGCGCACGCCGGGCACCGAGCCGTTCTTCGGGTCCGGGCCGGAGTTCGCCGCGCTGGTGGAGCGCTCCACGCCGCTGGGCCGGCCGGGTACGGACGAGGAGGTGGCGCAGGCGGCCGCCTGGCTGCTGAGCGACCGGGCCTCGTACGTCGCGGGTGTGACGCTGCCGGTGGACGGCGGGATCACGGCCACCCGGCGGTTCGACTGACCGGGCCGCGCGAGCGCGGTTGAGCGGGCGAGGCCATCGATGGGGGCGGGCTACCGGGGGTCGAGCCCCGCCGAGCGGGCCGCCTCGCGCAGCAGGTCCCGGAGCATCGCGGTGGTCAGCCGGCCGGTGTTCGTGTTGCGCGGGCTCACGTGGTAGCAGCCGTACATCCGCAGGTCCGGGCCGCCGTCGAGGGCCGGGAAGACGGCCAGGGCGGCGTGGCCGAAGGCGGGGCGGGGGCGGGGGACCCGCCAGCCGGCGTCCGCGATCACCGGCAGCATCGCCTGCCAGGCGAAGCCGCCGAGGGCGACGACGGTGCGCACGGTGGGGCGCATCAGCTCCAGCTCCCGGGTGATCCAGGGCCGGCAGGTGTCGCGTTCGGCCGTGCTGGGCCTGTTGTCCGGCGGGGCGCAGCGGACCGGGTCGGTGATCCGGACGCCGGACAGCTCCAGGCCGTCGCCGTGGCGGACGGACTCGGGGCGGTTGGCGAACCCGAGCTCGTACAGGGCGGCGTAGAGCAGGTCGCCGGAGGGGTCGCCGGTGAAGATCCGGCCGGTGCGGTTGGCGCCGTGGGCGGCTGGGGCGAGGCCGACCAGGACGAGCGGGGCGTCCGGCGGCCCGAAGCCCGGGACGGGGCGGGCCCAGTAGTCCCAGTCCCGGTAGGCGCGGCGCTTGGTCCGGGCGGTCTCCTCGCGCCACTGGACCAGGCGCGGGCAGGCCCGGCAGCCGGTGACGACGCGGTCCAGCGCGGCGAGTCCGCCGGCCCGGACGGCCGCCCCGGCGGGATGGCGGGGATCGTCGGGATCGAAGGCGGGGTCGTCGGCGGGCGAGGAGGACGCGGCCACGGTCGGCATGGCCAGGATCCTAGGGCGTGGGACGTTCGCTCCGGCGCGGACCGGGCAGGCGTAGCGTGGAATCAGTTGCTCCGGCGGTCCCCGGCCGGTCAGGGTCGGCGCAGGCCGGACACGCCGGTGTGCGCGCAGGCCGCGAGGAGGCCGCCATGATCGTCGATGCGGTGCTGGGGGCCCTCGGAGCGCTGGCCGGGCTGGGGGCGATCTGGGCGGGCCTGAGCATCAGGGTCGTCCAGCAGTTCCAGAAGGGCGTGGTGTTCCGCTTCGGGAAGGTGCGCGACGAGGTGCGCGATCCCGGGCTGGTGGCGCTGATGCCGATCGCGGACCGGCTGCGCAAGGTGAACGTGCAGATCGTGACGATGCCGATCCCGGCGCAGGAGGGCATCACCCGGGACAACGTGACCGTGCGGGTGGACGCGGTGGTCTACTTCCGGGTGGAGGACCCGGTGAAGGCCACGGTCAACGTGCAGGACTACAACTTCGCGATCTCCCAGGTCGCGCAGACCTCGCTGCGCTCGATCATCGGCAAGAGCGAGCTGGACGACCTGCTGGCCAACCGGGAACCGATCAACCAGGGGCTGGAGTTGATGATCGACAGTCCGGCGCTGGGCTGGGGCATCGAGATCGACCGGGTGGAGATCAAGGACGTCGCGCTGCCGGAGTCGATGAAGCGCTCGATCGCCCGGCAGGCGGAGGCTGAGCGGGAGCGGCGGGCCCGGATCATCACGGCGGACGGCGAGTACCAGGCCTCGGAGCGGCTGTCGGACGCCGCGGCGGTGATGAGCAAGACCCCGGCCGCGCTCCAACTGCGGCTGTTGCAGACCGTGGTGGAGGTGGCCGCGGAGAAGAACTCGACGCTGGTGCTGCCCTTCCCGGTGGAGCTGCTGCGCTTCCTGGACAGTGCGACGGAGGTCCAGCAGCGGAACCTGCTGACGGCTGCCGCGGTCGCGGCCGGGGCGAAGGCCGTGGAGGAGGCGGTGGAGAGCGGCGAGGTGTCGGAGGAGGAGCTCGAACCGGAGCAGACCAGGCACGAACCCCCGCCCCTGGAGGAGGTGTTGGAGAAGTCGCCGCTGATCGGTCCGGAGTCGCCGGACGGCCGGGTCGGGCAGGGCGGCCGGGTCGAGGAGAGCGGCCGGGTCGAGCAGGGCAGCGGGGTCGAGCAGGGCAGCGGGGCCGAGCAGGGTGGCCGTACCGGCCCGGCCGGGGGCGGCTGAGCGCGCCGGCCCCGGTGGCGTCGGTCACCGGCCCGGACCACGATGGACGGGGGAAGGGAAGCCAGGCCAGGAGGCGGACCATGACCATAGCCAGCGACATCATGCACCCGGGCGCCGAGTGCATCCGCGAGCACGAGACGCTCGCGGCCGCCGCCCGGATCATGCGGGAACGCCATGTGGGCGCCCTGCCCATCTGCGGGCCGGGCGACAAGCTGCTGGGGATCGTGACCGACCGCGACATCGTGCTGCGCTGCGTCGCCGAGGGCCGTGACCCGGCGTCGGTGACGGCGGGCGAGCTGGCGCAGGGGCGCCCGATGACGGTGGAGGCGGACGAGGACTGCGAACAGGTGCTGCGGGTGATGGAGCAGTACCAGGTGCGCCGGCTGCCGGTGATCAACCACCCCGAGCACAAGCTGGTCGGCATGATCAGCGAGGCGGACATCGCGCGCGGTCTGCCGCGGGCGCGGGTCGCCGAGTTCGTCTCGGCGGTGTGCGCGGAGCAGGAGCCCGCGGGGGCCGCCCAGGGCTGACACCGTCGAGCGCCCGCGGGCGCGGAAGCCGGATGCCGGATGCCGGGCGGGTCATCCCAGGGCGTAGACGGCGGTGGCGTGCGCGGCGGGATCCTCGGTGCCCCCGGTGCCCCCGGCGCCTTCGGTGCCCTCGGTGACGAGGGTGATGTCGAGGAAGGCGAGCCGGCGGCCGAGCCTGGTGATCCTGGCGTGCACCAGGACGTCCCGGGCGAGGACCGCGCGCTGGAAGGTGGTGGACTGCTGGACGGTGGTCATCGGGCCGAATCCGCCGCGGGCCGCGCACAGCGCGATCACGCAGGCCGTGTCGGCGGCGGCCATCAGTACCTGGCCGGACAGCGCGCCGCCCTCGCGGGCGAGCCGGTCGGACCAGGGCAGCCGCAGGACGGCGTGCTGCTCGCCGGCCTCGACGGTCGACAGGCCCAGGTCCTGCACCCAGGGCGCGAAGTGGTCGGCCAGAATCCTGTCCGCCTCGGCGGTGGTGAGGGTCATCGCGCCATTGTGCCGGGGGTGTTGGCGCGGTGTCAGGAGGCCGGAGCGGCCAGGGTGTCGAGGTGGCGGCGCAGCACCGCGCGCAGCTCGTCCGGGCCGATCAGGTCGGGGTGCTGGACGGCCTGGAGGGTGAGGCCGTCCAGCAGGGCGGAGAGCCGGCGGGTCTCTACGTCGAGGTCGAGGCCGGGGGCCAGGCCGCCGGAGCGCTCGGACTCGGTGAGGACGCGGCGGACCAGGCCGTCGAGTCCGGCCTGCATCTCGGCGGCGCGGGGCCGCAGGTCGGGCCGGGTCCGGGCGGCGGTGACGAAGGAGAGCCAGAGCGCGGACTCCTCCCGGCGTCCGGCGTCCAGGGGGAGGGTCTCGGCGAGCAGCCGGACGGTCCGTTCGCGCCGGTCGGTGCCGGCGGTGGCCGGGTTGAGCAGGACGGCGGCGTGGGTCCCGATGCGGGCCTCGATCCGGTGGGCCAGCTCGCCCATCGCGAAGATCATCAGCTCCGAGCCGCCGGCGAAGTAGTGCCGTACCGAGCCGATGGCCAGTCCGGCCTCCTCGGCGACGTTGCGCAGGGAGGCGTGCTCCAGCCCTTCCCGGGCCGCGACGCGCAGGACGGCGTCGGCGACGGCCTGGCGGCGCTCGGCGGGGTCGACGATCTTCGGCATGTTGCCGTTATAGCACGGGCGAGCTAAATTGCTGATTTAGCACGGTCGAGCTACAAAACTTCGGGGGAGTGGGAATGGACAACTGGGTCTACGTGGGGCTGGTCGCCGCCGTGGTCGTGGTGGTGGTGATCAGGCGGCTGCGCGGCGAGCCGCTCAACGCCCGCGACCTCTTCGCGGCGCCGGTGATCCTCACCGGCCTCGGCGTGTGGGCGCTCGCCCAGCGGCGCGGCCTCGGCGCGGCCGACTACGGCTGGATCGCGGCGGGTGCCGCGCTCGGCCTCGCGCTGGGGGCGGTGCGCGGCGCCACCATCCAGGTCCACGAGCGGGAGGGCGTGCTGTGGCAGCGCTACACCGGGCGGACCTTGCTGGTCGCGGCGCTCTCGCTCGCCGTGATGGCCTGCTTCGCCGCGCTCGCCGGGCACTTCGGCCTGGCCCCGGATGCCAGGCCGGTCCAGCTGTCGATCGGTGTGGGCTTCCTGGGGGAAGCCCTGGTGGTGGGCTGGCGCGGGGTCTCCTCAGGCACTCCGTTCGCGCCCGAGCGGCGGGGTTCGAGCCCCCTCGATCGACTCCGGCGGTAACTTTGGTTGTCAGAATGGGACTTGGTAACTAAAGTTGTCGGCATGACGATCGCGGAGATCACCCATGAGGAACAGGCCGAGCTGGCCAAGGCCCTTCTCGACGCCCTCGGCCCCCTTGCCGCCGCCGTGCGCGCCCGCGCGACCGGCCTGCCCGCGGAGCGGATGTGGGACGCCGAGCCGGTCGAGGCCGCCCTCTCGGTGCTGTCCGCCTGGAAGCTGGTGGACGCCGAGGTCAAGCGGCTCACCGCGGGCGCGGCCGCCACCGCGGGCTCCTACGGCGCCGGGTACGAACAGCTCGGCGCGGCCTGGGGCATCACCCGGCAGGGTGCCCGGAAGAAGTGGCCGGAGGCCGTCAGCCGTCCGGTGGCGCGCCCGGGATCGCTTCGACTGTTCGGCGGAACAGCCGAGTTGATCGAGGACGCGGCCGCCGGCGGCTGGCGCTGGACGGCCACCGGCGCCGACGGCACGACCGGCGGGGCCGCCGTCGGCCACCCGACCCGGGAGGAGGCCGCGGCGCACGCCGGGGCCTTCCTCGCGGCGCACGCACCCGGCAAGGAGCCGCAGGGCACCCGATAGGGCGTGCCGGAGGCGCCCTCGTCACCTCCCGGGCCGCAGCTCCCGGGCGATCAGCTCCGCCAGGTGCAGAGCCTGCCGCCCGTCGGCGAGTTGGGAGATCTGGGTACGGCAGCTGAAGCCGTCCGCGAGGACCACCGTTCGCGGCCCGGCGGCCCGCACCTCGGGCAGCAGCACCCGCTCCGCGATGGCCTCGGACACCTCGAAGTGGCCCCGCGCGAAGCCGAAGTCGCCCGCCAGGCCGCAGCAGCCGGAGTCCAGCACCCGGTTGTTCAGGCCGAGCCGGGCCTCCACCCGGCGGTCGGCGGCGCTGCCGAGCACCGCGTGCTGGTGGCAGTGCGTCTGGGTGACGGCGTCCAGCGGGATCCGGGGGAGCGGGGCGTCCGGGGCGTACTCGTCGAGGAACTCGGCGAAGGTGCGGGTGCGGTCGGCGAGCGGGCGGCCCTGTGCGCCGAGCAGCCGGGGCAGGTCCTCGCGCAGCATCGCGGTGCAGCTGGGGTCCAGGCCGACCACGGGGGTGTCGGCCTGGATCCCGGCTCCCGTCAGCGCCCGCAGGCTGCGCCGCAACACCCGGCGGGCGGTTCCGAGTTGGCCGGTGGAGTACCAGGTGAGGCCGCAGCAGACCGGTCCTGCGGGCAGCCGGACGTCGAAGCCCAGGTGCTCCAGCACCTCCACGGCCGAGCGCAGCACGTTCGGCTGGAGGTGGTCGGAGAAGGTGTCCGGCCACAGCAGCACCGGCCGGGCGCCCGCCGGGGCCGGGTGGGCGGCGCGGTGCCGCCGGTACCAGGCGGTGAAGGTCTCCGGCGGGAGGACGGGCAGCACCCGGCGCGGGTCGATCCCGCCGAGCCGTTTGATCGGCCCGCCGGCCCGGGAGCGGGCGAGCGTGTTGGCCGCCCCGGGGGCGAGCGCGACGGCCCGCAGCCAGAGCGGCAGCCAGCCCATCGAGTAGTGCGCGAGCGGCCGCGGCCGGTGCCGGTAGTGCTGGTACAGGAACTCGGACTTGTAGGTCGCCATGTCGACGTGGACCGGGCAGTCGCTCGCGCAGCCCTTGCAGCTCAGACAGAGGTCCAGCGCCTCCCGGACCTCCTCCGAACGCCAGCCGTCCGGGACGGCGTCCCCGCGCAGCATCTCGGCGAGCAGCCGGGCCCGCCCCCGGGTGGAGTGCCGCTCCTCGCCGGTGGCCAGGTAGCTCGGGCACATCACCCCGCTGCCCGGGGCCACGCACTTGGCGACGCCCACGCAGCGGTGCACCGCCTTGACCAGGCTGCCGCCGTCCTGTTCGTACGGGAGGGCCAGCGGCAGCGTGCGGCGCGGGGCGGTGACGAAGCGCAGGTCGGCGTCGAGCGGGCGGGGATCGACCAGGGCGCCCGGGTTGAGCAGGTTCTCCGGGTCCCAGATCCGCTTGAACTCGCCGAAGAGGCCGATGACTTCGGGTGGGTACATGCGTGGCAGCAGCTCGGCCCGGGCCTGGCCGTCGCCGTGCTCGCCGGAGAGCGAACCGCCGTACGAGACCGCCAGATCGGCCGCCTGCTCCAGGAACTCCCGGAAGACCAGCACCCCTTGGGGTTCGTCCAGCGGGAAATCGATCCGCAGGTGCACGCAGCCGTCGCCGAAGTGCCCGTACGGGACGCCGCGCAGGCTGTGCCGGCGCAGCAGGGCGCGCAGGTCCCGCAGGTAGTCGCCGAGCCGCTCGGGCGGGACGGCGGAGTCCTCCCAGCCGGGCCAGGCCTCGCCGCCCCCGGGCAGCCGGGTGACGATTCCCGCGCCGGCCTCCCGGACGGCCCACAGCTGGCGCTGCTCGACCGGGTCGGTGACCAGGGCGACGGAGGCCGAGCGCTCGCGGCGCACCGCGTCGCCCAGCCGGCGGGCGGCCTGGTAGGCGGCCAACGGGGTGTCGCCGCCGGTCTCCAGGAACAGCCAGCACTCGCCGGCGGGCAACCGGTCCAGGGCGGGCGGGCGCGGGCCGGCGGCGAGCAGCGCGGCGATCAGGTCGGCCGCCATGCCCTCGGCGGTCAGCGGACCGTACGGGAGCAGCGCCGGGACGGCGTCGGCGGCGGCGCCCTCGTCGGGGTAGCCGGCCACCACCAGGGCCCGCGCGGGCGGGTCCTCGACCAGGCGGACGGTGGCGCCGAGCAGCAGCGCGCAGGTGCCCTCGGTGCCGGTGAGCGCCCGGGCCAGGTCGTGGCCGTGCTCGGGCAGCAGCGCGTCCAGCGGGTAGCCGGAGGTGCGGCGGGGCAGTTGCGGCATGCCCTGCCGGATGACGGCGAGGTTGCGGTCGGTGAACTCCTGCAGCTCGGTGTGGAGTTCGCCGATCCGCCCGGGCCGTGCGGCGAGCGCGGCGCGCTCCGCGGCGGTGAGCCGCCCGCCGACGGTCAGCTCGGTGCCGTCCGCGAGCAGCAACTCCAGCCGCTCGACGTTGTCGGCGGTGCGCCCCCAGGCCAGCGAGTGCGAGCCGCAGGAGTCGTTGCCGATCATGCCGCCGAGGGTGCAGCGGCTGTGCGTGGACGGGTCGGGGCCGAAGCGCAGCCCGTGGGGCCGGGCGGCGCGCTGGAGGTCGTCCAGCACGGTGCCGGGCTGGACGCGCGCGGTGCGGGCCCGCGGGTCGAGCTCCAGCACCGCGCCGAGGTGGCGGCGGAAGTCCAGCACCACCGCCCCCGGGCCGATCGCCTGCCCGCCGATGCTGGTCCCGGCCCCGCGCGCCACCACCGGCACCCGGTGCTCGCGGCAGAGCGCCAGCGCGGTGCGCACGTCGTCGAGGTCGGCGGGCTTGACCACGCCGAGCGGCAACTGCCGGTAGTTGGAGGCGTCCTGACTGTAGACGGTGCGTTCGGCGGCGCCGAAGCGGACCTCGCCGCGCAGTACGGCGGACAGCGCGCGGGCCAGCTCGGCCCCGGGGGCGGCGGACGGACGGCTCACCAGGGACCTCCCAGGAGTACGGCTCCGCCGATGATCGCAGCCGTACCGCCGCACCGGTACCGGGCACGACGGGGGTACCGCCGACAGGGTGTCCTGTGGCACGCTCGGCGGTCATGATCGAAGAACCCGCGGCCGCGGACCCGGCCGGCCCCGACGCCTACCTCGCCCGCCTCCCGATCGGCGAGCCGCTGCCCTTCCCGGCGGACGGCGCGCCCTCCTGGGAGATCTTCCCGTACGAGGGCGAGCTGACCGTCCGGGAACTCCGGGCGCCGGAGCTGCCCGAACCGCCCCGGAACGGCGAGGACGGCCCGGAGAGCTGCCCGGACTGTGCCCGGCCGGACACCGACTTCCTGTGGACGGACGAGCACTGGCGGCTCGGCACCACCGACGAGCCGGACGGGCTGCCCGCCACGCTGCTCCTGTGGCCGCGCGCCCACCACGACCTGCTGGACCTGCCGGCCGAACTCTCCGCGGGGCTGGGCCCGATGCTCCAGAGGGTGGAGCGGGCCGTACGGTCGCTCGGCGGCATCGGCCGGGTCCACGTGAACCGCTGGGGCGACGGTTCCGCGCACCTGCACCTGTGGCTGCTCGCCCGGCCGGAGGGGATGTCGCAGCTGCGCGGCTCGACCCTGCCGCTGTGGATGGACGTGCTGCCGCCGATGCCCGCCGGGGTCCGGGCCGAGCGGGCCCGCCGGATCGCCGCCGCGATGGCCGCCGAGGGCGGCGTGGCGCAGATCTGAGCGGGGTCATTTCCGCCCGGTGAGCGTGCCCCGCGCGATGTGGGAGAGCTTGGCCACCTCGAAGGCCGGGTAGGCGCCGCCCGCCAGCAGCGAGAACTTGATCCCCTCGCGGCCGCCCGGCCGGCGGTGGCCGGGCGGCTGGAAGCGGCGGTGGTGCTCGGCGGCGCGGTGGAAGAACTGCGGCCGCTCGGCACGGGTGACGCAGCCGGCCAGGTCGAAGACGAACAGGTAGTGCCGGATCATCCGGACGAACAGCGCGTCGCGCACCGCGTACAGGTGCGGCTGCTCCTCCAGCAGGGCGAAGCTGCGCTCGTACTGCTCGAACAGGTCGAAGACGCTGCTGCCCGGGCCGCCCGCCGGGTGGACGGTCTCCCGGCGGCGCAGCTGCACGCACTCGCGTGCCAGCACGGCGGCCTTCCGGGCGCCGAGCAGCGCGGCGTGGGCGACCGGGACCTCCTCGTAGCGGCCGGGCGGGAAGGCCAGGCCCAGTTCGGCCCAGTGGCCGCGGCGGATCAGCCGGTCCCAGATCAGCGGCGGCGCGCCGAACAGGGCGGGCCGGTCGAAGGGGGCGAACGGTTCGGGGCCGGCCTCGGCGAGCAGGGCCTCGGCCCCGCCCGGCCAGTCCCGGTCCTGGTGCCGGCGGGAGTGGCCGAACAGCAGCACGTCCACCGGGCCGGTCTGCTCGAGCCGGTCGGCGAGCGTCCGGAGCGCGTCCCGGGGCAGCAGGTGGTCGGCGTCCAGAAACAGCAGGTACTCGCCGCTCGCCCGGGCCGCGCCCGCGTTCCGGGCGGCCCCGACCCCGACCGCCGCGGTCAGGTGCAGCACCGACACCCGTGGGTACCGGGCCGCGTACGCGTCGGCGAGCCCGCCGGCCGCCCCGGGGGACCGGTCGGCGACGACGATCACCTCGACGTCGGCCAGGGACTGGGCGAGCAGCGAGTCCAGGCAGTCGGCGAGCTGTTCGTGCTGGTCGTAGGCGGGGAGCACGACGCTGATCAGGGGTGAGGGCATGACGCCGGAGCGTAAGAGGGCCTGCGGACCGTCGCAAAGCCCTGACGGTCCGTAATTCCGATCAATCAGTGGCAAACCGTACGAGTGCGCGCCATATCTTCACGCCGCCTTCCGGACGTGTCCACGCCCGTACCGGCTCCCGGCCTGCGGGAACGCGCGCCGGGGCCCGCGACGCGGGGTGCGTCACGGGCCCGGGGGAGCCGAACCGGTGGTCCGGTCTAGTACCAGTGGTGGGCCTGCCAGAACGACCAGGCGGCGCAGGGGCTGCCGTAGCGGGTGTTCATGTAGTTCAGGCCCCACTTGATCTGGGTGGCCGGGTTGGTGCGCCAGTCGGCGCCCGCGGAGGCCATCTTGGAGCCGGGCAGGGCCTGGACCAGGCCGTAGGCGCCGGAGGAGGCGTTGACCGCGAGCGGGTTCCAGCTGCTCTCGCGGAACACGATGTTGCTGAAGCACTGGAGCTGGCCGGCGGGGACGATCTGCGCGGCGATCTGCTGCGGGGTGCCGGAGTAGGCGGCCGGGGCGCTGGTGAGGTCCTGGCGCTCCTGGGAGCGGGAGGCGGCGGCCTCGGCGTCGGCCTTGGCCTTGGCGTCCGCCTGGGCCTGCGCCTCGGCCTGGGCCTGGGCGGCGGCGTCCGCCGCGGCCTTGGCCTGGGCCTCCTGGGCGGCCTGTTCGGCGGCAGCGGCAGTGGCGGCGGCGTCGGCCGGGACCTGGTCGGCGACCGGCTGGCTGTCCACCGAGACGGCGGCCACGGGGGCGGCCCCGATCGCGTTCCCGGCCTGCGGGATGGCGAGGGCGGCGGTGGCGGCGCTCGCGACCACGAGGGTGGCGACACCGGTGATCAGGGAGTTGCGGCGGGCATGGCTGAGCTGCATGGGGCGGGCGATCCTTCTCCGTCGGGGGCCGTGCCGGTGGCACCGGGGGCGGGGCGTCGCACGGGCTCCGGGCGGGCGGGGCTCGTGCGGCCGCCCTGGGCGGCCGTGGCGCCCCGGCGGCGGGGGCGGGCGGGCCGTGCGGCGGCGGAGGTGGTCGGCTGCGCTGCCTGGCGACGGGCCATTCTTGGCAGGGCCGAGGACGGGTGGCAAAGGCGTTCGCTACTACGCGGCATCGTGGTTGCGGGGCGGCCGCGGCGGGCTTCGATGATGGCTTTGGTGGTAATTGTCCGAATTGCACACCTGAGGTGGAGGCCGGGTCGGCGGCGACGGATCGCAGGGCCGGCAGCCGTGGTGGCCTGTGTTCTTCAGGCGGGGCGGGGTCGTGGGCGGTCCGGCCCGGGTGCCCCGGCGGCGCCGGGCGGGGCGTTCGAGGGGGCCCGTCCACTATCGGGGATCGTGGATGGCGATCCTCCTGTGGGCGGGCTCACACGCGGGCGGGGGCGAGGTCGGCGCAGCGTGACCGGCCGGTGACGGCCTCAGGGGGTCGCGTACGGGTTGCCCGGAACGGGCCGCGCGGTGGCGGTGGGGACGTCGGGGGCCGGGCCCGGCGGCTCCTCCTCCTTCTCCTCCTCCGGTGCGGTCGGGACGAGGTCGCGGGCCAGCAGGGTGGCCCCGGCGACGGCCCCCGGCATGGCGAACACGGTGACCAGCGGCACCAGGAAGGCCAGCACCAGCGGCGTGCCGAAGCCCAGCGCCAGCCCGAGCCGGGCGCGCAGCAGCCGGATCCGCTCCGGCTGCGGCACCCGGCGCCGCTGCAGGGCGACGGCCGTCAGCTCGACGGTCAGGAAGAAGCCGGACACCAGGAAGCCGAGCGCGGGGACCACCGTCTGCCCGACCAGGGGGATGAATCCGCAGGCGAACAGTGCCACGCCGAACGCGGCCACCCGCGCCAGCACGTACACGCTGTCGCGCACCGCGATCAGCAGCTCCCGCCAGAGCGCGGTGTCCGGCGGGGTGGGCGCGCCGCCCTCGGTCTCGTCGACCGCGGCGCAGAGCGCCTCGTAGAAGGGCTGTCCGACCAGCAGGGTGACGGCTGTGAAGGTGAGCAGGGAGAACAGCAGGCCGCCGCCGAAGACGACCGCCGCGAGCGCGTCGCGCAGCAGGCCCCGCCAGGGAGTGCCCCAGTGGTCGGCGAACGGGGTGGCCCAGTCCGCGAGGTCCCGGGACCAGGCGCCGAGGAAGGCGAGCGCGACGACGTAGCCGACCAGCGCGAGCAGGGCCGGCAGCATGCCGAAGCCCCACCAGCGGCCGTGCCGGCCCACCCACTTCTGGCCCTCGACCAGGTACTTCATCCCCGCCGCAAGATCTCGCATGGGCGATCACCCTAGGGCTTCCGTACCCGGAACCGCGCATTGCCGTGTTCCTGCCAGTTCCGACCGGCAAGGGCCACCCCCTCCTGCCGCGCCGCCCGCCGGGCCACTCTCGGTCTTCCCCCACCTGCAAGGAGGATCTGATGAAGCGTCAATTCGGCAGAGTCGTCGGCCTGCTGGCCGGCCTGGTGCTCGGCGCCGGCATGCTCGTGCTGCCCGCCGCCGCCTCGCCCGCGCCGTCGCCGAGCGTGGTCGGCGGCACGCGGGCGACGCAGGGCGAGTTCCCGTTCATGGTGCGGCTCTCGATGGGCTGCGGCGGCGCGCTGTACACCTCGCAGATCGTGCTCACCGCCGCCCACTGCGTCGACGGCACCGGTGCCGACAGCAGCATCACCGTCACCGCGGGAGCGGTCGACCTGAACAGCGGCAGCGCGATCAAGGTCCGCTCCTCGTACGTGTACCAGTCGCCCTCCTTCACCGGCGCCGAGAACGGCGACGACTGGGCGCTGATCAAGCTGGCCTCACCGGTGAACAGCAGCCTGGTCAGCACCCTGCCGATCGCCACCTCCACCGCCTACGACACGGGCACCTTCACCATCATGGGGTGGGGTGCCGCGCGCGAGGGCGGCGGCCAGCAGCGGTACCTGCTCAAGGCCTCCGTGCCGTTCGTCGACGACGCCACCTGCGCCCGCGCCTATCCGGGCCTGAACACCGCCGGCTCGCTCTGCGCGGGGTACGTCGCCCAGGGCGGCGTCGACACCTGCCAGGGTGACTCCGGTGGCCCGATGGTCCGCAAGGACGCGGCGGGCCGCTGGGTCCAGGTCGGCATCGTCAGCTGGGGCAACGGCTGCGCCCGCGCGGGCTACCCGGGTGTCTACAGCCAGGTGAGCACGTACGCGGCCGACATCGCGGCGGCGGCGGCCGGCCTCTGAGCCGACCCGCCGGGCCCGGTCCGACCGGTGCGGCAGGGCCGGCCACCACTCCCGCAGGTGGTGGCCGGTCCTGCTGTTCCGCGGCGGACCGGGCGCCGCCGTGTCAGGGCAGGCGCAGCCGTGTCCCGGCCGGGGCCGCCGGGTCCGGGCCGGGGGGCTCGGTCCGGGCGTTCACCTGCGCAGCCACTCCCCGGCCCGCCGCTGCTCGCGGGCGATGCGGCCGGTGGTGGTCGGAGGCAGCCGGGCGAGCAGGGCGAGGGCGGCGTCGGCGTGACCGGCGAGGGCGTGGGCGCCGGCGAGGCGGGCGGTGACCAGGGCGTGGTCGCGCGGGTGGGCGGCCCGGTCGAGGAGCCGCAGGGCCGCCTCCAGCCGGGCCGCCGCGGTGCGGGCGTGGGCGGTGCGGCCGGTGCGAAGGGCGAGGTCCCGGTGGCAGGTGCCGTGGGCGACGGCCAGGACCAGCTCGGCGCGCACCGTCCAGGGCGTCGGCACGCCGGTGAGCAGTGCGGCGCCGGTCAGCCGCCGGGCGTCGGCCAGCGTCCGGTCGGCCTGCGCCGCCCGGCCGGCCAGTGCGTGGGCGTGGGCCTGGACGAGGGCGGCCCAGGCCCGCAGCCCCGGCAGGGGAGGGGCGGTGGTTCGGGCGGCCTCGGCCAGGGCGAGTGCGGTGGCCGGGTCGCCGAGCCACCAGTACAGGGCGCTCTGGCGGACGAGCAGGCAGGCCGCGGTGGCCCGGTCGCCGGTCGCGCGGGCCCACTCCAGCCCGGTGGCGTACCAGCCGAGCGCGCGAGCGGGGCGGTCGCCCTCGAAGTGGGCCCAGCCGGCGAGCTCGGCGTACTGGGCGGCGAGCGAACGGTCGGCGGCGGGGGCCTCGCGGGGGCCGGGGCGCCGCCCGCCGAGCAGGGTGTGGGCGTGGTGCTCCAGGACGGCGGCCAGCTCCTCGCCACCGATCCGGCCCGCGGCGGCGCGGTAGGCGGCGAGCAGGTGGGCGAGCACCTCGACGGTGGCGGCGTCCGGTGGTGCGGCGCGGGCGGCGGGCGGTGTCCGGGCGGAGGCGCGTTCGCCGAGGCGTTCGCGCTCCTGCCGGACGGTCTGCCAGAGTTCGGCCAGCTCGCCGTCGGCGAGCAGGAGTTCGTCGGCCCGGGCGGGCATCCCCGGCGGCGGCCAGCGGCGGGCGTTCTCCACCCGGCTGATCAGCGAGTCGTGGTAGCCGAGCAGCCGGCCGAACTCGGCCTGGCTGAGGCCGCGGGCCTCGCGCCAGTGGCGCAGCCGGCGGCCGAAGCGCAGGCGGGCGGACTCGGGTTCCGTACGGGGCGGCGGCGGCGGGGGTGGCGGGGCCGGGGGCGGTGGGGGCGGCGCGGGAGTGGGCAAGGGCGGCACGGGGTCTCCCGGAGGGGGCGGGGGAGCGCTCGTGGGGGAGCGTCATGCCCTGGTATCCCCGTTGACGTGCCTTGGTCAAACGAGAGGGGCGGGTGGCGGGCCGGGAACGGCGCCGGGCCCGGGAGCCTCCGCAACGGCTCCCGGGCCCGGCGTTCCCGCGCGGGGCGGACGGGTCAGGAGCCCGCCGCCACCGCGGCCCGCCGCCGTCGGCCCACCACGGCCGAGGCCGCCAGCACGATGGCTGCGGCGACCAGCGACAGGTACATCTGCTTGCGCCCGTCGGCGTCGGTGAACATGTACGCCATGACGAACCCGATCATGCCCATGGCCGTCCAGGTCAGGTACGGGTACAGCCACATCCGGACGGTGTGCCGCTCGGGCATCTCGCGCTCGATGATCTTTCGCATCCGCAGCTGGGTGGCGCAGATCACCAGCCAGACGAAGAGCGCCACGGCGCCGGAGGAGTTGAGCAGGAAGGCGAACACGGTGTCCGGCGAGGTGTAGTTGAAGAAGACCGCGACGAAGCCGAAGACCACCGAGGAGAGGATGGCCACCCGCGGCACGCCGCGCGAGGTCACGGTGGCGAAGGCCTTGGGCGCGTCCCCGCGCTGGCCGAGCGAGAAGGCCATCCGGGAGGCCGTGTACATCCCGGAGTTGAGGCAGGACAGCACCGCCGTCAGCACGATCACGTCCATCACCTGGCCGGCGCCCGGGATGCCGATGTGGTCCAGCACCGCCACGTACGGGCTGGACTTGACGTCGGCGGAGTCCCACGGGAGCAGGGTGACCACGAGCAGGATCGAGCCCAGGTAGAAGATCCCGATGCGCCAGATGACGCTGTTGGTGGCCTTGCTGACCGCCTTCTCCGGGTCCTCCGACTCGCCGGCGGCCAGGGTGACGATCTCGCTGCCCATGAAGGCGAAGACCACGGTGAGCATGCCGGTGAACACCGCGCCCACCCCGTGCGGCAGGAAGCCGCCGTGACCGGTGAGGTTGCTGGCGCCGACCGCGTGGGTGCCCGGCAGCAGACCGAAGGCGGCGAGGGTGCCGATCACCAGGAACGCGGCGATCGCGACCACCTTGATCCCGGCGAACCAGAACTCGAACTCGCCGTAGGAGGCGACCGAGAAGAGGTTGGTGGCGGTCAGCACCGCCATCACTATCAGCGCCCAGCCCCACTGCGGCACGCCGGGCACCCAGTTGTTGAGGATCTTCGCGCCGGCGGTCGCCTCGACCGCGAGCACCACGACCCAGAAGAACCAGTACAGCCAGCCGATGGAGAAGCCGGCCCAGCGGCCGAGCGCGCGGTCCGCGTACGCCGAGAAGGAGCCGCTCTGCGGGTCGGCCGCGGCCATCTCGCCGAGCATCCGCATCACGAGCACGACCAGCGCGCCGGCCAGCGCGTACGAGAGCAGGATGCCCGGGCCGGTGGTCGCGATGCCCGCGCCGGAGCCGACGAAGAGGCCGGCGCCGATCACGCCGCCGATGGCGATCATCGACAGGTGGCGGTTCTTGAGTCCGGCCTTCAGGTGGTTGTCGCCGCCCTCTCCGGTCGGACCCGGCTGGTGGGGGAGCCTGGTGGCCGTCGTGGGCTTGGTGGTGTCCGCACTCATCAAGGTGCCCTGTGCCTTTCCAGCGCGGTGTGACCCTCGACTCGTCTCGCCGGAGGGTGGGGGACTTGCCCGCGCATTGCGTCGCAACCTAACTTCTACGCCCGAGTATCGGAACAATGCTTTGATAACTGTTCGCTTACCGGACGTAAAAAGCCTGGTCAGGGTGGGTGGAAAGGTGGCGTGGAAACCTCAGATCTGACGCATCGTCAGTATTCGAAAAGGTTGCCAAGCCCTGTTGGGGCTCAAATCGCCCGCACCTGCGCGGTCAGATCGGCCGCGCGTCGAGGACGGTGATCGCGGCCCCGTCCGCCGGTCGCCCGGTCAGCCGGGCGGCCAGGATCCGGGGGATGTCCTCCTCCTGCGAGTATCCGGGCAGGACGGTCACCTCCGCGCGCCGTGTGCCGGGCTCGCCCCGCACCGCGTACGTCACCAGGTAGCCGTACCGCTCCGGCGGCGGCGCCTGGTCCGGGTCCTGCCGGTCCTGCCGGCTCCGGACGGTCATCCGCATCGACCTCCTCGGCCCATTGTCGGCGCGGTGTGGACGATCCGCGCGAATCCGGGCAGAGTGGGACTCTCGGGACATGCCGCAGGAGCATCCCGAGCGTGCTCGGCGCCGGCCGGTTCCGGGCGCCGGTCAGGAGCGACCCCATGCAGACCACCTGGAAGGGGACGATCAGCTTCGGGCTGGTCAGCATCCCCGTCCACCTGTACTCCGCGACCCAGGAGCACGACGTCCCGCTGCACCAGGTGCACGCCAAGGACGGCGGCCGGGTGCGGATGAAGCGGTACTGCGAGCAGGAGGAGAAGGAGGTCCCGTACGCGGAGATCGCCAAGGGCTACGAGTCCCCCGACGGGCGGACCGTCACGCTCTCCGACGAGGACCTCGCCGACCTGCCGCTGCCCAGCAAGAAGATCATCGACGTGCTGGCCTTCGTGGACGAGGGCGAGATCGATCCGCTGATGTTCTCCAAGGCCTACTACGTGGGCGTCGCCGACAAGGCCGCCGCCAAGCCGTACGCGCTGCTGCGCGACGCGCTCACCGAGTCCGGGCAGATCGCCGTCACCAAGATCGCGCTGCGCACCCGGGAGTCGCCCGCGGTGCTGCGGGTGCACGACAACACCCTGGTGCTCCAGACCTGCATCTGGCCCGACGAGGTCCGCCCGGTGGCCGGCATCGCGCCCGAGGGGGACGTCACCGTCCGGCCGCAGGAGCTCAAGATGGCGCGGTCGCTGATGGACACCCTCTCCGAGGACTTCGACCTGGCCCAGCTCCACGACGACTACCAGCAGGCGCTGCAGCAGGTGATCACCGCGCGGCTGGACGGCGTGGAGGTCCCGCACGAGGAGGAGCCGGGCGAGGCGCCGGACAACGTGATCGACCTGATGGAGGCGCTGCGCAGCAGCCTCAAGCAGGCCAAGGGCGGGCGGGGCGCCGAGGGCGCCGGAGCCGGGGAGGCCGGCGCCGAGGAGGAGCCCGCGCCGCGCAAGCGCGCCCCGGCGAGGAAGACCGCCCCGAAGGCGGGCCCGAAGTCCTCCGAGAAGTCCTCCGAGAAGACCGCCGAGAAAGCCGCCGCGAAAGCCGCCGCGAAGACCTCCGGGACGGGCGCCACGAGGAGCCCGGCGGCGAAGAGGGCCACCACCCGGAAGTCCTCGGCCCCCCGCAAGGCCTCCTGACCCTCCCGGGTCAGGCGTTCCTCCCATCCAGCCGTCCAGCCTTGGAGGCGATCCCGATGGACCTGCTGACGTACCAGGAAGTCGAAGCCCAGGCCGACGCCGCCGAGGGCCCCGAAGCCCGCAGGGCCCGGGGTTTCGGGCACCGCGTCTGGCACTGGCTGCTCAGCCTCAGCCCCACCGTGGTGACGTTCATGATCGCGCTCTCGATCGGCCTCTGCATGGTGGCCGTCCAGGTGAGCCTGCTGCCGGTGCTGGTGCCGATGGCGATCTTCTGGGGCCTGACGCTCATCGCGATGGGCGGCGTGATCGCCCGCTGGATGACCCCCGGGCCGGGCCGGCACCGCATGGCGTCCTGACCCGGCCGGGACGGGCACGGGGCCGGGTGGTCCGGCTCAGCCGATCCACACCGTGGTGACGTTGCAGAACTCCCGGATCCCGTGCCCGGACAGCTCCCGCCCGAACCCGGAGCGCTTGACGCCGCCGAACGGCAGCGCCGGGTGGGAGGCCGTCATGCCGTTGAAGAACACCCCGCCGGCCTGGATGTCCCGGACGAAGCGCTCCCGCTCGGCCTCGTTGGTGGTCCAGACGTTGGAGCTGAGCCCGAACGGGGTTCGGTGCCCTCGTCCGCCGGGTCGCCAGCCCTCAGCGCGCGCATCGCGTCGGCGAAGGCGGCGGGGGGTGGTCGGGACAGCGGGGGCCCGCGGCGTGCGGACGCCCGGCGTGCCGAGGCTGTGCATTGAGTCCTCCCGGTCCGGGGGCCCGCCCGGTCCCCGGTTTCCGACCTTACGGAACGCAGGTATCGCACCGATCGATGAGTCCACCCGATTGACAGCAATGTGCCGAAACCAACCGGACGGTCGGCAATCTGCTGCAGGATCCGGCAATTCTGCCGTTCCGGCCCCGGGCCGGGGCGTGGTGTCAGCTTCATGCCCGGTTCTCGTCCGGTCGGCGACGCGCGGCGGGCCCGCTGCTCTACTGGTCGGCACTTCGAATCGCCGGCTCCCGTACCGGGTGATCCGCCACCGTCGACCGCGACGGTGCCGATCGCCTCGGGAGGGTCAATCTGTCGTGACCACGTCCGAAATCTGGTGCGCATTCCGGAGCGGATTCCGGCAATCACCCGCGACCGGATGGGGACTTTCGCCGATGGCGACCACTGACGCTGCCCGTGTGTACCGGGAATTCGACCGGGTCGAACTGGCCGTGGCCTATTCCCCGAGTTCCCGCATTGAGGACCTGCCCGGCGAGCTGGCGGCCTATGCCAGGCACAGCGCCGCCGCCCGCGCGCGGCTGACCGTCCGTCGGGACCTGCGGTACGGGCCCGAGGCACCCGAACTGCTGGACTTCTTCCCGGCGGCCGTCCCGGGTGCGCCGCTGCAGGTGTTCGTCCACGGCGGCTACTGGCAGGAGCTCGGCAAGGCGGACGCGGCGTTCGCCGCGCCGGACTTCGTGGACCGGGGAGCCGCCTTCGCCGCCGTGGGCTACGGGCTGGCGCCTGCTCACCCGCTGGACGACATCGTCGCGATGGTGCGCCGCGCGGTGCGCTGGCTGGCCGTCAACGCGCCCGCGCTGGGCGTCGATCCGCGCCGCATCCACCTCAGCGGCAGCTCGGCCGGGGCGCACCTGGCGGTGATGGCGCTGCTGGACCCGGCGGGCGGGGTGGACGGGCGGATCGCCGGCGCGAGCCTGCTCAGCGGCGTCTACGACCTTGAGCCGATCCGGCTGACGTACGTCAACGACGCGCTCGGCCTGGACGCGTCCGACGCGTACCGCAACAGCCCGTTGCACCACCTCCGACCCGGCCTGCCACCGCTGGTGATCGCCCGGGGTGACAACGAGACGGGGGAGTTCGGCCGTCAGCACGAGGACTTCGCCGAGGTGGCGCGCCGGGTGGGTGCGCCGGTGGTCAGCATCGTGGAGCCGGCGCGGCACCACTTCGACCTGCCCTTCGACCTGGGCCGCCCGGAGTCCCGGCTGGGGGCCGCGGTGTTGGCGCAGATGGGGCTGCCGAGATACCCGGCGGGGCGACGGGCGGGGGGGTCGGGGGTGTCGACGATTTCCCGGACCGAGTGATTCGGCCACGATGGCTGGAACAGTACCGTCCGGACATCGTATGTTGCCCCGGAAGCCACTACCAGGGAGGTTGACGTTCTGTTAGCGGTCTTATCCGGAGAAATTTTTGTTGATCGTTCACCGACCGCGAGTGCGTTGACGGAGCATCGGCGTGAGCGTTAGCGTTCGCCTCGAATTCGGGATGATCACCCCGGTTCACCTCCCGTCGTCTTTTCGTCGCCCAATCACGGGATCGCCGCCCGCGCGCGTGGCCGGCGGGGGGAGAGCGATACGCTCCGTAGTCAAATGATCTGACTGGGGAGTTTTTCGGGGCGGAGGATCCCAACGTGACCGGGATCACCTGGACGACGCGTTCGTCGAGCCGGGGAGCACCGGAGTTCAGCCGGACATGACGGGGATGTCAATGAGCAGCTTGTTAGTCGTATTCGGATCTCCAGATGACGGTCAGCCGGAATTCCGGAGCCCGCTGTGGAGGCTGGTGCGTTGATGGATTTGATACTGCCTCGGGACGAGCAACCGCCGACGGCCGGTGCTGCAGTAGTGGGGGACGAGGTCGTCCAGGCGTTGCTGGAGGTCCGCACCCTCGTCGAAGCGACCGTGGCCAGGCACCGCGACCGCAGGGCGAGCCAGTCGCCGGTGGTGCTGGTGCCGGCGGACGACGGCACGGTGCTGGACACGGTCGGGGAGATGATCGCGGGGGCCGAGCGGTCGGTCGACGTGATCTTCGCGAGCGACGTGGTGCACGCCAGGGCGATCCACCGTGCGCTGCACGGGCTGTTGTCCGCCAAGGGCGACGGGGTGAAGCTCCGGCTGCTCTGTCCGCCCGCGACGTTCGACCGCGAGTTCCTGCGGGTCCACTCGGCGCGCGGGCGGCAGCTGGAGGTGCGGCTGGCCAGGATGCCGATGCTGGAGGCCGTCCTGGTCGACGACAGGTCGGCGCTGGTGTGCGTGGAGTCGACGGCGGGCACGCGCGAGGCTTCGGTGATTCGGGCCGCCTCGTTGCTGTGCACGCTGTACACCCTGTTCACCGGGGTGTGGCGGCACGCCGTACCGGCCAGCGAGCACGTCGACTTCGGCGACCGGGCCCGGACGGAGTTCGCGGTCCGCATCCTGGGCTGGCTGAACGCGGGGGTCACCGACGAGGTGGCGGCCCGCGAGTTGTCGGTCTCGGTGCGCACCTACCGCCGGTACGTCGCCGAGATCATGGAGCTGCTGCGCGCCAACTCCCGGTTCCAGGCCGGGGCCAGGGCCTTCGAACTGGGCCTGCTCCCGGTCAACTCGCAACACCCGGGCCACCCCGGGCCGCCGGCAGCGAAGAGCAGTCGGCCGGCGGAACGGCCGTGGGAGATCACGGGCCGCCCGGTGGAGGACGCCGGCCGCCACGCCACGGGCGGCCTGCCCGCGGCGCCGCGCCTGCTCCGGTAGATCCCGGGCGTCACGACCCCCCGGTGCCCCGGCACTGGGGGGTCGGTCGCGTTTTCGCCGGGTCCCGGAACATTGTCGGGCAACAACCCCCGGCCCGGAATTCCGGCCCGGCCCCTGGCAGCTTCCTGTAGCCGCCGTTGCGGCCCGCCACCGGCGGCGGTTAGAAATGGTCCGGGAATTCCGCCCGACGCCGTGCCCCGGCGAATTTCGGGCACCCGGGAGCGGAATTCCCCGTCGGTGTCGCCCGGGTCCCTGACGGGGCCCCACCCCGGCCCCGCCGTGCAGGACGCGAGCGGCCCGACGGAACCGATGGCGGAGGCCCGCGGCCCCGATTCCCCGTGAGGGGTCCGGGCCTCCGCCCGGGCACGCGCCGGTCCGGTCCGGTCCGGCGCCGACACAGGGTGTGGAGGGTGGATCCGTGAGTCCGGAACCGATCGGTTTGGTGTTCCCCGGGCAGGGGACGCAACGGCAGGCGATGGGCGCGCCGTGGCGCGACACCGAGTCCTGGGCGCTGGTGGAGGAGATCTCCCGGCACGCCGGCGAGGACGTCGAGGAACTGCTGCTGCGCACCGACGCCGAGCGGCTGCGCCGCACCGACCTGGCCCAGCTGGCGGTCTTCGGGGTGACGATGGTGGCCCACGACCAGGCCCGCCGGGCCGGCCTGCTGACCGGCGTGGCCGGCTGCGCCGGACACAGCCTGGGTGAGTACTCCGCGCTGGTCGCCGCCGGCGCGCTCAGCCTGGCGGACGGCGCCGCTCTGGTGGCCGCGCGCGGACGGGCGATGCGCGCGGCGGCCGAGGCGGCGGACGGCACCATGGGCGCGCTGGTCGCCGCCCCGCTGGAGCGGGTGACCGAGTTGGTCGACGGGCTGCGCGCGGCCGGGGTGCCGATCTGGGTGGCGAACGTCAACGCCCCGGGCCAGGTGGTGCTGTCCGGCTCGCGCGCGGGCGTGGAGCGGGCCGCGCTGGAGGCGCCGGGCATCGGCGGCAAGCTGATCACCCTGCCGGTCGGCGGCGCCTTCCACAGCCCGTTCATGGCGCCCGCCGCCGAGCGGCTGGCCGACGCCCTGGCCGACGTCCGGTTCGCGGCCCGGCACACGCCGGTGGTCGCCAACACCGACGCCCGGCCGTACCACGGGGACGGCGACTGGCGGGAGCTGGCGGTGCGCCAGCTGACCTCCCCGGTGCGCTGGGAGGAGAGCGTGCGCACCCTCACCGATCGGCTGGGCTGCGCCCGGCTGATCGAGCTCGGCCCGGGCCGCACGCTCACCGGGATGATCCGCCGGATCCGCCCGGACACCGAGGTGATTGCGGTGGACGGCCCGGAGGCCCTGACCGCCCTGGCCGCCCGGGAGGCGCTGGCATGACCGGCCCCGACGCCCGCCCCGGCAGCTGGTTCCGCCGTCATCCGGCGCCGGACGGCCGGCCCGCCCGGCGCCTGGTCTGCCTGCCGCACGCGGGCGGTTCGGCCGGCCTGTTCCACCCCTGGGCCGGCCGGCTCGGCCCCGGCGTCGAGCTGCTGGCCGCCCGCTACCCCGGCCGCCAGGAGCGGATCGCCGAACCCTGCGCGCAGAGCATGCCGGAGCTCGCGGACGCCCTGACCGCCGCCCTGCTGCCCGAACTCGACCTGCCGATCGCCCTGTTCGGCCACAGCATGGGCGCCTCGCTGGCGTACGAGGTCGCGCTGCGGCTGGAGCGGCTGCATGGTGTGCGCCCGTACGGCCTCTACGTCTCGGCCCGCCGGGCGCCGCACCTGGTCCGGCCGAAGCCGGTTTACCTGGGCGGTGACCGGGCGATCGTCGAGGAGGTTCGCCGACTGGGCGGCACCGACGCGGAGCTGTTGGCCGATCCCGACCTGTACGAGCTGGTGATGCCCGCCATCCGGGCAGACTTCCGGATCGTCGGCACCTACCACCCGCAGCCCGGGCATCCGGTGCACTGCCCGGTGGCCGGCTACCTGGGCGACGGTGACCCGGAGGTCGGGCCGGAGGACCTGCGGGGCTGGTCGGAGGTGACCGCCGGCGGGTTCGAGCTGGTGGTGCTGCCCGGCGACCACTTCTACCTGAACCGGCAGCGGGACGCGCTGGTGCGCGACCTGGCCGAAAGACTGGCCTGAACCGATGACCGGCACGACGGCGGGCCGAGCGGCGGCCGGACCGGACACCAGCGGGGTCGGCGTCCTCGACAAGACCTCGCAGCTGCTCGGCGCGCCGGCCCGCGGCCCGGCCTCACTGCGGACCCTGACCGAGATCACCGGCCTGACCCGCCCGGGGTGCCCCGGCAGGGCTGGGCGCAGAGCCTGGCGGCGGGCGAGGCCGGGGTCGCCTCGCTGGCCGCGCCGGTGCGCGGGCTCGGCGACCGGGTGGTCGCCGCGGTGACCTTGGACGGGCCGGTGGCGACCCTGACCCGGACCCCGGCCCTGCGCTTCGCCGGCGCCCTGACGGACGCCGCCGTCCGGCTCTCCGAGGGCCTGGTCCGGTAAGTTCCGGCCCCCGCCGGACCGGGGCCGGGCGGCCCTGGCAGCTTGCTGCAGCGGTTCTTGCGGGCACTCGAACAGGATTGTTAGAAATTGTCCTGCGGAGCCCCGGCGGAATCCCGGCGCGAATTCGACCCGTCCGGCCGGCAGGCCCGGTGCATTCGAATTCACCGGCGCATCCGATTTCATCCGACTTAATTTCGCGTTCATTCGCGTCACTCGAGAGGTAGCGGAATCATGACCACCAGCACGCGTGCCGACCGCCTTGCGACCATCAAGGAAATCGTCTGCGACATCCTGGAGATCGAGGAGGACGAGGTCACCGAGACCAGCCTCTTCAAGGAGGACCACGGCGCGGACTCGCTGCGCGCGATCGAGATCCTGGCCGCGCTGGAGAAGGAGTTCGGCGTCGTCATCAACCAGACCGAGCTGCCCCGCATGGTCAACCTGGACGGCGTCTACGCGGTCGTGGCGGAGCCGGCCGGCTGGTAGCCGTCGGCCCGTGCGGGCACGGGCGGCAGGCCAGCAGTCAGGCGGATCGGGAGGTCGGAATGTCGGCACAAAACGGCGTTGACCCGGAGGGGGAAGGGCCGCACCGGGTGGTCCTCACCGGGCTCGGTGTGGTCTCCAGCATCGGGCTGGGGGCGGCGGAGTTCCTGCGGGGGCTGCGCGAAGGACGGAGCGGGGCCAAGCCCATCACGGTGTTCGACACCGAGGGGTACGCCCACGCCAATGGTTGCGAGGTGGTGGGCTTCGACCCGAAGGAGTGGGTCCGCCGCCTCGACGCCGAACAGCTCGGCCGGGCCACCCAGTTCTCGGTGGCCGCCGCCCGGATGGCGCTGGAGGACGCCGGCCTGGACGCGGGCGAACTGCGCGAACGGCGCGGGCTGATCTCCATCGGCACCACCGACGGCGAGTCCTACGACCTGGACCAACTCGTCCAGGCCGAACTGGAGTCGGGCCCGGAACAGATCGACCCGGCGGCCGCCCGCCGGGTGCCGGCCGGCCGCCTGTCGGCCGCCGTCGCCCAGGAACTGGGCCTGGAGAACGTCGAGGCGGTGACCGTCCCCACCGCCTGCGGGGCGGGCAACTACGCGATCGGCAACGGCTTCGACGCGGTGCGCTCCGGCGAGGCGGAGTTCGCCTTCTGCGGCGGCGCCGACGCGATGTGCCGCAAGACCTTCACCGGCTTCTACCGGCTGGGCACCATCGCTCCGGACCGCTGCCAGCCCTTCGACGTCGACCGCAAGGGCATCCTCACCGGTGAGGGCGCGGGCGTGCTCGTCCTGGAGCGCCTGGAGTCCGCGCTCGCCCGCGGGGCGCGGATCTACGCCGAGGTGCTCGGCTACGGGCTCAACTGCGACGCGTACCACCAGGTCGCGCCGAACCAGGCGAGCCTGGCCCGGTGCATGGAACTGGCCCTGGAGAACGCCGGGGTGAAGCGCGAGGAGGTCGACCTGATCTCCGCGCACGGCACCGGCACCAAGGCCAACGACGTCACCGAGGTCGCCGCCATCCGGGAGGTGTTCGGCGCGCAGGCGCCGCGCACCGTCTCGATGAAGTCGATGCTCGGCCACTCGATGGGCGCCGCCAGCGCGCTCGCCGCGATCGGCTGCGCGCTGGCTATCGCCAACCGCTTCGTCCCACCGACCATCAACCACGTCACCACCGACCCGGAGTGCGACGTGGACTGCGTGCCCAACGAGGCCGTCGAGGCCGACCTGCGGATCGTCCAGAACAACGGCCTGGCCTTCGGGGGCAACAACGCGGTGGTGCTCCTCGGCAAGTACGACGGACAGGAGGAGAGCCCGTGCTGAGCCACGCCATCACCGGCATGGGCGCGGTGGCCAGCACCGGCCGCGGCGTCGACGAGCTCTTCGAGAGCCTGTGCGCGGGCCGCACCGGCCGGGCCGAACTGCGCGGCTTCGACCGCAGCCGGTTCCGCGCCCAGTACGCCTACGAGGTCGACGACCGCCCGGAGCCCGGGCAGGACGAGCCGGGCCGGGCCACCGAGCTGCTGAGCGCGGCGATCGCCGAGGCCGTGCGGGACGCGGGCCTCGACGAGGACCTGAGCGGCGTGCCGGTGCTGATCGGCACCGGCCTGCGCGAACTGCGCTCGGCCGAACTCTGGTGGCGCGAGGACACCAAGTTCTCCGACGCCGGGCTGCACTTCGGCACCGCGCTGCGCGAGCGGTTCGGAGCCGACCACACCCACACCTTCTCCAACGCCTGCTCCGCCTCGCTGTACGCGCTCGCGCTCGGCTCCGACCTGCTCGAGCAGGGCGGGGCGGACACCGTCGTGGTGGCCGGCGTGGACGTGCTCACCGAGAGCATGTACGGCCTGCTGGAGCGCGTCCACCCGGCCCCGCCGGACCGGGTGCGGCCCTTCGACCGCAACCGCACCGGGGTGCTGATGGGAGACGGTGCCGGCGCCGTGGTGCTGCGCCGCACGGACGGCGGGCGCCCGGCGCACGGCCGGCTGCGCGGCGTGGCCGTCAACTGCGACGCCTACCACGTCACCGCGCCCGACGCGGCCGGCATCGCCGAGGCGATGCGCACCGCCCACCGTCTCGCCGGGGTCGGGCCCGCCGACGTCGACCTGGTGATGGCGCACGGCACCGGCACCCTGCTCAACGACGAGGCCGAGGCGACCGCGCTGGCCGAGGTGTTCGGTGCGGACGCCGGCCGGCCGCTGGTCACCGCCGTCAAGTCGATGACCGGGCACACCTCCGGCGCGTCCGGTCTGCTCAACCTGATCATCGGCCTGCGGGCCCTGAACGAGGGTCGGGTCCCGCCGACCGTGGGACTGGAGGACCCGGTGGACGAGGCCGCGGAGTTCCGCTTCGTGATCGGCGAGGCCGCCACCGAAGAGCTGCGGGTGGCCCAGCTGAACGCCTTCGGCTTCGGCGGGATCAACGCCGTCGCGATCGTGGAGGCCGGCCGGTGAGCGCGACCGTCGTGGTGAGCGGCGCCGCCGTCCTGCTGCCCGGCGCGGACTCCGTGCGGGCGCTGCTGGCCGGCCCCGAGCAGGGCGCGCCCGCCGTCGTCCCGGCCGACCTGGTCGGCCGCAAGGGACTGCGCTACAAGGACCGCGCCACCCAACTCGGGTACGCGCTGGCAGCCCTCGTGCTGGCCGACGCCGGGCTCACCGGCGAGGACGGCACCGCGGCCGGCACCGGCGTGGTCGCCAGCTCCAACTTCGGCAACCTGGACACCGTCACCCGCGCCCTGGACACCATCCGCGCGGAGACCGTCACCGGTACCAGCCCGATGGACCTGCCGAACGCCTCCAGCAATGTCATCGCCTCCTCGGTGGCGATCCGGCACGGGCTGCGCGGCCCCAACCTGATGGTTTGCAACGGCCCGACCTCCGGCCTGGACGCCGTGCACTGGGCGGCCACCCTGCTGCGGGCCGGCCGGGCGGAGCGGATGCTGGTGCTCGGCGTCGAACCGGACAGCGAGGTGGTCCGCCGGCTCACTGGCGGCCACCCCGGCATCGACGGCGGCGCGGCCCTGCTGCTCGAGCGGGAGGACGCCGTCCACGCGCGGGGCGGCACCGTCCGCGCGGTGCTCGGCGGCTACGCCCGCGCCGGCGCCGTCCGGGACGTCCTGGACCGGCTCGCCGCCGAGGGCGAGCCCGCCCGCTGCGAGGCACCGGCCGGGCTCGACGCCGCCCTGCTGCCCGGGGTTCCCCGGGCCGGGCTGCCCGAGCACTGCGGCGAGGCCTCCGGCGCGCTCGGCGTGGTGCAGTGCGCGGCCGCCGTCGGCTGGTTCGAGGACGGCGGCAGCGGTCCGGTGTACGCGCTGACCGGCGGCGCCGGCGCCGACGCCGGCGCCGGGTTGGCGCTGCTGGCCCCCGGGACGCCCTGATGCCCACCGACGGCAACGCGCCCGTCGTGGTCCGGAAGCTGGCGGGCAGCGGGCGGCGCACCCTGCTGGTGCACGGCCTCGGTGCCAACGCCAGCGTCTGGGACACCTGCGCCGGCCCGCTGGCGGCCGGCCACGAACTCTGGACCGCCCAACTCCCCTGGCGGGGCGAGGGCGTGGACGACTGGGCGCGCGGCCCCGAGCTCGGCCACTGGCTGGCCGAGGCGCTGCGGCTGGTGCCGGGCGGCGCCGAGGTCGTCGTCGCCCACTCGATGTCGGCCAACGTGCTGCTCGACCTGCTCGACCGGGAGAGCCGCCGGGGCACGGACCCCTTCACCCGCTTCGGGATCCGTGCCCTGGTCCTGGTCTCCCCGTTCTACCGGGGCTCGGCCGAGGACTTCGACTGGCCGACCATCAGCTACTACCTGAACGACTTCCACCTGATCCTGGAGGAAGGCCTCAGGGCCCACTCGGGGGGCCGGCTCGGCGCGGACATCCAGCGCGCCATGGCCCACCGGGTGCGCGACCGGATCGGGCCGTACGGCTGGCTCCGGTTCTTCGACCTCTACCTGGGCACCCCCGGCCTGCAGACCGGCCGGATCGCCGTCCCGTGCCTGGTGTTCGGCGGCGGGCGCGACTTCGCCGCGCCGCCCGGTGAGGCCCGGGCACTGGCGGCCGCACTGCCCGACGCCCGGCTGCGCGTCCTGCCCACCGGGCACTTCCCGATGATCGAGCGGCCCGAGGAATTCGCCGCCGAGATCCGGGAGTTCCTCAACTCGATCCCGGCCGGAGACCCGCAGCACGGGCCCGGCCCCCGGACAGTCCTGGAGCACCACTGATGACCATCGTGACCGACACCACCGTCAAGGAGCTGCTGACCACCGTCAGCACCACGCAGGTCCGCCCCCGCTACGAGGGGTCCAACATCTGCACCTGGATCGGCTTCAAGCACGTCAACTACCTCGTCGAGGAGGCCGTGCTGGACCACTTCCGGCAGGCCGGCCTGCCGGCCCGCGCGCTGTACGAGGAGTACGGCCTCGGCCTGGACCTGGTCACCATCGACACCCGCATCCTGCACGCCTTCCACATGGACGATGTGGCCGAGGCCGAGGTCGTGCCGTGGACCAAGGACGAGGACGGCACGATCGGCTTCAAGGTCACCATCCGCTTCGAGCGGAACGGCGAGGTCCACAAGGCCGTCACGTCCAAGGTCCGGGTCTCGCTGCGGATCGACACCTACCTGGAGGCCGCCGGCGACGTCCCGGAGCAGCTGGCCCGCTTCGCCGTCGCCAAGCTCGGCGACGACCTGGAGCGGCAGGAGCCGGCCGCCGCGCCCGCCGAGGAGGAGATCCTGGCCGCGCTCACCGAGGGCCGCAACGCCTACGCGTGGAAGTGGAACATCCCGTACCCGTACTGCCACTTCACCGAGCGCATCCAGATGTCCGGCTACCTGCGTCTGATGGAGGAGGGCAAGGACCGCTTCGTCGCCGACCGCGGCATCTCCATCAAGACCCTGCTGGACGACCGCAAGTGGATCCCGGTCGTGCCGCGCTCCGACATCCGCATCCTCGACGAGGCGCTGATGGAGGAGGACCTCTACATCGTCTACTCCGTCGAGGACGTCTTCAAGGATTTCACCTACACCTCGCGGATGGACTTCTACGTGCTGCGCGACGGCGCGCTGGTCAAGACCGCGACCGGCAGCATCGTGCACGGCTACGCGGTGATCGAGAACCGCCGTGACTGGAGCCTGGTCAACTTCGACCAGCGCGTCGTGGACGCGATCAACGGCGAGGTGCGGGAGTCGTGACCGACGCCTGGGCCACCGTCGGGCCGGGCACGCCGTGGTACCTGCTGGTCGAGAGCCAGGGCCACAGCGCCCCGCAGGAGGCGGGCTTCCGCCGCGACGCGCTCGCCCAGGCCGAGGCGGGCCGACCCGTTCTGATGTTCCTCGTCCAGGACGGCGTCGCGCTCGCCCTGCCGGGCAGCGACGCCACCCTGGACGACTTCCAGCGGGCCGGCGGCCGACTGGTCGCCGACGACTTCTCGCTCACCCAGCGCGGCCTGGACGGGCGCGCGCTGCGCCCGACCGTCCGGGTCACCGGGATGGGCGAGATGGCGGAGTGGATGCTGGACCCGGACGTCAAGGTGGTGTGGCACTGATGGCCCGCCGCATCCCGCCCACCGACCTGCTCATCACCCTGATGGGCACCCCGCACACGGACGACAAGGTCACCACCGTGCTGCGCCTCGCCCAGGCCGTGCTGGAGCGCGGAGCCAGCGTCCAGATCTGGACCTGCGGCTACGCGACCCTGATCACCCAGCAGGGCCTGGGCGAGGACAAGCCGCGCAACCTCGCCGACTGGAACACCTCGTACCCCAGCACGGTGGGGCTGGTCCGGAGCATGCTCCGCGCGTACCCGGACCGGCTGTACTGGTACGGCTGCCGTTTCTGCAGCGACGACCGGGGCGCCGTCGACCACCTGCCCGAAGTCGTCCTCAGGCCCCCGGCCGGCTACGCCGCGAACGTGGCGGCGGCCGACAAGACCGTCATGGTCGGAGTGATCTGATGGACAGTCAGTCATCGGCCGAGGGTCGGACCCTGGCCGTCGTCGAACGCGCCCACCGGGGCGCGCTGGAGAAGCAGTTCTTCGACGCGCTCTACCTCGCCACCGAACTGAACCGCCAACTCGGCGGCCTGGACGTGCTGTTGCGCGGCCAGGCGGCCACCCATGCGGTGCGGGCCCGGCCGCTGCCGGAGCTGCGGCTCGGCGACACCACCGTCACCACCCTCGCCGACCCGCGGAGCGGCCTGCGCACGCTCATCGAGGCCGGGGTACGGGTCTGGGTCGAGGAGTCGGCGCTGGCCGCCTTCGGCTTCACCGGCCCGCTGGACGGCGTGCTGTTGGACGGCGTGCGGATCGCGGCGGACGGCGAACTCGCCCTGCGCTGGCCGGAGTACCGGATGGTCTGCTTCCTGTGAGCGCGGGGCCCGAGCGCGGGCCCCGCTCACCCCACCGAAACCGCACTGAACCAAACCGAAAGGAGTCGGAGCGGGTATGACTAGCACCCGGACCGGCGCGCGACGCCCGGTCATCACCGCCTGGTCGGCGGTGTCGCCGTTCGGGATCGGCCGGGCCGCCTTCGCCCAGGGCCTGCGCGAACGGCGCGCCACCGCGACCGCCCTGGCACCGGAACTCGCCCGGACCTCCGACGGCACCGCCTGCGTCGTCCCCGGCTTCGACCCGCGCACCGTGCTCGGCCGCAAGGGCACCCGGTCGATGGACCGGGTCACCGGCCTCGCCGTCACCGCGGTCGGCGCGCTGCTCGACGACGGCGGGCGCAACCGCGCGGTCGGCACCGGCGAGCGCGCCGCGCTCGCCCTCGGCACCACCACCGGCAGCGCCCAGAGCATGCTGGACTTCACCCGGGACTCCTTCACCGGCGAGATGCCGTTCTTCGTCGACCCGGCCAAGTTCCCCAACACCGTGATGAACTGCGCCGCCGGCCAGTGTGCCATCTGGTACCAGCTCAAGGGCCCCAACGCGACCATCGCCGGCGGCCGGGTGGCCGGCCTGCACGCACTCAGCTACTCCCGCCGCCTGCTCGGCGCCGGGCGGGCGCAGACCGTGTTGTGCGGCGCGGCCGAGGAGTTCTCCGCGGCCCGCGCCTGGCTGGAGCACCACGCCGCCGAGGGCGCCGGCGCGGCCGCGCTCGGCGAGGGCTGCGCCGTCCTGCTCGTCGAACCGCCGGCCGACGAGGGCGCCGAACAGCCGGTGCTGGCCGAGGTGCTGGCCGTCGAACTCGGCGTGGCCCTGGATGGCGACGTCCGGCCCGCGCTGGCCCGGACGCTGCGCCGGGCGCTGGACCAGGCCGGGATCGAGCCCGGCCGGGTGGCCGTGGTCGCCCGTTCCGGGGCCCCCGGGCCGGAGGGCGACGCGGAGTGCGCCGCTCTGCACGAGGTGCTGGGCGGCGCGGATGCCGTCGACCTCACCCCGGCCGAGCTGATCGGCGACACCGGCGCGGCCGCCGCCGCCTTCCAGGCAGCCGCGCTGCTCGCGTACGCCGAGGACCGGGCGGGCGCCGCGGCCGGGCAGATCGGCCTGATCACCTCGGTGGACCGCGCCGGGTCGGTCGGCTGCGCCGTGCTGGGCCTGCGCTGACGATTCCCGTCAGCCGAACGAACGCCAACAACGCATCAACGGAAAGAAAGAGGGCCGACCGATGACGAGCGCACCGCTCGCTGTGCTGGACCTGGAGGAGCTGCGCGAGGTGGTCGCGAAGGTCCTCGACATCGAGGTGGACGAACTCACCGACGACGCCGACTTCATGGACGACCTGGAGGTCGACTCGCTGATGGCCCTGGAGGTCGTCGTGGTGCTGGAGAAGAAGTACGGCGTGAAGATCCCCGAGACCGAGCTGAAGCAGTTCACCTGCCTCGCCAAGGCGTACGAACTGCTGCTGGCGAAGGTGCGGGCGAGCTGATGGTGCTCGCCACCGCACGCCCGGTGCCGGCGCGGGCCACACCGCTGGCCGGTCCGGTCGAGGTGGTCGCGGCGGACTGGCCGCGCGCCGCCGTCCGGTTCACCGTCGCGGCCGGGGAGCCGGTGCTGCCCGGCCACTACCCGGGCTTCCCGATCTTCCCCGGGGTCTGCCTGCTCGATCTCACCCACGCCGCGGTGCTCGCCACCGCCGCCGACACGGACCCGGTACCCGAGCTCGCCGAGGTGGAGTCGACCCGGTTCACCGGCCCGGTCTACCCCGGCGACGTCCTCGGCGTCGAGCTCGACTGGCGCGAGAAGGACGGCGGCCGGCAGTGCCGCGCGGTGATCCGCTCGCCCCGCGGTGACGCCGCCAAGCTGCGGCTGCGCTACACCGGCGAGGTGACCCGATGACCGGACAGGCGCAGATCCGCGCCCGGCTGCCGCACCGCTTCCCGATGCTGCTGGTCGACCGGGTGCTCGAGCTCGAACCCGGCCGGCACCTCACCGCGGTCAAGGCGGTGACCTGCAACGAGCCCTGGTACGCCGAGCTCGGCCCGGACACCCCCGAGGAAGGCTTCGGCTACCCGCAGTCGCTGCTGGTCGAGTCCTGGTGTCAGAGCGCCGGGCTGCTCGCCACCTGGGACGACCCCAACCCCGACGTGCTCACCGGGCAGGTGATGCTGTTCGGCAGCATGTCCGGGGTGGTCTTCCACCACCCGGTGCTGCCTGGGGACGTCCTGGAGCACCGGGTGCGGATCTCCCGCGCGGTCGGCGACACCGTGATCTTCGAGGGCGAGAGCCTGGTCGCCGGCCGGCCGGTTCTGACCGTGGGCTCCGTGGTGGTCGCGATGCGACCGGCCGAGGTGCTGCGCCCGAACCCGGGGGCAGAGGCGTGAAGTCGACCCACGACACCGATGGAGGAGCGATGGAGGAGAACACCTCGCGGGTGGCGCTGGTCACCGGGGGATCGCGCGGGATCGGCCGCGCCACCGTGCTGGCGCTGGCCCGGGACGGCTTCGACGTGGCGTTCTGCTACCGGGCCGACGAGGAGGCCGCGCGCCGGCTGGAGGAGGAGGCCGCGCAGACCGGCGTCCGGGTGCTGGCCCGGAAGACGGACGTGACCGCCGCCGCCCCGGTGCGCGAGCTGGTCGCCGAGGTCGAGGAGAACCTCGGCCCGGTCGACGCGCTGGTCACCGCGGCCGGCATCACCCGGGACAACCCCCTGGTGCTGATGACCGACGAGCAGTGGCAGGAGGTCATCGACACCAACCTGGGCGGCGTCTACCACGTCTGCCGCGCCGTGGTGTTCGGCATGATGAAGCGCAAGTCCGGCGCCATCGTGAACATCTCCTCGGTCGCCGGGGTGTACGGGCACGCCACCCAGTCCAACTACTCGGCGTCCAAGGCCGGGATCATCGGCTTCTCCCGCGCGCTGGCCAAGGAGACCGGCCGGTACGGGATCCGGGTCAACACCGTCGCGCCGGGCTTCATCGAGACCGACATGACGGCGGCCATCGAGGGCCGGGCGCTCAAGGACGTCATGGCGTCCATCCCGCTCAAGCGGATGGGCCGGGCCGAGGAGGTCGCCGACCTGGTCGGCTACCTGGTCTCGGACCGAGCGCAGTACGTCACCGGCGCCGTGCTGCAGATCGACGGCGGCATCACCATCTGACCAGCCGAACCACCGAGAGAGGCGGCACCATGGCGCGCAAACCGCCGCGCTGGTACTTCTCGTTCCGCAGCCCGTACTCCTGGATGGCCTACCGCGACCTGATCGGGCGCTACCCGGACGTCGCCGAGGCGGTCCAGTGGCTGCCGTTCTGGGAGCCGGACGAGCAGCACCACGAGCACCTGGAACACAGCGGCGTGCGGCTGCCGTACGTCCCGATGTCCCGGGAGAAGCACCTGTACATCCTTCAGGACGTCCGGCGGCTCGCCCGTGAGCGCGAGCTGGAGATGGTCTGGCCGGTGGACCGCGAACCCCGCTGGGAGGTCTCCCACCTGGCCTACCTGGTGGCCGAGGAGCACGGCCGGGGCCGGGAGTTCATCGACCGGGTCTACCGCGCCCGCTGGCAGGACGGCCTGGACATCTCCGACCCTGCCGTGATCGCCGCCCTCGGCCCCGAGCTCGGCCTCGACCCCGACCTGCTCGGCGGCGCGAGCGCCGACCCGGCCGTCCGCGAGCGCGGCCTGACCGCGCTGGCCGCGGTGCACCGCGACGGCGTCTTCGGCGTGCCGTACTTCATCGACGGCTTCGAGAAGTTCTGGGGTGTGGACCGGCTGCCCGGCTTCGTCGCCTCGGTGCGGGCCCGCACCGCCACCGGCGTCACCGCCTGACCGCACCGCACCACCACCAGCCCGCATCAACGGAAGAGGAACCCGACACCATGGCCACCAACCCCTTCGAGGACGACAGCGCCTCCTACTACGTCCTCGTCAACGAGGAGAACCAGCACTCGCTGTGGCCGGTCTTCGCCGAGGTGCCGGCCGGCTGGACGGTCGTGCACGGTCAGGCGGGCCGGCAGGAGTGCCTGGACTACGTCAACGAGAACTGGATCGACATGCGCCCCCGCAGCCTGGTCACGGCGATGGGGGAATGATCCCCGGCGAACTCGTGCCCGGCCCGTGCATTTCGCGCGGGCCGGGCGTCGTCGTGCATGGGAATGCCGGATCCGGACGCGCGCCGGGGGCCGTTCGGCCCCCCGTTGGCAGCTTGATGCACCGAGGATTGTGACCCCCCCTCGTGAGTGCCACAGTGGTCCGTAGCTGCCCCGAACGGACCTGTCGGCTTCCTGCGAGACATTGCCGGGCCGTCCCGGGGCCTATGACGAATCTCCCAAGAATTCGATTTCCGGGATTCCGCGACAGCGGTTCGATCCCGCTCGAAACGACGGCCAGGGGTGGAACGAAAAGCATGTTCGGCGGAGACAGGACAGCCCTGACAGCCGCTCAGGCGGGAATTTGGTTCGCCCAGCAACTGGACCCCGACAATCCGGTCTTCAACGCCGCCGAATACCTGGAGATCCGGGGCGGCGTCGACGCGGCGCTGCTGGAGACCGCGCTGCGGCAGGTGGTCACCGAGGCCGAGACCCTGCGGGTGCGGATCGAGCAGGACGGCGAGCAGCTGTGGCAGACGGTCGGGCCGGTGCCCGGCCGGGTGCTGGAGGTCGTCGACCTCACCGGCGAGCCGGATCCCGAGGCCGCCGCCCTCGCCCGGATGCGCCAGGCCATGGCCGTCCCCGTCGATCCCGGCCGCGACCCGCTGTTCCGTTTCGAACTGCTGAAGGTCGCCGCCGAACGGCACCTGTGGTTCTACTGCTACCACCACGTGGTGGTGGACGGTTTCACCGTCGCCCTGCTCGCCCGGCGCGCCGCGGAGGTCTACACCGCGCTCGCCACCGGTGAGCCCTGCCCGGCGAACCCGTTCGGCCCGCTGGCCGACCTGGTCGCCGCCGACCAGGAGTACCGGGCCTCCGCGCTGTTCACCGAGGACCGCGACTGGTGGGCCGACAAGCTCGCCGACTGCCCGGAGCCGGCCGGCCTGGCCGCGCGCAAGCCCGTCCTTGCGCACGGACTGGTGCGCCGCACCGCCTTCCTGCCCGCCGAGCACCTGGACGCGCTGCGCGACACCGCCCGCGAGGCCGGAGCCACCTGGCCCGCCGTCGTCGCCACCGCCGCCGCTCTCTACCTCCAGCGCGCCACCGGTGCCGCCGAGGTGGTGCTCGGCCTGCCGGTCGCCACCCGGCTCGGCCGGGCCGCCCGCACCCTGCCCGGCATGGTCTCCAACGTCGTGCCGGTGCGGATCGTGATCGACCCCGCCACCACCCACGCCGAGGCCCTGCGGCAGGTCAGCGCCGAACTGCGCGGCGCGCTCAAGCACCAGCGTTACCGCTACGAGGACCTGCGCCGCGACCGCCGGCTGCTCGCCGACGACCAGCGGCTCACCGGGCCCGAGATCAACATCATGATGTTCGACTACGACCTGTGCTTCGGGCCGCACCGAGCCGTCGTGCACAACCTGTCGATCGGCCCCTCCGACGACCTCTCGATGATCGTCTACGACCGCTCGGACGGCCGCGGCCTCCAAGTCGACTTCGACGCCAACCCCGAGCTGTACACCGAGGCCGAACTCGCCGCCCACCAGGACCGCTTCCTCGGCTTCCTGGCCAACCTTGCCGCCACCGGTCCGGAGCAGCCGGTCGGCCGCACCGACCTGCTCGGCGCCGCCGAGCGCGAGCTCGTCCTCGACACCCACAACGACACCGCCCACGACGTCCCGCCGGCCACCCTGACCGACCTGCTGGCCGACCGGGCCGCCGCCTGCCCCGAGGCCGTCGCGCTCGCCTTCGAGGGCCGCACCCTCAGCTACCGCGAACTGCACGAACGTGCCGACCGGCTCGCCCACCTGCTGGCCGGGCGCGGCGCCGGTCCCGAGCGGCGGGTCGCCCTCGCCGTGCCCCGCTCCGAGGAGCTGGTCGTCGCGTTGCTCGCCGTGCTCAAGACCGGCGCCGCCTACCTGCCCGTCGACCCGGACTACCCCGCCGAGCGGATCAACCTGCTGCTGACGGACGCCCGGCCCACCCTGCTGCTCACCACCACGGCCGTCCACGACCGGCTCCCGGCCGACCTTCCCGTCCCGCACCTGCTGCTGGACGACCCCGGCCTTGCCCCGCGGCTCGCCGAGTGCCCCGCCGGGCCGCCGGCCGTCCGCCGGCACCCGGACCACCCGGCGTACGTCATCTACACCTCCGGCTCCACCGGCCGCCCCAAGGGCGTCCTGGTCCCGCACCGGGGCATCGTCAACCGACTGCTCTGGATGCAGGACGCGTACGGGCTGCGCGCCGACGACCGGGTGCTGCAGAAGACCCCGTCCGGCTTCGACGTCTCCGTCTGGGAGTTCTTCTGGCCGCTGATCCAGGGCGCCACCCTGGTGCTGGCCCGGCCCGAGGGCCACAAGGACCCGGCCTACCTCGCCGAGCTGATCCGTGAGCAGGGCGTCACCACCGCGCACTTCGTGCCGTCCATGCTCCAGGTCTTCCTCCAGGAGCCGGCCGCAGCCCGGTGCACCGGCCTGCGCCGGGTGATCACCAGTGGCGAGGCGCTGCCCGAGGAGACCCAGCGCCGGCTCCTGGGCCTGCTCCCCGGCACCGAACTGCACAACCTGTACGGCCCCACCGAAGCCTCCGTCGACGTCACCGCCTGGCCGTGCGCCGACCGTCCCGGCCCGGTGCCGATCGGCCGTCCGGTCTGGAACACCCGCGTCTACGTCCTGGACGCCGGCCTGCGCCCGGCAGCCCCCGGCGCGCCCGGCGAGCTGTACCTGGCCGGTGTCCAGCTGGCCCGTGGCTACCTCGACCGTCAGGGCCTGACCGCCGAGCGCTTCGTCGCCGACCCGTACGGCCCGCCCTGCTCCCGGATGTACCGCACCGGCGACCTCGCGAGCTGGGGCGAGGACGGCGCGCTGCGCTACCTCGGCCGCACCGACGACCAGGTGAAGATCCGCGGCTTCCGGATCGAACTCGGCGAGATCGAGGCCGTGCTGGCCCAGCACCCGCAGCTCGCGGCGGTCGCCGTACTGGCCCGCGAGGACCGCCCCGGTGACCGCCGGCTGGTCGGCTACCTGGTGCCCGTCCCCGGCACCGCCCCCGACCACGCCGAGGTCCGCGCCCACCTGGCCGCCCGGCTGCCCGACCACCAGGTGCCCGCCGCCCTCGTCACCCTCGACCGGCTGCCCGTCACCCCCAACGGCAAGCTCGACCGCAAGGCCCTGCCCGCACCCGACCTCGCCGCCGCCGTCTCCTCGCGCGGCCCGCGCACCCCGCGCGAGGAGATCGTCTGCGAGCTGTTCGCCGAAGTGCTCGGCCTGCCCCGGATCGGCGTCGACGACAACTTCTTCGACCTCGGCGGACACTCCCTGCTCGCCACCCGCCTGATCAACCGCGTCCGCGAGACCTTCGGCGTCCAGCTCACCATCCGCAGCCTCTTCGAGGCCCCCACCCCGGCGCTGTACGGCGCACGGCTCGACGACGACAGCCGCAGCGAGGACCCGCTCGACGTCCTGCTGCCGCTGCGGCCGTACGGCGAACGCCCCGCGCTGTTCTGCGTGCACCCGGCCGGCGGGCTCAGCTGGTGCTACGCCGGGCTGATCAAGCACCTCGGCGCCGGGCACCCGGTCTACGGCCTGCAGGCGCGCGGCCTCGACGGCGGCGGCGAACTGCCGGGCAGCTTCGAGGAGATGGCGCAGGATTACCTGCGGCAGATCCGCAAGGTCCAGCCGACCGGGCCGTACCACCTGCTCGGCTACTCCTCCGGCGGCATCGCGGCCCACGTGATCGCCTCCCAGCTGGAGCGCGAGGGCGAACAGGTCGGGCTGCTCGCCATCCTGGACACCTATCCCGGCCAGACCCTGGCCGAGCTCGGCGAGCAGGAGATCCTGGCCGACCTGCTGCGCTGGGTCGGCTACGACCGGCGCCGACTCGGCCGCAAGCCGCTGGAGTTCGACCAGGTGGTCGAGCTGCTGCGCAAGCTCGGCAGCTCGCTGGCCAGCCTGGAGCGGCACCACATCGAGGCGATCGGCCGGGTCTACGCCAACAACCGCGAGCTGGTGCACGAGTTCGAGCCCGCGCGGTACGGCGGGGACGCGGTGGTGATCGTCGCCTCGCGCGACAAGGTCGACATCTCGCCCACCCCGGACACCTGGAGCCCGTACGTGGCCGGGCGGATCACCCCGTACTACCTGGAGCGCAACCACAACGACCTGATGAAGCCCGGTGCGCTCGCCGAGATCGGCCGGATCCTCGCCGACGAGCTGCGCGCCCTCGAGGCCCGGGGTCTCTGACCTCGGCCCCGGCCCGTTGGCCCGGGCCGTGCCCGCAGCTCCTCCTGACGCAACACCGAACCGTTCGAGGGTGGATAAACCATGTCCGAAACCGGGAACGCCCGGGTGCCCCTGCCCGCCGCCGACATCACCGACCTGATCGCGGCCCAGGCGGCGCGCACCCCGGACGCCGTCGCCGTGCTCAGCGGCGGGCGGCAGCTGACCCACGCCGAGCTGGACGCCCGGACCAACCGGCTCGCCCGGTTGCTGGTGCGGCACGGGGTCGGTCCCGAGCGGTTCGTCGCGGTGGCGCTGCCCCGCACGGTGGACCAGATGGTCGTGCTGCTCGCCGTGCTCAAGACCGGCGCCGCGTACGTGCCGCTGGACCCGGACTACCCGGCGGACCGGGTCAGCTACATCCTCCAGGAATCCTCGCCCGCAATTGTGTTGACGGATCGTCAGTTCGGGATGCCGGACGCGGGTGCGCCCGTGCTGTACCTCGACGAGGCACTGGCCGCCGCCGAGGAGCTGCCCTCCGGTCCGCTGACCGGGAGGAAGCTGCACCCCACCAACCCGGCGTACGCGATCTACACCTCGGGCTCCACCGGGCGGCCGAAGGGTGTGGTGATCCAGCGCTCCGGGCTGCTCAACCTCCTGCTCGGGATGGCCGAGCTCTTCCCGATGGCCGAGACGGACCGGATGGCCGCCGTCACCACCATCGCCTTCGACATCGCCGAACTGGAGCACTACCTGCCGCTGCTGGCCGGCGCCGGCGTGGTGATCGCGTCGCGCGAGACCGTTCGCGACCCGGCCCGGCTGGCCGAGTTGATCGCCGGCGCCGGCGTGACCCACCTTCAGGCCACCCCCGCGCTCTTCCAGGCCATGGCCGCCGAACAGCCGGACTCCCTGCGGGGGTTGCAGATGATGGTCGGCGGCGAGGCGCTGTCGCCCGCGCTCGCCGACGCCATGGCCGGGCTCGGCGACCGCGTCACCAACGTCTACGGGCCGACCGAGACCAGCATCTGGTCCACCACCGCCGAGGTGACCGTCGGCGGCGGCCGGCCGGCCATCGGGCGGCCGATCCGCAACACCTGGGTGCGGGTGCTGGACGCCGCGCTGCGGCCCGTCCGCGACGGCGAGACCGGCGAGCTGTACCTCGCGGGCGACGGCCTGGCGCGCGGCTACCTGGGCCGCCCCGGTCTGACCTCCGAGCGCTTCCTCGCGGACCCGTACGGCCCGGCCGGCACGCGGATGTACCGCACCGGCGACCTGGTGCGCCAGGACGCGGACGGCCTGCTGCACTACCTCGGCCGGGTCGACGACCAGGTGAAGATCCGCGGCTTCCGGATCGAGCTCGGCGAGATCGAGTCGGTGCTGGCCCGGCACGAGTCCGTCGCCCAGGCCGCCGTGGTGGCCCGGGAGGACCGGCACGGCGACAAGATGCTCGTCGCCCATCTGATCCCGGCGGCCGGCGACGAGCTGCCGGAGGAAGCAGAACTGCGTTCGTACATCGGTGAGTTGCTCCCGGACCACATGATTCCGGCGGCGTTCGTCGGGATGGACGCGTTCCCGATCACCCCGAACGGCAAGCTGGACCGCAAGGCCCTGCCCGCGCCCGACTTCGGCGCCGCCCGGACGGCCCGGCGGCCCCGGACGCCGCACGAGGAACTGCTCTGCGCGATGTTCGCGGACCTGCTCGGCGTGCCGGACCTCGGCATCGACGACGACTTCTTCAAGTTCGGCGGGCACTCGCTGCTCGCCACCCGCCTGGTCGGCCGCGTCCGGGCGGCGCTCGGCGTCGAACTCGCCGTCCGTACGGTCTTCGAGGCGCCCACCGTCGTGGCCCTGGCCGCGCGGCTCGCCGACGCGGGCACCGCCCGCCCGGCGGTCGAGGCCCTGGCCGCCCGGCCGGAGCGGGTGCTGCTGTCGTACGCGCAGCGGCGGCTCTGGTTCCTGCACCGGCTGGAGGGGCCGAGCGCCACCTACAACCTGCCGTACGCGCTGCGGCTCTCGGGCGCGCTGGACCGGGCCGCGCTGGCGCAGGCGCTGGCGGACGTGGTCGGGCGGCACGAGAGCCTGCGCACGGTGTTCCCCGAGGACGGGGGCGTGCCGTACCAGCGGGTGCTGGAGGGCGTGGCGCCGGAGTTCACGGTCGAGGAGACCGCCGAGGCGGAGCTGACGGGGGCGCTGTCGGCGGCCGCCGGGGTCGGCTTCGAGCTGGAGACTGAAATCCCGGTGCGCGCCCGGCTGTTCGCGATCGGCGAGACCGACCATGTGCTGCTGCTGACCATCCACCACATCGCCGCGGACGGCTGGTCGCTGGCGCCGCTGGGTGCGGACCTCGCGGCGGCGTACGCGGCCCGCCTGAACGGCGTGGCCCCGCAGTGGGCGCCGCTGCCCGTCCAGTACGCCGACTTCACCCTCTGGCAGCGCGAGCTGCTCGGTGAGGAGGGCGACCCGGAGAGCGTGATCGCCCGGCAGCTGGAGTTCTGGAAGAGTGAACTGGCTGGCGCCCCCGAGCAGGTGGAACTCCCGACGGACCGGCCGCGTCCGGCGGTGGCGACCTACCGGGGCGGCAACGTGCCGTTCGCCGTGCCGGCCGAGGTGCACCAGGGCCTGCTGGCGCTGGCGCGCACGGAGCGGTCGACGCTGTTCATGGTGGTGCAGGCCGGTCTGGCCACGCTGCTGAACCGGCTGGGGGCGGGGGAGGACCTGCCGATCGGCGGCGCCGTCGCGGGCCGCTCCGACGAGGCGCTGGACGAGCTGGTCGGCTTCTTCGTGAACACGGTGGTGCTGCGGACGGACGCGTCGGGCGACCCGACCTTCCGCGAGCTGCTGGGCCGGGTCCGGGAGTCGGACCTGGCGGCGTTCGCGCACCAGGACGTGCCGTTCGAGCGGCTGGTGGACGCGGTCAGCCCGGACCGTTCGCTGGCCCGGCACCCGCTGTTCCAGGTGATGCTGGTCCTGCAGAACAACCAGCAGGCCCGCTTCGAACTCCCGGGGATCCAGGCCGGCCTGGACCGGGTGGACGCGGGCGTGGCGAAGTTCGACCTCGCCTTCGAGCTGACCGAGCGGGCCGGGGGTGGGATCGAGGGTCTGGTCGAGTACGCGACCGACCTGTTCGACCACGGTACGGTGGAGCGGATCGTCGAGCGGTTCGTGCGGGTGCTGTCGGGCGT
>NZ_JBHVRT010000008.1:0-291141 GCF_042885555.1 Kitasatospora sp. NPDC058048 | reverse complement strand
GGTTACATTCCGAACCCGGAAGCTAAGCCTTACAGCGCCGATGGTACTGCAGGGGGGACCCTGTGGGAGAGTAGGACGCCGCCGAACAATTATTCTAGAGAAGCCCCCGCCGGGTGAACCGGTCGGGGGCTTCTCTGTTGTAGGGTCAACATGCAATTGTCGTCATACGGGACAGGAGGCCCCCGGGTGGAGGTCCAGGAGACGCGGGTCCAGACCGATCGCGTCCTCACCATCCCCAACATGCTGAGCATGGGCCGGCTGGTCGGTGTTCCGCTCTTTCTCTGGCTCATCCTGTGGCCGGTGTTCGACGGGCCCAACAATGACGGTTGGGCGCTGTTGATCCTGATGCTGAGCGGGATCAGCGACTACCTGGACGGGAAGCTCGCCCGGCGGTGGGGGCAGATCAGCCGGGTGGGGCAGCTGCTCGATCCGCTGGCCGACCGGCTCTATGTGCTGTCCACGCTGGTCGGATTGACCTGGCGTGAGATTCTGCCGTGGTGGCTCACCGCGATCCTGTTGGCCCGTGAGGTATTCATCGCCGCGCTGCTGCCGATTCTGAACCGGCACGGCTACGGACCGCTCCAGGTGAGTTTCCTGGGCAAGGCGGCGACCTTCAATCTGATGTACGCCTTTCCGCTTCTGCTGCTCGGCAGTGTGGACAGCTGGATCGCCCGGCCGGCCGAGGTGGTGAGCTGGGCGTTCATCTGGTGGGGGACGACGCTGTACTGGTGGGCCGCGATTCTTTACGCGGTTCAGGCTCGGCGGATCGTCCGGGCGAGCACCGCGGGCTCCGCGTCCACAGTCTGAGACGTGATCTGAGAGAAGCCCCACGCCTCATCGGTGCGTCGGACGATACCTTCCGGGTAGAGAACCTTCTGGAACGCTTTGATGGACCTGTTGGTCCACCACCGCGAAGGAGGACGCACCCGTAATGAAAGCCGTTGTAATGGCAGGGGGCGAGGGCACCCGACTCCGCCCGATGACCTCCAGCATGCCGAAGCCGCTGCTTCCGGTCGCCAATAGGCCGATCATGGAGCACGTGCTTCGGCTGCTGAAGCGGCACGGCCTCTCCGACACCGTCGTCACCGTGCAGTTCCTGGCGTCGCTGGTCAAGAACTATTTCGGTGACGGCGAAGAGCTGGGCATGCATCTGACCTATGCCCACGAGGAGACGCCACTGGGCACTGCGGGGAGTGTCAAGAACGCCGAGGACGCGCTCAAGGACGATTCCTTTCTGGTGATCTCCGGTGACGCGCTGACCGACTTCGATCTCTCGGAATTGATCGACTTTCACCGCAGCAAGAACGCGCTGGTCACCGTCTGTCTCACGAGAGTGCCGAATCCACTGGAGTTCGGCATCACGATCACGGACGACGAGGGGAGGGTCGAGCGGTTCCTGGAGAAGCCGACCTGGGGGCAGGTCTTCTCCGACACGGTGAACACCGGTATCTACGTGATGGAGCCCGAGGTCTTCGACTACGTGGCGGCGGGTGAGTCCGTCGACTGGTCGAGTGACGTCTTCCCGCAGCTGTTGAAGGAGGGCAAGCGGGTCTACGGCTACGTCGCCGAGGGCTACTGGGAGGACGTGGGCACCCACGAGAGCTACGGCAAGGCCCAGGCCGACGTCCTGGAGGGCAAGGTCGACGTCGAGCTGGACGGATTCGAGATCTCCCCGGGCGTCTGGGTCGCCGAGGGTGCCGAGGTGGATCCGGAGGCGGTGCTGCGCGGGCCGCTGTACATCGGGGACTACGCCAAGGTCGAGGCCGGGGTGGAGATCCGCGAGCACACCGTGCTGGGCAGCAACGTGGTCGTCAAGCGCGGCGCGTTCCTGCACAAGGCGGTGGTGCACGACAACGTCTACGTCGGGCCGCAGAGCAACCTGCGGGGCTGCGTGGTCGGCAAGAACACCGATGTGATGCGGGCCGCGCGGATCGAGGACGGCGCGGTGATCGGGGACGAGTGCCTGGTCGGCGAGGAGTCGATCATCGGGGCGAACGTCCGGGTCTACCCGTTCAAGACCATCGAGGCCGGCGCCGTCGTCAACACCTCGGTGATCTGGGAGTCGCGCGGCCAGGAGCACCTGTTCGGGGTGCGCGGGGTCTCGGGCATCCTGAACGTCGAGATCACCCCGGAGCTGGCCGTGCGGCTGGCGGGGGCGTACGCGACGACGCTGAAGAAGGGCGCCACCGTCACCATCGCGCGTGACCACTCGCGTGGTGCGCGTGCGCTCAAACGGGCGATGATCTCGGGGCTCCAGACCTCCGCGATCGATGTCCGCGACCTGGAGAACGTGCCCATGCCGGTGGCCCGGCAGCACACGGCCCGGGGGAGCGCCGGCGGGATCTTCCTGCGGACCACGCCGGGTGTGCCGGACTCGCTGGACATCCTCTTCTTCGACGAGCGCGGGGCGGACCTCTCGCAGGCGGGCCAGCGCAAGCTGGACCGGGTCTACGCACGTCAGGAGTACCGGCGGGCGTTCCCGGGGGAGATCGGGGACCTGACGTTCCCGTCCAGCGTCTTCGACTCCTACGCGGGTAACCTGCTGCGGACGGTGGACACCACCGGGGTCCGGGAGGCCGGGCTGAAGGTGGTGGTGGACACCGCGCACGGCAGCGCGGGCCTGGTTCTGCCGAGCATCCTCGGCCGGCTCGGGGTCGAGGCGCTGACCGTCTCCACCGGGCTGGACGAGGCCAGGCCGACGGAGGACGCGGAGGAGCGCAGGGCCGGGCTGGCCAGGCTGGGCGAGCTGGTCGCCTCCTCGCGGGCGGCCTTCGGCGTCCGGTTCGATCCGGTGGGCGAGCGCGTCGCGTTCGTGGACGAGCTCGGCCGGGTGATCGACGACGACCGGGCGCTGCTGGTGTTGTTGGACCTGGTCGCGGCCGAGCGGCGGAGCGGGCAGGTGGCACTGCCGGTGACCACGACCCGGATCGCCGAGCAGGTCGCGGCGTACCACGGCACCCAGGTCATCTGGACCACGACGACGCCGGACGACCTCGCGAAGGCGGCCTCCGCCGAGGGCACGGTGTTCGGCGGGGACGGGCGCGGCGGTTTCGTGGTGCCCGAGTTCAGCGGGGTGCTGGACGGCGCCGCGGCGTTCGTCCGGCTGGTCGGCCTGGTGGCGCGGACCCAGCTCACGCTGAGCCAGATCGACGCGCGGATTCCGCAGGCGCACATCCGGCGCCGGGACATCGCGACGCCGTGGGCGGCCAAGGGCATGGTCATGCGCTCGGTGGTGGAGGCGGCCGGCAGCCGTCGGCTGGACACCACCGACGGCGTCCGGGTGGTCGAGGCCGACGGGCGGTGGACGCTGGTGCTGCCGGACCCGGCCGAGGCGGTCACCCACCTGTGGGCGGAGGGCCCGGACGACGAGGCCACCGAGGCGCTGCTGGACGAGTGGGCGGCCGTGGTCGACGGAGCGGGGCGGTGAGCGTCCGGGGTTGAGCACTGCCTGAGGCTCGGAACTGCCTCGAACGGCGGGGCGCGCGGTGTGAGCCGTGCGCCCCGCCGTCCGTTTTCACACTATTCGGAACAATCCGTCACTTTCCGTCATGTGTGCAGCGTGTGTGCAGCTCAGGGGCCGTGCACGGGGCCCGTCGGCGGCGTGGGACGATGGTCTCCATGCCAGCGACGCCGACACCGAGTGCCCCGAACGGACGGTACAACCGTCCGGACGCCTCGATGTCCTTGCTGACCAATGTGATGGACCACAGCCTCGACGAGGGCTATGCGGAGGCGGCCGCCGCGCGCGGCGGAGCCCGCGACAGCCGGATACCCGGCACCTGGCAGGGGCTGCTCACGCTCGGCGCCGGGCTGGCGCTGGTCGGCGGGGTGGTGACGGTGGGCGCGGTGAACGCCCACAAGGCCGAGCCGTCGCTGGCCAAGGAGCGGGACGCGCTGATCCACCGGATCAACGACAGCAACACCTCGGCCGACCAGTTGCAGAAGCAGGTGCAGGAGCTGCGGCTCAAGGTCGACAGCACCCAGCAGCAGGCGCTCGCCTCGGGGGACGGCGATCCCGGCGGGCTGAGCGGGGCCGTGGGCCTCGGCCCGGTCGCCGGGCCGGGCCTGAAGCTGGTCCTGGAGGACGCCACGGGCACGGGCGCCGGCGGCAACGTCGACCCGCGGGCCGGGCAGGGCTTCTCCAACAGCGGACGGCTGCGGGACCGTGACCTGCAGCTGGTGGTGAACGGCCTCTGGGGATCCGGGGCCGAGGCGATCGCGATCAACGGCCAGCGGCTGACCGCGCTGTCCGCGATCCGGGCCGCCGGCGAGGCGGTGCTGGTGGACAACCGGCCGCTGGTGCCGCCGTACAGCATCCAGGCGGTCGGGGACGGCCCGAAGCTCCTCACCGCCTTCGAGAAGGACATGGCCGGGCAGTACCTGCGGCTGCTCCAGGAGCAGTACGGCATCAAGTCGACGCTCTCCGTGCAGAAGAACCTGACACTGCCGGCGGCGGTGGGGGTGACGCTGCGGACCGCGCAGCCGGTGACGCCCGAGACCTCGCCCGCGGCCTCGCCGACGACTCCGGGCGGTACGCCGCCGACCGGAGGCGCAACCCAGGAGAGCCCCGCCGCGTCCGTCTCACCATCGGCCCCGTCCTCCGCATCGGCCTCCTCGGCCGGGCCCGGCGGCACTCCCACCACCAAGCGGCGTCCGTCGACCGGACCCACCAAGACCACGACAGGGACAGGAGCAGCCAGACCGTGATTGCCGTACTGGGTCTTGTGATCGGGGTGGTCGTCGGCCTCTTCGTCCAACCCGAGGTGCCGGACGCCGTCGTGCCCTACCTGCCGATCGCGGTGGTGGCGGCGCTGGACGCCGTGTTCGGCGGTGTCCGGGCGATGCTCGACGGGATCTTCAACGACAAGGTGTTCATCGTCTCGTTCCTGTCGAACGTGGTGGTCGCGGCGCTGATCGTCTTCCTCGGTGACCAGCTGGGGGTCGGCTCGCAGCTGTCCACCGGTGTGGTCGTCGTCCTCGGCATCCGCATCTTCTCCAACGCGGCCGCGATCCGGCGCCATGTCTTCCGTGCCTGAGCCGCGCCGCGAGGAGGCGGTGGCGCAGGAGCCGGAGGCCGCGGCGGTCGGTCCGGCCGCCGGGAAGCCGGGCGGGGAACCTCGGGAGGCCGTCGGTGTCAAGGCGGCTGTGAAGCCCGCGGAGAAGGCCGTGGGCGCCCCCGGGCCGGAGGCGGAGGGGGAGACCGGTCCCGAAGGCTCGGAGGACCCGGCCGTGGCCGCCGGGGCGGCCGGGGGGACCGCCGCCGAGGAGGCCCCGGAGGAGAAGTCTGACGCTAAGGCTGAGCTTGAGGCCGATCCGGCGCCCGAGCCGACGCTGCGGCTCACGAAGGTCGTCGGGCCGGCAGCTGTGGCCGGGACGAAGCCGGAGGCGAAGGCCGGGCCCGTCGCCGAGGCGAAGTCCGAGCCGGTACCCGCGCCTGGCACCGAGCCCAAGCCCGAGCCCAAGTCCGAGCCCAAGTCCGAGCCCGAGGTCGAGGTCGAGCCCGAGGTCGAGCCGGAAGCGGCGCCCGAGCCCGAGCCCGCTTCGGACCGGGACACCGGCCGGCGGCGGCTGAAGGCGGCGCTCTGGCCGCCGCGGCTGTCGCGCGGGCAGCTGGTGGTGGCGCTGCTGCTGTTCTCGCTCGGCCTGGGGCTGGCGATCCAGGTGCGGTCGACCAACGACCACCACAGCCAGCTGCGCGGGGCCCGTCAGGAGGACCTGGTGCGGATCCTCGACGAACTGGACAGCCGTCAGCAGCGTCTCCAGCAGGAGAAGGCGGAGCTGGAGCAGTCCCTGGCGAAGTTGGAGAACAGCTCCAACCAGGCCAAGGAGGCCCAGGAGCAGACCAGGAAGAAGGTGACGGAGCTCGGTGTGCTCGCCGGTACCGTCAAAGCCACTGGTCCGGGCATCGTACTCACGGTCGATGATCCCCAAGGGCAGGTGAAGGCAGATATGCTGCTGGACACCCTGCAAGAACTTCGAGCGGCGGGGGCGGAGGCGATTCAGATCAACGACGTGCGCGTGGTGGTCAACACCTACTTCACCGATGTGTCGGGCGGTGGAGTGCAGATCGACGGGAAGAAGGTCTCGCAGCCCTACCGCTTCACGGTCGTGGGGAACCCGCAGGATCTGACACCCGCGCTGAACATCCCGGGAGGTGTCGTCCGCACGCTGGAGAGCAACCAGGCGCGGGCGACGATCGCCCAGCAGCAGAAGGTGGTCGTCGACGCCCTCGTGGACGCGAAGTCGCCGCAGTACGCCAAGCCGGCTCCGAAGTGACGGGGCGCTCGACGAACGGCCCGTCAAGGGCGGGCGGCACCCGCCGGGGGACGCCGCCGTCACATGGGCGAGACTGGTTCGCACCAGTACGCTCCGGAGCAACAACCGCAGTACCGACCGCCGGGGTACCGCTCCGGCGATCCCGAGCCGCAACGACCGGGCTCGCAGCATGTCCGAGGTTCTCACCCTGCCCCGCGGGCGGGTCTGTCACACGCAAGGGGATTCGCCCGTGAGTTTCTTCTCGAAGTTGTTCGGTCGCAACAAGGGCCGTGACGCGGCCGCCGTCGAGGCGCCCACCGCGCGTCACCGCCGACCGGAGGACGAGCCCGCAGTGCCGGGCATGCGTCCGGCCCCCGAGGCCGCGCCGTACGCAGGTCAGCAGCTGTACCGGGACGGCGGCGCCGCCCAGTACGCGGGGAATCCGGCGGGCTACGGCGCGTCGGTTGACCCCTCCGGCGAGCCGCGCATAGGTTTCCCGTCAGGACCCTCAACCTCTGGTGGAGGGTTTGCCCCGGATCCGTACGCCGGGCACAACCCGTCGGGTGTGCCGCGCCAGGAGGCTGTGAACATGGCTGGCCCCACTCCGTGCCCCAGGTGCGGCAACCAGAACCCGGCCTCGGCCCGATTCTGTTCCAACTGCGGTACGGCGCTGCGCGGCGGCCTGCTCCCGGAGGGGGCGGCGGAGACCACGTCGACCATCTCCATCTCCGGCCTGGAGTCGTACGACCCCACCACCACGACCGGCACCGGCGCCACGCCGGCCCTGTCGGCCGAGGTGCTGTCGGCGATCGACGCGCTGCCGCCGGGCTCGGCCCTGCTGATCGTGCAGCGCGGTCCGAACTCCGGCAGCCGCTTCCTGCTGGACTCGGACATCACCACGGCGGGTCGTCACCCGCAGGGTGACATCTTCCTGGACGACGTCACGGTCTCGCGCCGCCACGTGGAGTTCCGCCGCACCCCGGCCGGCTTCAGCGTCGCGGACGTGGGCAGCCTCAACGGCACCTACGTGAACCGGGAGCGGATCGACGAGGTGTCGCTGAACAACGGCGACGAGGTGCAGATCGGGAAGTACCGGCTGGTGTTCTTCGCCGGCCACAACCGGGGGTACTGAAAGCGACGTCGGCAGGAGCCCGAGTGAATACGAATACCCCTTCCTCTTCTCTCGGGGCGGCCACCCCCATCCCGTCCGGTCCGCAGGCGGACCGCGGCGGGCGCGGGGTGGTCGCGGGCCCGCGGCAGCCGCTCCGGAGCGAGCGGCCCGCCGGGCGGCGGCGCGGTGGTGACGAACTGCTGAGCATCGGCGCGGTGCTGGCCTTCCTGCGCGACGACTTCCCCGAGGTCACCATCTCCAAGATCCGCTTCCTGGAGGCGGAGGGGCTGGTCGAGCCGCAGCGCACGCCCTCGGGGTACCGCAAGTTCAGCCCGGCCGACGTCGAGCGGCTGGCCTACGTCCTGCGCATGCAGCGGGACCACTACCTGCCGCTGCGGGTGATCCGGGAGCACCTGGACGCGATCGAGCGCGGCGAGAACCCTCCCGCGCTGCCCTCCGCCGCCGACACCCGGCCCGGGCCGCTGGAGGAGGCGGACCGGGAGCTGGTGGCCGCCGGCGAGGTGCCCTCCGGCGTCCGGCTGGGGCGTGCCGAACTGCTCGCGGCGGCCGAGGCTGGGGAACCCGAGCTGGCCGAGTGGGAGTCCTACGGGCTGGTCGCCGCGGGCCCGGACGGCGGCTACGACGGCGAGGCGCTCCAGGTGGCCCGACTGGTCGCGGAGCTCGGCCGGTACGGCCTGGAGCCCCGGCACCTGCGCGCCATGAAGGCCGCGGCGGACCGCGAGATCGCGCTGGTGGAGCAGGTGGTGGCGCCGCTGCGCCGGCACCGGAACCCGCAGACCAGGGCGCACGCGGAGGCCACCGCCCGGGAGCTCGCGACCCTGTCGGTGCGGCTGCACGCGGCGATGGTCCAGGCCGGTCTGCGGTCCCGCGGATAGCGGCCGTGGTATTCCGGCGGCACCGGCTGCACCGCGCTGACCAGCGGCGTCGGCTCTGCGCTTTCATATCCGGGAGCGGAGCCATAGGGTTGCGTGTGTGAATGAGCTCGACGTCGTGGGTGTCCGAGTGGAGATGCCTTCCAACCAGCCGATCGTGCTGCTGCGGGAGGTCGGGGGCGATCGCTACCTGCCGATCTGGATCGGCCCCGGCGAGGCGACCGCGATCGCCTTCGCCCAGCAGGGCATGACGCCGGTGCGCCCGTTGACGCACGACCTCTTCAAGGACGTCCTGGAGGCGCTCGGCCAGCAGCTCACCGAGGTCCGGATCACCGACCTGCGGGAGGGCGTGTTCTACGCCGAACTGGTCTTCTCCGGCGGGGTCGAGGTGAGCGCCCGGCCGTCCGACGCCATAGCGCTGGCGCTGCGCACCGGCACGCCGATCTACGGGAGCGAGGAGGTGCTCGCCGAGGCGGGCATCGCGATCCCGGACGAGCAGGAGGACGAGGTCGAGAAGTTCCGCGAGTTCCTCGACCAGGTGTCGCCCGAGGACTTCGGGGGCAGCGGTCCGCAGTAGCGGGGACCGGCCGTGCGGCCATGTGGCCGACCGTTTTGCCAAAAACCGTCCATCTACCCACACTAGGGGCACGAAAAACCACTCTCCTGAGTGATGTGGTTTGTCTGACCCGGCGTGGCGATCGTTGACGGGTCATAGGGGACTGCCTACCGTCAGGAGTGGCTGTCCGGGTGGCCGATGCCCGCAGTCGGGTTGCCCGCAGCACAAGTGGACGGAGGCAGGCATGAGCAGCACCGGCGATGACGCGGCCGTGGGAGGCCGGTGCGCCGTGCACATGCCGCGCACCGCTCGCACCGTCACGGATCTCCCCCGGATGGGCAGGTTCCCGGCCGTACAACCGGGCCAGCCGGCCATCGAGCGGCTGGCCCCGACGTCCGACCTGCTCGGCTTCCGCGGCCCGACGGCCTGCGCGGCGGCCGGCATCACCTACCGCCAGCTGGACTACTGGGCCCGCACCGGACTGCTGGAGCCCAGCGTCCGCACCGCGTACCCGTCGACCAGCCAGCGGCTCTACAGCTTCCGCGACATCCTGCTGCTGAAGATCGTGAAGCGGCTGCTCGACGCGGGTGTCTCGCTGCAGAACATCCGGGTGGCGGTCGCCCACCTCCAGGCCGCCGACCAGGCCGACCTGGCCGGGCTGACGCTGATGTGCGACGGCGCGACGGTGTACGAGTGCACCACGCCGCAGCAGGTGGTGGACCTGCTGAAGGGCGGTCAAGGAGTCTTCGGCATCGCGGTGGGAGCGGTCTGGCGGGAGCTGGAGCTCACCCTCGGCCGGCTGCACGCCGAGCGCACCGACACCGGCGAGACCCTGGTCGGGCACGACCCGGCCGACGAGCTGGCCCAGCGGCGCAACCGGGCGGTCTGAGCAGGCGTTCGACGGGGCCGCGGGCCCGGACGGGGAACCGTTCGGACCCGCGGCCTCGTCGTGTTGCCTGGTTGACGGGATCGAGGGAGGGCACGTGGAGGTCGGCATCGGGATATCGGGGCTGCTGCGGCGCAGGGCCGGGCTGCTGAGGACGCGGCTGCGGCAGCGGCGGACGCAGCGCAGGGTGTTCCAGGTCGGAACGGTGCTCTGCTCGCTCGCGCTGGCGCCGAGCGCCTGGGTGTGGTTCGCCGCCGGGGACCGGGTGGGCACGGTGGAGAGCGCACCTTCCGCGCCGGTCGCCGTGGTCTTCGGCGCCGGGCTGTACCAGGGCAAGCCCTCCGCGTACCTGGAGCACCGGCTGGTCGCGGCGGTGGACCTGTACCGGGAGGGGAAGGTGCAGGCGATCCTGGTGACCGGGGACAACGGGCGGATCGAGTACGACGAGCCCGACGCGATGTACACCTACCTGACCGAGCACGGGGTGCCCGAGGACCGGGTGGTCCGCGACTACGCGGGCTTCGACACCTGGGACTCCTGCACCCGGGCGCGCCGGATCTTCGGAGTGGACCACGCGGTGCTGGTCAGCCAGGACTTCCACGTCCGCCGCGCGCTGGCCCTGTGCGAGGCGGCGGGCATCCGCTCCTACGCCGTCGGCGTGCCGGAACTGCACGACGCGACCTGGCTGTACGGCGGGCTGCGGGAGGTGGCCGGGGCGGGCAAGGCCGCGGCCAACGCCTGGCTGCGGCCGGACCCGCTGTTCCTGGGGCCCCAGGAGGACGGCATCCCGAAGGCGCTGGCGGAGGCGGCGAAGCGGTAGCCCCCGGGCGCGGGCCGTCCGGCCGGGTTCGCACGCACTGTCGGACCCGTACGCGATGATCGGCGGGTGCGATCTCTGCCGAGCATCATCCACCTCGACATGGACGCCTTCTTCGCGGCGGTGGAGCAGGCGGCCAAGCCGAGCCTGCGCGGCAAGCCGGTGGTCGTCGGCGGGCTCGGCGGACGCGGGGTGGTCTCCACGGCCTCGTACGAGGCACGCAGGTTCGGGGTGCATTCGGCGATGCCGATGGCGCAGGCGCGCCGGCTCTGCCCCAACGCCGCCTTCCTGTCGGGGCGGTTCGAGGCCTACCGGCAGAACAGCGAGATCGTGATGGGGCTGCTGCGGCAGCTCTCCCCACTGGTGCAGCCACTCAGCCTGGACGAGGCCTTCGTGGACCTGGAGGCCGGTCCGTACGGACCGGCGCTGCTGGAGGCGGACCACGAGACCGGCGAGCGGCTGGTGCTGGCGCTGGCGGAGGACCTGCGGGCGGACATCCAGCGGCTGACCGGGCTGACCGGATCGGTCGGGGCGGCCGGGTCCAAGCTGATGGCCAAGATCGCCTCCGAGCAGGCCAAACCGGACGGGCTGGTGATGGTCGAGCCCGGGCAGGAGCGGGCCGTGCTCGGCCCGATGCCGGTGCGGGCGCTGCCCGGGATCGGGCCGGCCACCGAGCAGGTGCTGCGCCGGGCCGGGCTGAACACGGTGGCCGACCTCGCGGAGGCGGGGGAGGCGGAGCTGGTGCAGCTGGTCGGGCGGGCGCACGGCGCGGGGATCTTCCAGATGTCCACGGGGCTGGACGAACGGCCGGTGATCGCCGACCAGGACGCCAAGTCCGTGTCGGTGGAGGACACCTACGAGGTGGACCTGGCCGACCGGGAGCGGGTGCTGCGCGAGGTGGAGGCGCTGGCCGGGCGGTGCGTGCGGCGGCTGCGCGCGGCCGGGCGCTCCGGGCGGACGGTGGTGCTCAAGGTCCGGCGGTTCGACTTCTCGACGCTGACCCGCTCGGAGACGCTGGGCGGGCCCACCGACGACGAGACGGTGATCACCGCGACCGCGCGCCGGCTGGCCGAGCAGGTCGACATCACCGGCGGGGTCCGGCTGCTCGGCGTGGGCGTCGCCCAACTCGCCGACTACACCCAGGAGGACCTGTTCGCCCAGGCGCTGCGGGAGGAGGCCGCGGAGCACGCGGAGGCGGCGGCCGAGACCGAGGAGGCCGCGGAGGAGCCGGAGGCCGTCGTGGTGCGGCGCTGGATGCCCGGGCAGGACGTCCGGCACGCGGAGTACGGACCGGGCTGGGTGCAGGGCAGCGGCGTCGGGAGGGTCACCGTACGGTTCGAGACGCCGTGGAGCGAGCGCGGGCGGGTGCGGACCTTCGCGGTGGACGACCCGGCGCTCGAGCCCTCCCGGCCGCTGCCGCTGCGCCGGGACGAGGGGGCGGACGGGGTGCCGGACGAGGGCGGCGGTCCGGCGGAGGGCGCCTGAAACGCGAAGCGGCCCCACCCGGTGGGGGAGTACCGGGTGGGGCCGATCACCGTGCCGGACCCCGTACGTTCGTGATGCCCTCGCGACGTACGGAGGCCGGGGCCCCGCGCCCTGTCCCTGAGCGCGGGGGCCGGACGCCCTGTCAGGCGTCGGTCTTGACCAGCTCGGGGCTGGAGTCCTGCTGGGCCGCGCCGCCGGCGACCGTCGCGGTGGCGGCCGCGGAGCCGCCGCGGATCAGGAACGGGACGATGCCGGCGACGGCGCAGATGACGGCCGCCGTCCAGAACGCGTGCTTGTAGGCGTCCAGGGTGGGCAGGGAGAGCGGGATCTGCGGCGGCAGCTTCATGGTGTCGCCGGTCAGGATGGCGGCCATGACGGCGGTGCCGATCGCGCCACCGACCGTGCGCAGCACGGAGTTCATGCCGTTGGCGATGCCGCTCTGCTCGACCGGGACGGCGCCGTTGATGTAGGCCGGCATCGCGGCGAAGGCGAGGCCGACGCCGAGACCGAAGATCGCCGAGGCGGTGTAGATGTCGCCCTCGTGCCCGTGGCGCACGGCCAGGTAGGCCATCGCGACGGCGCCGAGGACGCCACCGAGGACCAGCGGCAGACGCGGGCCGCGACGGGCGATCAGCAGGGCGCCGACCGGGGCGGCGACCATCGAGCCGATCGCGGACGGCAGCAGCAGCAGGCCGGCGTGCAGCACGCTGGCGGTGAAGCCGTAGTGGGTCAGCTTCTCCGGGGTCTGGGCGAAGTTGCTGATGACCATGAAGGAGCCGTACATGCCGAAGCCGATGAGCAGGCCGGCCACGTTGGTGAAGGCGACGGCCGGACGGGCCATCATCTTCATGTCCACGAGCGGGTGCGCGACCTTGGTCTCGATGATCCCCCAGACCAGGGCGACCACGGCGGCGACGGCGAACAGGCCGAGCGTCTTGTTGGAGGTCCAGCCCCAGTGGTTGCCCTGGCTGACCGCGACCAGCAGCGCGGAGAGCCAGCCGGCCAGGGTGAGGGCGCCGAGCGGGTCGGCGCCGCCCTCCTTGTCGGTGACCGGGTCGGTCGGGACACGGAAGGCGACCAGGGCGATCGCGATCAGGCCGAAGACCAGGCCCATCCAGAAGATCGACTTGTAGTCCCAGTGCTCCAGCAGGAGGCCGGTGGCGACCAGGCCGAGGCCGGAGCCGACGCCCATCGAGGCGCTGATGGCGGCGACACCGCCGGTCACCTTCCGCTTGGGCAGCTCGTCCCGGACGATGCTGATCGCCAGCGGCAGGACGCCACCGCCGGCGCCCTGGAGGACACGGGCGACGACCAGCCAGGTGAAGGAGTGGGTGCTGACCGCCAGCGCCGAACCGGCGACCAGGCCGGCCAGCGAGATCAGCAGCATCGGCTTGCGGCCCCGGAGGTCGCCGAAGCGGCCCAGGAGGGGAGTCAGCACGGCTGCGGAGAGCAGGTTGGCGGTCATCAGCCAGGTGATGCTGGAGGCGGAGACGCTCAGTTCCTTGGCCAGCGAGGGCAGGATCGGGACGACCGCGGTCTGCACCACGCTGAACGACAGCATCGCCAGGATGAGGGCCGGCAGGACCCGGGCGCTGCTCTGCTTCTCGGCCGCGGTGGTGGGCTGTGGTGCCTCACTCACGGTTGCTTCCTCCCGTACATAGTGAATGAACTGAAGTAACCATGCAGGGAGATACTTCAGAGTGTCAAATATCGAGCGGTTAAGCTTTGGCAAAGACGAACGGTCGGGTACGCGACAAGGGCCGTTCGGGCGCGCGACGAGGGCCCCGGACGGTGTCCGGGGCCCTCGTCGCGGGGCGTTGCCCCCGCGGTCAGACGAGCGGCCGCAGGCCGGCCGGGCGGGGCGCCTCGTGGGCCGTGTCACGGGCCGCGTCGGGGGACGCGCTGGAGGGCGGGGCGGAGGAAGGGGAGGGGGTTGCCGAGGCGGTGGGCCGGGCGGCGGTGGCGTCGTGGACCTCGACGTTCTCGCGGCGGAGTTCCTCCCGGACCACCTCCTCGGTCGTGTACCGCTCGACGATCAGGCGGACCCGCTCGACGGGGGCGAGGTACTTGCGCACCACCGCGCGTTCCTCGCGGAGGGTCACCTCCTCGACGGCCTCGGAGATCTCCTTCTCGGTGAGCGTGGCGCGTTCGGCGTCGCTGATCGGCGTCCGCTCGACCCGGACGCGCTCGCGGACCACCGGGATGCGGCGCTCCACCTGTTCGGTCGTCACGTACTTGCGCAGCTTCGCGGTGCCGAGGCTGTGCCACTCGGTGGTGATCTCCAGCCGCTCCTCCCGGCAGGTGATCTCGACCGGGCTGCTGGGGGCGGACGAGGAGGCGTCGGCGGTCGCGGTCGCGGTGACGGTCGCGGTGGTGGTGGCCATCGGGGCGGGCGTGGTGGCGGGCTGCGGCTTCGGCTCCACGACGGGGGCGGCGGAGGCGGTGGTGGCGGCGGGCGCGGCGGGTGCGGCGAAGCCGGGCTCGGCCGGCGGGGGCGCCATGGGGGCCGCGGGGGTGCTGAGGGTCCGCATGTCGGCCTCCGGGGCGGTCCTGGTGGTGTCGGCGGCAACGGGGGCGGCGGCAGCGGGGGTCCTGGCCGGTGCGGGCTCGGGGGAGTGCTCGGGCGACCGTTCGGGTGACCGCTCGGGGGTGTGGAAGGTGAGCGACTTGGCCGGGGCCGCCGCGGTCGTCGTGGCGGCGGCCGCCGCCGTGGTGCCGAAGTCGAGGTCGGGCTGCCTGGGCCGGCTCCCGTTCTCGCCGTTCGGGCGGCTGTCCATCGGGGTGTCGAGCCCGTAGTAGCGGTAGAGCTGGAGCTCCTGGGCGGGGGACAGGTGCTGGCCGACGCCGAAGTCCGGCGACTCCTTCACCAACGACTTGTCGTACGGCACCCGGAGCTCGTCGCCGGCGAACTCGCTCGTGGTCAGCGGGACGAAGGCGTCCCGGCCGAAGATGCCGGTCCGGACCGCGGCCCACTCGGGCCGGCCGGTGGCGTCGTCCAGGTAGACCTCGTCGACCGTGCCGATCTTGTCTCCGTTGCGGTCGACGGCCTTGTGGCCGATGAGGTCCCGGGGGTCGATGTCCGTCTGCACTTCTTTCCTCCCGCGCGCTGAACCTGCGGAACTCCCGCAGGAAGGCGGCCGGAGCACCCGATTCCGTCCGCCACTTCACACCAAAAGCCATGAATCGGACGAGCGCGACCCCGGGTGCGCCGTACGGGGTTGGCACTGGACCGTCCGGGGGACGCGCGTAGACCTCCAGTGACCAGACACACCCGTGATCGGGGGGCCTCCCGCTGGTACCCTGGGCGGCGACCGCAGAGCCCGCTCGGGAGAGTCTCCGATCACGAAAACCGCTGGTCGGAGCGCCGAAGGAGCAACTCCTCCCCGGAATCTCTCAGGCATCCGTACCGTGTGGGGTAGGTCACTCTGGAAAGCAGGGCAGGAGCGTCGGCACGGAAGCCGGCGATCACCACCCTCACCGACGGTGCAAGCCGGCGGAGCGCCCACAGCGCTCCGTGCGGGTGAAGCTCTCAGGTCCCGATGACAGAGGGGGAGGCCTGTTGGGTCCGCGCGCCCAGGCTCGTCCGCTGCCCGCAGCGGTGGGGCCGGCCGGCGTGCGTACCCCCGCCGGTCCGTGACCAGGAGGCCTCGACCACCATGAACGCCCAGCCGAACGCGGGACGCCCCACCGGCGCCTCGACCCTCACCGAGCTTGAGCTGGCCAGCCCCTTCGAGAACCGCCACATTGGCCCCGACGCCGCCGCGCAGGAGAAGATGCTGGCGTCCGTCGGCTACGGCTCGCTGGACGAGCTCGCCGGGACCGCGGTGCCCGAGGCGATCCGCTCCATCACCGCCCTGGACCTGCCCGCGGGCCGGTCCGAGGCCCAGGTCCTCGCCGAACTGCGCGAGCTGGCCGGCCGCAACCAGGTGCTCCAGCCGATGATCGGCCTGGGCTACTACGGCACCTTCACCCCGCCGGTGATCCTGCGCAACGTCATGGAGAACCCGGCCTGGTACACCGCCTACACCCCGTACCAGCCGGAGATCTCGCAGGGGCGCCTGGAGGCGCTGCTGAACTTCCAGACCCTGGTCTCCGACCTGACCGGCCTGCCGACCTCCGGCTCCTCCCTGCTGGACGAGGGCACCGCGGCCGCCGAGGCGATGGCGCTGGCCCGCCGCGTCACCAAGGTCAAGGGCGGCGTCTTCCTGGTCGACGCCGAGACCCTGCCGCAGACCGTCGCGGTGATCAACACCCGCGCCGTGCCGACCGGCGTCGAGGTCGTCGTCGCCGACCTGTCCGAGGGCATCCCGGCCGAGATCGCCGAGCGCGGCGTCTTCGGCGTGCTGCTCCAGTACCCGGGTGCCACCGGCGTGGTCCGCGACCTCACCCCGGTGATCGAGCAGGCGCACGGCCTGGGCGCGATCGTCGCCGTCGCCGCCGACCTGCTCGCGCTGACCTTGCTCAAGTCCCCGGGCTCGCTGGGCGCCGACATCGCCTGCGGCACCTCGCAGCGCTTCGGCGTTCCGATGGGCTTCGGCGGCCCGCACGCCGGCTACCTGTCGGTGCGCGCCGAGTACGCCCGCTCGCTGCCCGGCCGCCTGGTCGGCGTCTCCGTCGACGTCGACGGCAACCGCGCCTACCGCCTGGCGCTGCAGACCCGCGAGCAGCACATCCGCCGCGAGAAGGCCACCAGCAACATCTGCACCGCCCAGGTGCTGCTCGCCGTGATGGCCTCGATGTACGCCGTCTACCACGGCCCCGACGGCCTGGCCGACATCGCCCGCCGCACCCACCGCTACGCCGCCGCCCTCGCCGAGGGCCTGCGGGCCGGCGGCGTCGAGCTGCTGCACGGCGAGTTCTTCGACACCGTCACCGCCGTCGTCCCGGGCCGCGCCGCCGAGATCGCCGCCGCCGCCCGTGCCAACGGCATCAACGTGTTCCAGGACGGCGCGGACCGGATCTCCGTCTCCACCGACGAGACCACCACCCGCGAGCACCTGGCCGGCGTCTGGGCCGCGTTCGGCGTCGAGCCGGTCGAGGTCCCCGAGGCCGCCGACGCGCTGCCCGCCGCGCTGCTGCGCGAGGACGAGTACCTGACCCACCCGGTCTTCCACAGCCACCGCTCGGAGACCGCCATGCTGCGCTACCTGCGCCGCCTGTCGGACCGGGACTACGCGCTGGACCGTGGCATGATCCCGCTGGGCTCCTGCACCATGAAGCTCAACGCGACCACCGAGATGGAGGCGGTGACCTGGCCGGAGTTCGGCCAGCTGCACCCCTTCGCGCCGATCGACCAGGCCCAGGGCTACCTCACCCTGATCCGCCAGCTGGAGCAGCAGCTGGTCGAGGTGACCGGCTACGACGCCGTCTCGATCCAGCCGAACGCCGGCTCGCAGGGCGAGCTGGCCGGCCTGCTGGCCGTCCGCGCCTACCACCACGCCAACGGTGACACCCAGCGTGACGTCTGCCTGATCCCGTCCTCCGCGCACGGCACCAACGCGGCCTCCGCCGTGATGGCCGGCATGCGGGTGGTCGTGGTGAAGACCCTGGTCGACGGCGACGTGGACGTCGAGGACCTGAAGGCCAAGATCGAGCAGCACCGCGACAACCTGTCGGTGCTGATGGTCACCTACCCGTCGACCCACGGCGTGTACGAGACCCAGATCACCGACATCTGCGCCCTGGTGCACGAGGCCGGCGGCCAGGTGTACGTGGACGGCGCCAACCTGAACGCCCTGGTCGGCCTCGCCAAGCCGGGCAAGTTCGGCGCGGACGTCTCCCACCTGAACCTGCACAAGACCTTCTGCATCCCGCACGGCGGCGGCGGCCCGGGCGTCGGCCCGGTCGCGGTGCGCGCCCACCTGGCGCCGTACCTGCCGAACCACCCGCTGCAGGCGGAGGCCGGCCCGGCCACCGGCGTGGGCCCGATCTCGGCCGCGCCGTGGGGCTCGGCGGCCATCCTGCCGATCTCCTGGGCGTACGTCCGGCTGATGGGCGGCGAGGGCCTCAAGCGCGCGACCCAGGTCGCGGTGCTGAACGCCAACTACATCGCCAAGCGCCTGGCGCCGCACTTCCCGGTGCTCTACACCGGCCCGGGCGGGCTGGTCGCGCACGAGTGCATCATCGACCTGCGCCCGCTGACCAAGGAGACGGGCGTGACGGTGGACGACATCGCCAAGCGCCTGATCGACTACGGCTTCCACGCGCCGACGATGTCCTTCCCGGTGGCCGGCACGCTGATGATCGAGCCGACCGAGTCCGAGGACCTGTACGAGATCGACCGGTTCTGCGACGCGATGATCACCATCCGGGCCGAGATCGACAAGGTCGGCTCGGGCGAGTGGGCGGCCGACGACAACCCGCTGCGCAACGCCCCGCACACCGCCGCCACGCTGGCCGGCGACTGGGCGCACGGCTACTCGCGGCAGGAGGCGGTCTTCCCGGCCGGCGTGAACCCGGCGGACAAGTACTGGCCGCCGGTGAGCCGGATCGACGGCGCGTACGGCGACCGCAACCTGGTCTGCTCCTGCCCGCCGCTGGACGAGTACGGCGTCTGACCGGACCGGGCCCTAGGAGGTCCGACCCGCACGACAGGGCCCCGGCGGAGTTTCCGCCGGGGCCCTGCCCGTGTTGCTGTCGAGTCGGCGGCTGCCCCCGCCGTACGGCCGGACGGGTGGTCAGGCCGCGTGGGCGACGGGGCGGCGCGGGGCGATCACCCGGCCGTCGGGCAGCAGCTCTCCGGTGTCCTCGAACAGGACGACGCCGTTGCAGAGCAGGCTCCAGCCCTGCTCCGGATGGCGGGCCACCGACGCGGCCGCCTCGCGGTCCTCGGACTCGGCCGATGGGCACTCAGGACGGTGCTGGCACATACGCGTACCCTCGCTTCGCTCTGCGATCCTCCCCGTGGTGCGGTCGCCGGAGGCCGTGCCGTCCGGAACCGCCGCGGTGGTCGGATCCTGTCCGCACGCCGGCCTAGTGTGGACCGGCGTTCAAGTGGGTAGGACAGGGGGTCCTTCCACGCTGGTTCCCAGTGTCGGCATCCCGGGACCCGCGCGCAGGGATTTCGTGACATGCGCCACAACTCCCGGGTAGAGATCACCCGTTCAGGTGGGGCCGGCGGGAAAAGGCGCACCAGTGGGTCAGTCGTGGCATGGCCCGATGAGGCCATGCCGGATGGCCCGGACGGGTGGTCGCCGTTCGGGTGAGGAGCCGCGGGGGCGGGTGGGCCGGCAGGGCCGGGGACCGCGGGGCGCCGTTCGGGCGCGCGGGTACGGCCTCGGGCTGCCGGGCGGGTGGGCCCGGCGGCCCGAGGGGGCGCCGGCGGGTCAGGAGGAGCCGAGCAGCAGCGGCCTGGCGAGCGGGGCGCGGGCGAGCAGCGGCAGCAGTTCGGCGGCCGGGCGGGCGCGGTGCGCGGTGACGCCGAGCGGGGCCGGGGCCAGCGGGATCAGCAGGTCGGCGGCCGGGTCGCCGTCGGGGCTGTGCAGCCACAGCGCCGTGGCGTACTGGCCGGGAAAGGTCAGCAGCCGGGGCTGCTGGCGGGTCCGGGAGCTCTGGGTGAGCTGCCAGGCCTCGCGCAGCGCCCGGACCGTCGAGTCGAGGTAGGGGCCCGCGGTGAAGTGGGAGAAGGTGTGGCCCTCGGTGCTCTGCACCACCTCGGCGGCGGCGGCCACCTCGGCGCCGTCCTTGATCAGGAAGCGCCAGCCGGTGCGGCGGGCGGCCGGGAGCTCCGGGCGCCCGCCGGTCAGGACGTGCACCGCGAGGGGGTGGGCGGGGAGCAGCGGGCCGGTCGGATGACGCAGTGCTGCGGCGGCGGGCTGGCGCAGCGCGGTCTCCGAGTCGAGCGCGCCCAGGACGGCGCGCAGTGCGCTCGGCGGGGGCTGGGGGGGTTGCAGAGTCATGGCGGGGTCCGCCTCTCCAAGCGAGATCGGCGTGCGAGTGCGGCATACCGGCGTGGCGGGCGACGCGTCTTCGGTGACGGGGGCCCGGCCGTGTCCGGTTGTGCAGGATCGCGGTGCCGGCGCGGTCGCCGCCGTCGACGAGGGCCTTCGGGGCGAGGCGGACCGGCCGGAGCGCTGTACCAATTCGAACAGATGCACAGGGTGATCTGTTTATCACAGGCTGTGGCGCCGGGCAAGTCTACAGTTCTTCTGATTTTCCGTCAGATGCCTTGCAATGCAAGCCAGTACGCGCATTCGGGTATCGATCTTCGAGGTGGGCATGATGCTTGCACGGTCGGTCGACCGGGTGCTCGACGGGGTGGCTCTGGAGGAGGGGACCGTGGGCGAGAAGGTCGTGGCGACTCGCGCGGAACTGGCGGACCGACAGCTGTACCGGCGCAAGCTCCACGCGTGTCTCGAAGCGCTCGGACGGATGCTCCGCGAGGACCGCTTCGACCGGCCGCGGGCGGTGATGGGCCTGGAGATCGAGCTCAACCTGGCCGACGAGCAGGGCCTGCCGGCCATGAACAACGCGCAGGTGCTGAGCGCGATCGGCTCCAGCGACTTCCAGACCGAACTGGGCCGCTTCAACATCGAGGTCAACATCACGCCGCACCGGCTCTGCGGGCACGTCTTCGAGGAACTGCGCGAGGAGATCGACACCGGGCTGCGCTACGCCGACCGGCGGGCGGCCGAGGCGGGCGCCCGGATCGTCATGGTGGGTATCCTGCCGACCCTGGAACACGCCCACACCGGCCTCGACGCGATGAGCCACAACCAGCGGTACAGCCTGCTCAGCGACCAGATCCTGGCCGCCCGGGGCGAGGACATCGCCCTGGACATCGAGGGGGTCGAGCGCCTCCAGCTGGAGTCGATCACCATGGTGGCCGAGGCCGCCGCCACCTCGCTCCAGCTGCACCTCCAGGTGACCCCGGAGCGGTTCTCCTCGGTGTGGAACGCGGCCCAGGCGATCTGCGGGCCGCAGCTCGCGCTCGGCGCCAACTCGCCGTTCCTGTTCGGGCGGGAGCTGTGGCGGGAGACCCGTCCGGTGCTCTTCCAGCAGGCCTGCGACACCCGTACGGCGGAGCTCAAGGCGCAGGGCGTGCGCCCCATCACCTGGTTCGGCGAGCGCTGGGTGGACTCGGCGTACGACCTGTTCGAGGAGAACCTGCGGTACTTCCCCGCGCTGCTGCCGATCTGCGACGACGAGGACCCGCTGAAGGTGCTGGCCTCCGGCGGTGCGCCCAGGCTCGCCGAGATGCGGCTGCACAACGGCACCATCTACCGCTGGAACCGCCCGGTGTACGACATCGCGGGCGGGGTGGCGCACCTGCGGGTGGAGAACCGGGCCCTGCCGGCCGGGCCCACGGTGGCCGACACACTGGCCAACGCCGCCTTCTACTACGGGCTGGTGCGGGTGCTCGCCGAGCAGCCCCGGCCGATCTGGACCCGGCTCCCGTTCGAACGGGCGGACGAGAACTTCCAGCAGGGCGCCCGGTACGGCATCGACGCGGTGTTCCAGTGGCCGCGCTCCGGGCGGGCCGGGCGCGGCGGCGGGCTGCAGACCGTGTCCGCCGTCGACCTGGTGCTGAACGAGCTGCTGCCGATGGCCCACCAGGGCCTCGACGAGTGGGGCGTGGAGCCCGCCGACCGGGACCGCTACCTGGGCATCATCGAGCAGCGCTGCCTGCGCCGCGCCAACGGCGCGTCCTGGCAGGTCGCGACCTTCCACCGGCTGCGCGAGCAGTACGGGATGGACCGTCCGGCCGCGCTCGCCGCGATGACCAGGCGCTACGCCGAACACATGCGCGGCGGGGAGCCGGTGCACACCTGGCCGGTGGGCTGATCCCCCGGAACCCGCCTCCCCGCCGGGGCGTCCCGGCGGTTGTGTCAGGATGATCGCTCCGGCGGTCGGCCGACGGCCGGAGCGACCGCCCCTCCGCTGGAGCCCCCGTGACCACCGTCCCGACCGCGCCGGAGACCGCGAAGCCCACCCGTCGGCTGTTCGGCGCGGAACTGCTGATCGTCCTCGGCCTCTCCCTCGGGGCCAGCGGGATCAGCGCGCTGATCAGCTTCGCCGCCTCGCTCACCGAACCGCTCAAGCTCGGCCAGCAGGTCGCCACGCTGAACGGCTCGCGGGCGCCCGGGCGGCCCTGGCTGGACCTCGTCTGGCAGCTGTACTACATCGGGCGCGGGCTGATGCCGGTGGTGCTGGTCGGCTACCTGCTGGTGCGCGAGGGCGTCACGCTGCGGGTGTTGGGCTTCGACCTCGGGCAGAAGCTGCGCGACCTGGGGCGGGGCGCCGCCGTCGCGGCCGCGATCGGCGGGTCTGGGCTGGCGCTCTACCTGGCCTCGCAGGCGGCCGGGTACAACCTCACGGTGGCGCCGTCCGGGCTGCCGGACGTGTGGTGGCGGGTACCAGTGCTGCTGCTGTCGGCCTGGCAGAACGCCGTCCTGGAGGAGGTCGTCGTCCTCGGCTACCTGCTGCGCCGGGTGCGGCAGTTGGGGTGGTCGTGGCCCGCCGCGGTGGCGGCGAGTTCGGTGCTGCGCGGCTCGTACCACCTGTACCAGGGGGTCGGCGGGCTGATCGGCAACATGGTGATGGGCGTGGTGTTCTGCCTGCTGTACCGGCGCTGGGGGCGGGTGATGCCGCTGGTGGTGGCGCACGCGCTGATCGACACCGTGGCCTTCGTCGGGTACGCCCTGCTGGCCGGGCACGTCAGCTGGCTTCCGACCCCTTGAGCGAGAGCGCCTGGCCGCGCGGCGGACGGGCGAGCAGCCGGTCGACGTGCCGGCGTTCCAGGCCCTGGCCGGGGTCGACGGGCAGCAGCAGGCGGTCCCGGCGCCACTGGGAGCGGCGGACCAGCCGCGGCGGGATGACGTCGTCCACCCAGGCGAACGGCCGGCCGTCGGCGTAGCGCAGCAGCGGGGCCCACTTGGCGGCGGAGAACAGCTCCATCAGCGGGACGCGCGGGTCGCCGGGCTGCGGGACGTAGCCGGTGAAGGTGACCACGGGGAGCGGGTCCAGGCCGATCGCAGGGGCGATGTGGGTGTTGGCGTGCTCCTCCCAGGTGGTGGCCCAGACCAGGTCGTACGTTCCGGCGAGCTCGCGCAGCCAGGTGCCGTGCCGGGCGGACAGCAGGACGGTGTAGCCGAACAGGGTGTGGGCGTCGAACCCGGCGTCCGGGTGCGGGCAGACCGGGTTCAGGACGCCGTCGACGTCCAGGAACAGCAGTGGCTTCGGCACCGGTGGCCCCTCGGATGCGGTGGTGTTTCCTGCCTGTTCGGACGACCCTCGCACACCTCCGGTTGCCCGCGGGCGGGCGCACGCGGGGCGCACGGGGCGCTCACGGGGTGGGCGCGGGCTCGCCGACGGGCACCGGTGCGTCCGACGTGCTCCGACGGCTCAGGCGGCGGACCTGCGGGTCCAGCAGGACGACCGCGCTGAGCACCAGACAGGCGACGGCGCACGCCCAGAGCGCGCCGGACAGGCCGAGCGCCACGGCCGCGGGGCCGGCCAGCGCCGTGCCGACCGGGGCCAGCGAGTAGGAGCCGAGTTCGTCGTAAGCGGACACCCGGGAGAACATCTCCTCGGGTATCTCCTGCTGGAGCGCGACCATCCAGTTGACGCTGAAGACGGTGACGCCGACGCCGGACAGGAACATCGCGACGACCAGCAACGGCAGCGGCACCTCGGCGGCGAGGGCCACGGCGGGCACGCCGAACAGGAAGACCCCCCAGTTGCCGACCAGCAGGATCCGGCGGGGCCGCCAGCGGGTCATCAACACGCCGGCGGCCACCAGGCCGACGCCGTAGGCGGACATCGCCAGGCCCCAGGCGCCCGCGCCGCCGAGCCGCTCCTTGGCGGCGGTCGGCCCGTACACCGACTCCACCGCGTTGACGCAGGCGACCAGCACGGAGAACTGGAGCACGATCACCCAGAGCCAGCGGCGGGAGGCGAACTCCCGCCAGCCCTCGCGCAGATCGCGCAGCATGCTGCTGCCGGTCGACGCGGGGACCTGCTCCGGCTCCAGGAAGAAGCGGAGGACGGCGGCGGCCAGGAAGCACAGCGCGTCCAGGGCGAGCACCCAGCCGGGGCCGACGGCGGCGGTGAGGGCGCCGCCGAGGGCGGCGCCGCCGATCTGGGAGGCGTTGAGGCCCATCCGGAAGACCGCGAAGGCGCGGGCGGCGTGCTCCTGCGGGACGGCCTGCATGATCATGCCGCCGGAGGCGGGGGAGTAGAGGGCGTAGCCGGCCCCGCCGGCCGCGGAGAGCGCCAGCATCTGCCAGAGCCGGACCTCCCCGGTCAGCACCAGGGCGGCCAGGACGGCCTGGGAGACCCCGCTGAACACATTGGCGGCGACCATGATCAGGTGGCGCGGCAGCCGGTCGGCGAGGGTGCCGCCGACCACCATGAGCAGCACGGTGGGCACCAGCCGGGCGGCGGTGACGTAGCCGACCTCGGTGGTGGTGCCGCCGGTGCCGAGCACGGCGAAGGCGGTGGCGATGGGGGCGCCGGCGTTGCCGAGGCCGCTGATCACGGTGGCGGCGGTCTGGACGCGGAAGTTGCGGCTCGCCCAGGCGAAGCGGCGCGGGGACGGGAGTGGGGTCGGCACCCGGAGACTATGCCGTGGGGCCGTACGGGTGTCCATCCGGTTTACCCGCCCGGACGCCCGGAGCACGGGGTTTCGGCCGAGGCCCGATCGGCCGAGGGGGTCCCATCAGCCGGGGGTCCCATCGGCCGAGGTGGCCCCCTCAGCCGAGGTGGCCCCAGAGGAAGGTGAGGGTCCGGCGCCAGGCGATCCGGGCCTGGAGCGGGTCGTGGGTGCCGATCAGGTTCTCGTCGTTCATGAAGGCGTGCCCGGCCGGGTAGAAGTGGATCTCCGGGCGGACGTCGGTGGCCTCGCCGATCCGGATCGCCGCCTCGTCCACCGCGGCCATCGGGATCGAGCCGTCCAACTCGCCGAAGTGGCCGAGCACATGGGCGGTCAGTCCGCGGTAGTCGAAGTCCGGATCGGGCGGCAGGCCGTAGAACGGGACCACGGCGGCCACCTTGTCGCCGGCCCGGGCGGCCAGCAGCAGGGCGAAGCCGCCGCCCATGCAGAAGCCGACCACGCCGACCGCGTCGCCGACCACGCCGTCCAGGGCGAGCAGGTGGTCGACGGCCCCGGCCAGGTCCTCCACCGCCCGGTCGACCGGGAGCTCGCGCTTGAACCGGGCGGCCTCGGCACCGTCGTGGGTGGTGGCGCCGCCGAACAGGTCGGGGGCCAGGACGGTGAACCCCTCGGCGGCGAAGCGGTCGGCCACGTCGGCGATGTGCGAGGTGAGCCCCCACCACTCCTGCACCACCACCAGGCCCGGCCCGACCCCCTGCGGCGGGCGGGCCAGGTAGCCGTGCGCGGTGCGGCCGTTGCTCGGGAAGGTCACGTTCTGCCGGGAGCCGCCCTCGTCAGGCATGGCTTCCTCTCGGTGGGTCGGGCCGCGTGCGGCGGGTGTTCGGCGGGGTGGGCCGGGTCAGCCCATCTCCTCCAGGGCACGGCCCTTGGTCTCCTTGATGCAGAAGACCACGAACGGGATGGAGAGCAGGGCGAAGGCCGCGTAGATGACGTACGTCGCCGAGAGGTTCCAGTCGGCGAGGTCCGGGAAGCTGACGGTGATCGCCCAGTTGGCGATCCACTGCGCCGAGGCGGCGACGGACAGCGCCAGCGCGCGGATCCGGTTGGGGAACATCTCGCCGAGCAGGACCCAGACCACCACGCCCCAGGAGAAGGCGAAGCAGAGCACGAAGACGTGCGCCGCGATCAGGGCGACGGTGGCGTGGGTGTTGTCCAGGGTGGCGGTGGTGCCGGTGCCCTCCCGGTAGGAGAACGCCCAGGCGGCGGTGCCCAGTGCGGCCGCCATGCCGATCGAGCCGGCCAGGGCGAGCGGCTTGCGGCCGATCCGGTCCACCAGGGCCATCGCGATCACCGTGCCGATCACGTTGATGATCGAGGTGGAGAGGCTGATCAGCAGCGAGTTGGACTCGTTGATGCCGACCGACTGCCACAGGAAGGACGAGTAGTAGAAGATCACGTTGATGCCGACGAACTGCTGGAACACCGAGGCGCCGATGCCGACCCAGACGATCGGCAGCAGGCCGAAGCGGCCGCCGAGCAGGTCCTTGAGCCGGGGCTTGTGGGCGGACTCCAGCACCGAGCGGATCTCCGCCACCCGGGCGTCCAGGTCCACGCCCTCGCCCTCGACCTCCGCCAGCACCTTGCGGGCCTGCTCCTCGCGGTGGTCGGCGATCAGGAAGCGCGGCGACTCCGGGATGGCGAGCGCCATCAGCCCGTACACCAGGGCCGGGATGGCCTCGACACCGAGCATCCACTGCCAGGCCTGGATGCCGCCGAGGTGGTTGGTGGACTCGCCGCCGGCGGCCTGGTTGAGCGCCCAGTTGGCGAGCTGGGAGACGGTGATGCCGAGCACGATCGCCATCTGCTGGAAAGAGGCGAGCCGGCCGCGGTAGGCGGTCGGGGCGACCTCGGCGATGTAGGTGGGGGCGATCACCGAGGCGATGCCGATCGCGATTCCGCCGACCACGCGCCAGGCGGCGAGCGTCTCGATGTTCGGCGGGAACATCGAGCCGATACCGCTGGCCGCGAACAGCGCGGCGGCCAGCAGCATCGTGCGGACCCGGCCGAGGTGGTCGGCGAGCCGGCCGGCGAGCACCGCCCCCAGGGCCGAGCCGAGCAGGGCGATGGCCACCACGAAGGCGGTGGTGCCGTGGCCCACCGCGAAGTGCTTCTGGATGCCCGTCACGGCACCGTTGATCACCGCGCTGTCGTAGCCGAACAGGAAGCCGCCCATGGCGGCGGCCGCCGAGATGAACACCACGTGGCCGAGGTGGGCCTCGCCGGCCGCCCGTTGGCTGTTGACTGAGGACACGCGCGCTCCCGGAGGTCGACGGGCCCGCTCCGACGCCGAGTGGGCAGGGCTCGTCTCACATTCGAGCAGCGCGGCGGCCGACCTGCCCGAGTTGGCGGCCGACCGGGTGATCCGGGGTCAGCCGGTGGTGTGCGGCCCGTCGGTGCGCCGTCCGGTGGTGCGCGGGAGGTCGGAGCGCGGGGCGTTGCCCAGGGGGCCGGCGGGGCCCTGCGGTGCGGTGCGCGGCCCGTCGGTGCGCCGCCGGTGACGGCGGAGCAACTGGGCGCGGGCGGCGGCGTACTGGTCCCGGCCGCGCCCCGGGCCGTCGGCACGCTCGGCGAGCCGGTCGGCGATCGCGTACTGTGCCTCGGCCGGCTTCTTGTCGTCGTACTTGAACTTGGCCCGCACCTCGTCGACGGTCAGCCGGAGCGCGCGCAGTCCGGGCAGCTGCCGGGCCAACTCGCCCTCGCCGGGCACCACCCGGACCTCCGGCGTCTCCGGCTGGAAGTGCGCCAGCTGGCGGTTGAGGATCTCCGCCTTGCCGGCCGCGGACTCCACCACCTCGGCGGTGCAGTGGAAGTGGACCGAGGCGTAGTAGCTGGTCGGTGTGCCAGGTGCGCCGCGCCAGTGGCCCGGCGCGAAGGCGTAGCCGTCGGTGACCGCGAGGGTGACCTTCGGATCGGCCCGGACGGCGGCCAGCAGCGGGTTGGGCGCGGCGAGGTGGAGCAGGATCTCGCCGTGTTCGACGTCCAGCAGGAAGTGGGTCGGGACCAGCACCGGGCCCTCGCCGGGGCCGCCGTTGGCGGCGAGCAGGCCGAAGTCGCGGCCCTCGGCGAGCCAGGCCCGCCACTCGGCCTCGTCGCCGCGGTCCCAGGATCTGATCAGCACGGGTGCGCCTCCCGTCAGCGGGGGTAGCCGCGCAGGTGCGCGGGGAGCGGGACGGTGGTGCCGGGGTGCGGCTCGGGGGTGCCGTGCACCGCGGTGACCGGGATCAGGCCGGACCAGTACGGCAGGTCGGCGTCCTCCGGGTCGTCGTCGGCGCCGTCCTCGCGGGTTTTGGCCGAGACCTCGTCCAGCTCCAGCCGGAGGACGGCGGTGGCGGCGAGCTCCTTGGCGTTGGCCGGACGGACCTCGGCGGAGCGCCCCGGAATCGCGTGGTCGACCAGGGCGGCGAGCGCGACGTCCAGCTCCTCGGGGTCGGTGACCTGGTGCGCGGTGCCGTGGGCGACCACCGAGCGGAAGTTCACCGAGTGGTTGAACGCGGACTTGGTCAGCACCAGCGCGTCGACCTGGGTGACGGTGACGCAGACCGGCATGCCCTGCCCGCCGGAGGCGTTGCGCATCGGGCGGCTGCCGGTGGAGCCGTGGACGTAGAGCCGGCCGCCGACCCGGGCGAAGATCGTCGGCAGCACCACGGGGGCGCCGTCGACGACGAAGCCGAGGTGGCAGATGTAGGCACTGTCGAGGATGGCGTGGATCGCCTCCTGCTCCCAGGTGGCCCGGTCCCGGTAGCGGGTGGGGGTGGTCCTGGCGGTGCGGGAGTAGCTGGGCGACCCTTCCGGGGTGGCTGGCATGACATCCTCTATGTACTAGTGCATAATTTGCTTTGTGCTAGGAGACTATCCGCTGAAGGGCCGGCGCGCCAGCGAAATCGCGGCCCACATCGAGCAGGGCGTGAGCAGTGGGCGACTCGCCCCCGGAACCGCCCTGCCCCCGCTGCGCGACCTCGCCGCCGAACTGGGCGTCAACCCCAACACCGTCGCCGCCGCCTACCGGCTGCTGCGCGACCGCGGCGTGATCGAGACCGCCGGCCGCAAGGGCAGCCGCATCCTGCCCAGGCCCGCGCTCACCCCGCGCGACCAGATCCGCGTCCCCGTCCCGCCGCACGCCCGCGACCTGTCCACCGGAAACCCCGACCCGGCCCTGCTGCCCGACCTCGCCCCGGCCCTCGCGGCCGCCGCCGAGGCCGCGCGCACCGACCCGGTGCTGTACGGGCACGCCGACGTCGACCCGCAACTGCTCGCGCTCGCCCGCGCCTCCTTCGAGGCCGACGGCCTGCCCGGCGGCCCGATCGCCGTCGCCTCCGGCTCGCTGGACACCATCGAACGGATCCTCGGCGCCCGGCTGCGCCCCGGCGACGCGGTGGCCGTCGAGGACCCGGGCTGGGGCAGCCTGCTCGACCTGCTGCCCGCGCTGGGCCTGAAGCAGGTGCCCGTCCGGCTGGACGACGAGGGCCCGCTGCCGGAGGCGCTGGCCGCCGCGCTGGCCGAGGGCGTCCGGGCGGTGGTGGTCACCAGCCGGGCGCAGAACCCGACCGGGGCGGCGCTCACCGCGCGGCGGGCCGAGGCGCTGAAGGCCGTACTGGCCGAGCACCCCGGGGTGCTGCTGATCGAGGACGACCACGGGCACGGCATGGTCGACCAGCCGTACCACCCGCTGGTCGGCCCCGGCACCCGGAACTGGGCGGTGGTGCGCTCGGCGGCCAAGGCGTACGGGCCGGACCTGCGGGTCTCGGTGGCGGTCGGCGACGCGGAGACGATCGGGCGGGTGGCCGGCCGGCTGCGGCTGGGCGCCGGCTGGGTCAGCCACCTGCTGCAGCGCACCGTCGCGGAGCTGTGGCGCTGCGACGCCGCGCCGGCGGACCGGGTGGCCGCCGCGTACCGGGCCCGGCGCGACGCGCTGCTGGGCGAACTGGCGGCCCGTGGGATCGCGGCGCACGGGCGGAGCGGGCTGAACGTCTGGGTGCCGGTGCCGGACGAGACCTCGGTGCTGGCGGCCCTGGTGCAGCGCGGCTGGGTCGCGGCTCCCGGCGCGCGGTACCGGATCCAGTCGCCGCCCGGGCTGCGGTTCACCACGGCGCGGCTGGAGGCGGCGCAGGCGCGGGAGCTGGCGGAGGACCTGGCGGCGGTGCTGGGGGCGGGCGGGGGCGGGTCGCGGCTGGTGTGAGCCCGTGGGCCGCTGCGCCGTGAGCCCGTATGCCGTGAGCCGGTGCGCCGCGGGCCGGGTGGGGCAGGTGTGGCGGGTGTGAACCGCGGGCGGCATCCGGTCGTCGCCCGCCCGCCTGGTCTGAACCCGGCGGTAACAAAAGCGGAAACCTCCCGCAGATGCCTAGCGGTGGCGAGCGCGGGCATGTCATCTTTCATCGCGCCACCGGCCGGCGGCCCACCCTCACCCAGGCATCCTCCCGTTCCCCATTCCTCGGGAGGATCGAGCCGCAGGAGTTCCGCAGTGCCCGAGAACTGTTCGAGCATGACCCGCAACACCCGCAGCACCCGTCGTCCCGGCCGTCGGCTGCTGGCCGCAGCCCTCGCCCTCCCGCTCGTCGTCGCGGGCCTGGCCGTCGCCTCGCCGGCCTCCGCCGCACCGGCCGCACCGGCCGCCGTGCCGTCCGGGCCCACCGCCAGCGTCACGCTCGGCGACAGCTACATCTCCGGCGAGGCCGGCCGCTGGAAGGGCAACTCGGCCGGCACCGGCGGCAGCCGCAACGGCACCGACCGGGCGTGGACCGGCAGTGCGTACGACGCCTCGCGGGTCTACGGCGCCACCGCCGCGAGCGGATGCGACCGCTCGGACGTCTCCGAGGTGCTCAGCGCCTCGACCGGGGCCCAGAACGAGATCGACCTGGCCTGCTCCGGAGCCGTCAGCGCGAACGTCTTCCGCGCCTCCAACGGCGGCCAGTCGCTCAAGGGCGAGGCCCCGCAGGCCGACCAACTCGCCACCGTGGCACGGCAGAACAACGTCAAGCTGATCACCCTGTCGATCGGCGGCAACGACCTGGGCTTCTCGGACGTCATCTCCACCTGCGTGAAGGACTACCTGATCTGGTACTCCTACTGCCACTACTCCGCGCAGTCCCAGATCGACGACAGGATGCCCGCCGCGATGGCCGGGGTCGGCAAGGCGGTCGACGAGGTCCGCGCGGTGATGGCCGACGCCGGCTACGCGCAGTCGGACTACCGCCTGGTGCTGCAGTCCTACCCGTCGCCGATCCCGCGCAGCGCCGAGATGCGCTACCCGGAGAGCGGCTGGACCCGCTCCAACACCGGCGGCTGCCCGTTCTGGGACGGGGACGCCGATTGGGCCCGCGACTCCATGGTGCCGCAGATCTCCCGGGCGCTGGCGGGCGTCGCCGCTGCCAAGGGCGCGCAGTTCCTCGACCTGTCGGACATGCTGCAGGGCCGCGAGGTCTGCTCGACGGCCACCAAGCAGCCGACCGCGAGCACCGGCCCGTCCGCGACCACCAGTGAGTGGGCGCGGTTCCTGGACGGCGGGCTCAACTCCACGCAGGGCGTGCTGCAGGAGTCGATGCACCCCAACTACTACGGCCAGCAGGCGGTCGGGCGCTGCCTGACGCTGCTGTGGGCGCGTCCGAGCGGTGACTACGCGTGCCGCAACACGGCCGGGCAGGACGCGGGCGGGATGTACCTCACCGCTCGGTGACCGCGCGCCCGACGGCGCGCCGACCGCGTGACACGGCGCTCCCGCAGCCTCGGCCGCGGGGGCGCCGTACGGCCGCCGCTCAGCCCTTCGCGAGCAGCGACTGGGCGTGCGCGCGGACCTGATCCTTCGTCAAATACGCGTCGGTGTACTCGAAGTCCTGCAGGCGGGCGGGCTGGCGGGCGAGGAAGCCGGTGCGGACGAAGTCGTCGCCGGCGGTCGCGTTGAGCAGCCAGTTGGCGCCCACCCGGAACTTGGCCGCGTTGGTCCGCATCGCCATCAGGTGGTAGCCGCGCGCCACCAGCTGGGCGGGCACCCCGCGCAGCTCCACGCCGAGCGGCTTGGAGACCGCGTCCTTGCCGCCGAGGTCGACGACCAGGCCCAAGTCCTTGTGGTAGTAAGGCTCCAGGGGGCGGCCGTGGAGCGAGGCGATCACGTTGTTCGCGACCGCGCGGCCCTGGCGGGCGGAGTGCTGGGCGGTCGGCGGGCAGACCGCGCCGTCGCCCTTGGCGAGGTCGGGGACGGCGGCGGCGTCGCCGACCGCGAACACGCCCTCGAACTGCGGCACCCGCATCTCCGCCGTCACGGCGAGCCGGCCGCGGACCGTCTCGGCGTCCAGGGTGCCGATCAGCGGGCTCGCGGCCACGCCGGCGGTCCAGATCAGGGTGCGGCAGGGGAGCACCCGGCCGTCGGTGAACTTGACGGTCTCGGCGCCGACCTCGGCCACCGAGACGCCCAGCGACACCTCGATGCCGCGCTCGCGCAGCACCTCCAGGGCGGCCTCGCCGAGCGGGTCGCCCAGCTCCGGCATCAGCTTCGGGGCGATGTCGATCAGGTGCCACTTGATCTGCCGGGCGTCCAGGCGCGGGTAGCGGTGGGCGGCGGCGGTGGTCAGGCGCTGGAGGCAGGCGGCCGTCTCGGTGCCCGCGTAGCCGCCGCCGACGACCACGAACTGGAGCCGGGACTCGCGCTCCCTCTGGTCCAGGGTGGCGGAGGCGAGGTCGAGCTGGGCGATCACGTGGTCGCGGACGTAGGCCGCCTCGGCGAGCGTCTTCATGCCGCGGGCGTAGTCGGTGAGGCCGGGGATGTCGAAGGTGCGGGTGACGCTGCCGGGGGAGAGCACCAGGTAGTCGTACTTCTGTGCGACCACCTCGTCGGTGATCTTGCGGACGACGCACACCTTGGAGGCCGGGTCCACGCCGATGGCCCCGCCGGGGACGATGTGGGTGCGGCGCAGCGAGCGGCGCAGGGAGACGGCCACGGACTGCGGGGTCAGGACGCCGGCCGCGACATGGGGGAGGAGGGGGAGGTAGAGCTGGTAGCTGAACGGCGTGACCAGCGAGATCTCGGCCTCCGACGGTGACAGCTTGTGTTCGAGTCGGCGGGCGCACTCCAGGCCGGCGAAGCCACCGCCCACGATCAGGATCCGAGGTCGTTCCATCGCTCATCCCTTTGCCGTGAAGGTCCCCATTACTGTCCGCCACACTCGCACGGAGCAGCGGGGGCTGCCACCGGGGTGGGGCCGTGGGGGTGGGGAAGCGCCGCGGCGGGTGGGGGAGAGGGGCGGCGCGGCGGTGGGGGCGGAGCGGGCGGGGCGGCGACACCGATAGGCTGTCGGCCGTGCTACCCGAGGTGACGGCGATCCGGTACGTGACGCCACTGCGAGAAGGCGGCTCGATGCCGGGCCTGGTCGAGGCCGACGATCGGCGGCTGTACGCGCTGAAATGGGTCGGTGCGGCGCAGGGCCGCAAGGCGTTGGTCGCGGAGGTGCTGGCCGGGGAACTCGGTCGGCGGCTCGGGCTGCCGGTGCCGGAGCTGGTGACGATCGACCTGGACCCGGTGCTCGCGCGCAGCGAGCCGGACCACCAGGTCCAGGACCAGATGCGGGCCAGCGGCGGGACCAACCTCGGGATGGCCTTCGTCAGCGGCGCGCTCAACTTCGACCCGCTCTGCTTCGAGGTGGAGCCGGAGCTCGCCGGGCAGGTGCTCTGGTTCGACGCGCTGATCGGCAACGTCGACCGCTCCTGGCGCAACCCCAACCTGCTGGTGGCCACCGGTGGGCTGCGGCTGATCGACCACGGCGCGAGCCTGATCTTCCACCACAACTGGCCGGGCGCCGCCTCCTGGGTCCGCCGTCCGTACGACGCCTCCGACCACGCGCTGCTGGGGGCCCGGCCGGACCTGGCGGCGGCCGACAAGGCGCTCGCGCCGCTCGCCGAGGCGGCGATCGAGGGCGCGGTGGCGCAGATCCCCGAGGTCTGGCTGGTGGACGAGTTCGGCTTCGACTCGCCCGACGAGGTGCGCGCTGCGTACCGTGCCCAGCTGACCGAGCGACTGGCCGGTCCGCGCGACTGGCTGCCGGAGGTGCCCGCATGACCGAGCCCGCGCTGTCCGCGCTGCCGGCCACCGTCGAACTGCACGACTACGAGTACGCCGTGATCCGCGCGGTGCCGAGGGTCGAGCGCGGCGAGTGCGTCAACGTCGGGGTGCTGCTGTACTGCCGGCAGAGCTCGCACCTGGCGGCCCGTACCCATCTGGACCAGGCCCGGCTGCTGGCGCTGGACCCGGTGGCGGACGTCCAGGGCGTGCGGCGGGCGCTGCACGGGATCGAGGCGGTCTGCCACGGCGGGCCGCAGGCCGGTCCGGCGGCGGGGGACAGCCCCGGGCAGCGGTTCCGCTGGCTGACCGCGCCGCGCAGTGCGATCGTCCAGCCGGGGCCCGTGCACACCGGGCTGACCGCGGATCCGGAGGCGGAGCTGCGGCGGTTGTTCGACCAGTTGGTGCTCTGACACCGGGGGCCGGGGCGGTTCGTCGACGGTTGCCCTGGTCAAAGCTTGAGATACTGAAGCACCTGGCCGTACGCTGGCCCCATGGGTTCGACAGCGACGACGACCGTACCGACCAACGCCGAGTTGATGGAGGCGTTGGCCGCCGTCGGTGCCGCGTACTTCCAGGACTTCGCGGCGGCCGCCGCCCGGCACGGGCTCTCCTCCTCCCAGGCCAAGGCGCTGGGCGCGGTGCAGGAGCCGGTGCCGATGCGGGCGCTGGCCGGCCGGCTGGGCTGTGACGCGTCGAACGTCACCGGGATCGTGGACCGGCTGGAGTCGCTGGGTCTGGCCAACCGGGAGGCGGCGGCCGGTGACCGCCGGGTGAAGATCGTGGTGATCACGGCCGAGGGCCGGGAGATCCTCAACCGCATCCGCGGCGAGATGGCCCGGACCCACCAGGCCTTCGAGGCGATGGACGACGAGCAGCGGATCGCGCTGCACTCCATCTGCGCGCAGGTGCTGCCGGTACTGGCCGGCCGCACGGGCGGCGCGCAGTAGCGCGCGCAGAAGAGAACGCGCCGCCCGCGCGCCGTCCCGGTCAGAGCAGCCCGACGAGTTCCGGTGGCAGCGGCCGGTGGTGGAGCAGGGTGAGTGAGCGGGTGGTCCGGGTCAGGGCGACGTAGAGGTCGCGCGGGGCGAGTCCGGCCGGCTCGACGACGACCACCGCGTCGAACTCCAGCCCCTTGGTGTCCGCGACGGTGAGCGCGTCCAGCTCCGCCGCCAGGGTGTCCGGGGCGATCACGCCTAGGGTGCCCGGGCCGCCGGGCAGCCGGGTGAGCGCCGCGGCGAAGTCGCCGTCCGGGACGGGGACGGCGCGGGGCCGCTCGGTGCCCGGGCGGATGGACTCGGGCGGCCGGTGGTCGGGCAGGGCGGTGCGCAGCACGGCGGTGGCGAGGGCCATCACGGGCTCCGGCGTGCGGTAGTTGACGGTCAGCCGTTCCTCGCGCCAGCGGCCGGGCAGGTGCGGGTCGAGCATGTCGGCCCAACTGCGGGCGCCGGCGGGCGATCCGGTCTGGGCGAGGTCTCCCACGATGGTGAGCGAGCTGGTCGGGACGCGCCGCAGGACGGCGCGCCAGGCCATCGCGGACAGCTCCTGCGCCTCGTCCACGACGACGTGGCCGTACGCCCAGGTGCGGTCGGCGGCGGCGCGTTCGGCGGTGGAGCGGTACGGGCCGTTGTCACGGAAGCGCTCGGCGAGGGCGGCGGAGTCCAGCAGGGCGTCGTCGGTCTGCCCGGTGATGGTCAGCACGCCCTGGGCGAAGGCGAGTTCGTCCGAGGTGTCGTCGGTCGGGGTGTCGGTCGGGGCGGATTCCCTTGCCGTGCCGAGGAGTTCGGCGGCCTCGTCGAGCAGCGGGACGTCCTCGACCGTCCAGTCCGACCCGGGCGGGCGGAGCAGGGCGGATGCCTGGTCGGGGGCCGTTTCGGTGAGCAACTCCCGGTCGGTGAGAAGCCGTTCGAGCAGTTGCCGGGAGGTGAGCCGGGGCCAGAGCGGGTCGAGCGCGGCGCGGACGTCCGGCCGTTCCCACAGCTCGCGCGGGGCGTAGTGGGCCTCCTCGTCGTCGTACGGGCGGCCGAGGGCGAGTGCCTGGGCGATGGCGAGGGCGTCGAGCAGGGTGCTCAGGTAGAAGCCGCGGGCCCGGTTGTGCGGCAGCCGCAGGCCGCGGGCGGCGTCCCGGGCCTCGGCGCAGGCCCGGGCGGAGACCCGCAGCCCGTCGCCCAGGTCCAGGCCGTCGGCGGGGGCCGTCTGGTGGGCGGCCAGGGCGCGGCGGAGCACCCCGGCCATCCAGGGGCCGCCCTTGGCCAGGGCGGCGGCGGGCGCGTCGGTGCGGGTGGCGGTGACGCCGGGGAGGAGCTCGCCGACGGTGCGCAGCACCACCTCGGTCTCGCCGAGGGCGGGCAGCACCTGGTCGATGTACCGCAGGAAGCCGGGGTTGGGGCCGATCACCAGCACGCCCCGGCGCTCCAGTGCGGCGCGGTGGGTGAACAGCAGGTAGGCGGCGCGGTGCAGGGCGGCCAGCGTCTTGCCGGTGCCGGGGCCGCCCTGGACCACCAGGGCGCCGGGCAGCGGGGAGCGGATCACCCGGTCCTGCTCGGCCTGGATGGTGGCGACGGCGGTGCCCATCCGGCCGGTGCGCTCGCGGCCGAGGGCGGCGAGCAGTGCGGCCTCGCCGACCAGGCCGCGCCGGCCGGACTCGTCCAGCCCGGCGAGGTCGAGCGCCTCGTCGTCCAGCCCGGTGAGGGTGCGGCCCCGGGTGTGCAGGTGACGGCGGCGCACGACCGGGCCCGGACGGGCGGGGGTCGCGGTGTAGAAGGGGCGGGCGGCCGGGGTGCGCCAGTCGAGCAGCAGCGGTTCGTACGCGTCGTCGGTCAGGCCGGTGCGGCCGATGTAGTGGACGGTGCCGTCGCGCTCGTCGAGGCGGCCGAAGCACAGGCCGCGTTCGACCGCGTCCAGCCGGGCCGCGTGGCGGGCGGCCTCGTGGGCGCGCACCTCGCGTTCCAGCCGGGCCTGGTGGGTGCCGCCGGGGGCGGCTCCGTCGTGGGCGCCGTCGGCGGTGCGGCGGGCCCGTTCGCGCACCGTGTCGAGCCGGGAGTAGAGCCGGGTGAGGCGGGCCTGCTCGGTGCGCAGGGCCGTGGCGAGGGCGTCGCCGGGGTCTCCCGCGGCCGCTGGATGTTCGCTCATCGGTGTGGTATCCTTGCGGTGAGAAGGTTCTGGTGCGCCATCTGAAAGGCGCTCAATTGACCCAGCCTACCCCAGCCGCCGACGTTCGGCGTGACCTCGGCTGTTACTCTTGCGAAGCGTGAGCGCGAAGCCCCAGATCCCCAATGTCCTGGCCTCCCGGTACGCCTCGGCGACCCTGGCCCAGCTGTGGTCCCCCGAGCACAAGGTGGTCCTCGAGCGCCACCTGTGGCTCGCCGTCCTGAAGGCCCAGCAGGACCTCGGCGTCGAGGTGCCGGCCACCGCCGTCGCCGACTACGAGCGGGTGATCGACCAGGTCGACCTCGGCTCGATCGCCGCCCGTGAGCGGGTCACCCGCCACGACGTCAAGGCCCGGATCGAGGAGTTCAGCGACCTCGCCGGGCACGAGCAGATCCACAAGGGAATGACCTCCCGGGACCTGACCGAGAACGTCGAGCAGCTCCAGATCCGCCAGTCCCTGGAGCACGTGCGCGACCGCACGGTGGCCGTCCTGGTGCGTCTGGCCAAGCTGTCCGCCCAGCACTCCGAGCTGGTCATGGCCGGCCGCTCGCACAACGTGGCCGCGCAGGCCACCACCCTGGGCAAGCGGTTCGCGTCGATCACCGACGAGCTGCTGGTCGCCTTCCGTCGCCTGGAGGAGCTGATCGCCCGCTACCCGCTGCGCGGGATCAAGGGCCCGGTCGGCACCGCCCAGGACATGCTGGACCTGCTCGGCGGCGACACCGACAAGCTGGCCGAGCTGGAGCGCCGGGTCGCCGGGCACCTCGGCTTCGAGAACGTGCTGACCAGCGTCGGCCAGGTCTACCCGCGCTCGCTGGACTTCGAGGTGCTCACCGCCCTCGTCCAGCTGGCCGCCGCGCCGTCCAGCCTGGCCAAGACCATCCGCCTGATGGCCGGCCACGAGCTGGTCACGGAGGGCTTCAAGGAGGGCCAGGTCGGCTCCTCCGCGATGCCGCACAAGATGAACACCCGCTCCTGCGAGCGCGTCAACGGCCTGGCCGTCATCCTGCGCGGCTACGCCTCGATGACCGGCGAGCTGGCCGGCGACCAGTGGAACGAGGGCGACGTCTCCTGCTCGGTGGTGCGCCGGGTCGCGCTGCCGGACGCGTTCTTCGCCTTCGACGGCCTGCTGGAGACCTTCCTGACCGTCCTCGACGAGTTCGGCGCCTTCCCCGCCGTGATCGAGGCCGAGCTGGACCGCTACCTGCCGTTCCTCGCCACCACGAAGGTGCTGATGGGCGCGGTGCGCGCGGGCGTCGGCCGGGAGACCGGGCACGAGGTCATCAAGGAGCACGCCGTCGCCTCCGCGCTGGCGATGCGCGCGGGCGCCCGGGAGAACGAGCTGCTGGACCGGCTGGCCGCCGACGAGCGGATCCCGCTGGACCGGGCCGCGCTGGACGCGCTGCTGGCCGACCGGCTGTCCTTCACCGGCGCGGCCGGTGCCCAGGTCGCCGAGGTCGTCCGCCAGGTGGAGGCCGTCGCGGCCGCCTACCCGGAGGCCGCCAAGTACGCGCCGGCCGACATCCTCTGACGTTCGGTCAGTTCAGAGCCGAGGGCCCTGCCGCCGGACCGGTGGCGGGGCCCTCGCGCGTCGTGGGGACGTGGCCGGGGTCGAGCGGCGGGGCGGTCGGTCCGCACGGCCAGTCGCAGTTCGGCTCGGCCACCGGCTGCTCCTCGGGGGCGAGCACATTGCCGCGTACGGTCGCGGCGGCGATCAGCCCGCCGGCCACCAGGAGGCCCGCGCAGATCAGCATCGCGGTGTGGAAGGCGGAGTCGACCGCGGAGGGCACCCGGTAGGCGTCGCCGCTCAGCCCGGCCAGCGCCGGCAGGGCGGCCACCGCGAGCAGGCCGGCCGCGCGGGCGGCGGCGTTGTTGACCCCGCTGGCGATGCCGGCGTGCCGGACCTCGACGGCGGCCAGCACGGTCGCCGTCAGCGGCGCGACCAGCAGCGTCATCCCGCAGCCCATCACCGTGACGGCGGGCAGCACGTCCACCCAGTACGAGGCGTCGGGGCCGATGCGCAGCATCAGCAGCACCCCGGCGGCGCACAGCAGGGGGCCGACGGTCAGCGGGACGCGCGGGCCGATCCGTTTGCCGAGGCGCCCGGCGCGCGCGGACAGTGCCAGCATCAGCACGGTGATCGGCACCAGGGCGAAGCCCGAGACCAGCGGCGAGAACCCGGACACGATCTGGAGCTGCACCACCAGCAGGAAGAAGACGCCGCTGAACGCCGCGTACACGCACAGGGTGACCAGGTTCACCGCGGTGAACAGCCGTGAGGAGAACAGCCCGAGCGGCAGCATCGGTTCGGGCGCGCGGCGTTCGACGGCCACGAAGGCGACGCCGAGCACCACCCCGATCACCCCGCTGACCCAGACCGCCGGGGACAGGCCCTCGCCGGCCGCGGTCAGCGCGTAGGTGATCGCGCCGAGCGCGAGGGCGGCGAGCACGGCGCCGAGCACGTCGAAGCGGCCGGTGGCGGCCTCGTCCCGGGTCTCCGGCACCGACCGGGTGGTCACCGCGATCACGGCGGCGGCGAGCGGCAGGTTCAACAGGAAGATCCAGCGCCAGCCGGGGCCGTCCACCAGCCAGCCGCCGAGGAAGGGGCCGATCGCGGCCGACACCCCGCCGAGGCCGGACCAGAGCCCGACCGCGGCCGAGCGGTCGTCGGGGTGGAAGACGGCCTGGAGCATGGCGAGCGAGCCGGGGGTGAGCAGCGCCCCGCCGATGCCCTGGACGGCGCGGGCGGCGATCAGCACGTGGATGTTCGGCGCCGCGGCGCAGGCCGCGGAGGCGATGGCGAACCAGACCACGCCGATCAGGAAGACCTTGCGCCGCCCGTACCGGTCGCCGAGCGCGCCGCCGAGCAGGATCAGGCCCGCCAGGGTGAGCAGATAGGCGTTCAGGGTCCATTGCAGGGACGCCAGGGAGGCGCCGAGGTCGGCGCCGATCCGGGGCAGGGCGACGTTCACCACGGTGCCGTCGAGCATCGCCATGCTGGAGCCGAGCACGGTCGCCAGTAGTACCCAGCGACCCTGCGCGGTGCCCAGGCGCAGGGTGCCGGCCTCGGAGGTGGCCACGGGCGAATCCTGCGCTGCCGGGGCGCACGTGACAAGGGTCACCGGTGGGTGTGTTGACGGTCGGCGGTGCGTGAACGGGTGGCTGCGGTCCGTCGCCGATCTCGGCGCAGGGTCGTGGATCAGTGGCGGGGGGTGAATGGGTTGTGTACGCACCGTGGGGTCCGGTCTGCGGAGGGTCACCGGAACGGGGGAGATGGTTGCCCTTTCAAAGATCGACATTGCTTCACCCGAACGGATGGGTTTTAGTTCAGCGACCGCCCGGCCAGTCCGGACGGATCCCCCGGGTGGAACGCCGAGTCCTGCCGCTGCCCGGTGGTTCGAAACGAACTCTGTACGGCAGGAGCGGGGGACCCACAGGTAAGTCGCCGGACCGGAGTTCGCGCCTCAGGGCGCGGGCGTCCAGGACCGGCTAGGGGTGAAGCCGCGCATGCGGCCGGGCAACTCCAGCCCGAACCCGACAGCTCACCTCGCAGGCGTCGGAGAGGAAAATTCCATGCCTGCTCAGGCTCGTCGTATCGCCCTGCCCCGCGCCGCCCGTATCGGCATCGCGACCGCCGTCACCGGTGTCTCCTTCGCCCTCCCGCTCGTCACCGCGGTGAGCGCCCAGGCCCACACCGTTCCGGCCGCCCCGGCCGCGCAGGCCCCCGCCTCCACGGACGCCAAGTCGGCCGCGCCGGCCGCTGCCCCGGCCGCCCCGGCCGCGCAGGAGAGCTACCGCGTCGTCAGCGGCGACACCCTGTCCAAGATCGCCGACGCCAAGAACGTCGAGGGCGGCTGGCACGCGCTGTACGAGCAGAACCGCTCGGTCGTCGGCGCCAACCCGAACCTGATCTTCCCGGGCCAGCAGCTCGCGCTGTCGGGCCACGCCGCCGCGCCGGCCGCCGACGCCGCCCCGGCCCAGCCGGCCGCCCCGGCGAAGCCCGCCCAGCCGGCCGCTCCGGCGACCCAGGCCGCCAAGCCGCAGGCCCAGGTCCAGGTGAAGACCGAGGCCGCCAAGCCCTCCGCCCAGCTCCAGACCCAGCTGCAGGTCGCCGCTCCGGCCCCGGTCGTGACCGCCACTCCGGTCGCCGCCGCCACCTCCGGCTTCGTCGCCCCGCTGGCCAACGCGAAGCTCGGCACCGCCTACGGCGTGGCCGGCTCGATGTGGGCCTCCGGCCACCACACCGGCCAGGACTTCGTCGCCTCCACCGGCACCCCGCTGCGCGCCGTCGCCAACGGCGTCGTGGTCAAGGCCGGCAACGGCGGCGCCTACGGCAACGAGGTCGAGATCAAGCTCGCCGACGGCCACTACGCCGAGTACGCGCACCTCTCCTCGATCGGCGTGAGGATCGGTCAGACCGTCACCGTCGGCCAGCAGATCGGCCTCTCCGGCGCCACCGGCAACGTGACCGGCCCGCACCTGCACTTCGAGATCCGCAACGGCTCGGAGTACGGCTCGGACATCAACCCGGTCGCCTACCTGCGCGCGCACGGCGTCGCGCTCTGACCCGGGGCCGCTGAGCCCCGAGGGTTTCTGAACCACCGCTGCTGCGGGGCGAATCGATCCTCCGGGATGGTCATGTCGGGTGACCGCTCGACCGGGTGATCGCCGCACGGCGGACATGGGCGCGGGACACGCCCAGGCCGGCCCGGCCGCACGAGGACCTCCTCGTACGGCCGGGCCGGCCGCTGCCGTTCCGGACCCGCCCGGTCGTGCCCGGTCGTGCCCCGCCCGTCCGGCGGTTCCGGGGCGCCGTTCGACCGGTCGAACGCGGCGTCAACCCGACCGCTCCGGCGGGCCGTCGGCCCGCTCGCGGGGCCGCTCCGGCGCGCCATGCTGTCGGACGGTCAGCGTCCGGCCGGTCCGGCGGTCGGGCGGGTCCGGGAGGCGAGGAGGCCGGATGGCGGTCCGGAGCGGGGACGTGGCGGGGGAGAGGGCCGGGCGGGAGCGGCCGGGGACGGGCGGCGTCGACCGGCTGAAGGCGGACTCGGTCGGCCTGGTCGGCGTGGTGTTCATGGCACTCGCCACCGCGGCCCCGATCACCGCGATGACGGGCAACCTGCCGATCATCGTCGGGCAGGGCAACGGCGCCGGCGCGCCCGCCGCGTACATCGTGGCGACCGTGGTGCTGACGGTGTTCTCGGTCGGCTACGTGGCGATGGCCCGGCACATCACCGCGGCCGGCGCGTTCTACGGCTACGTCTCGCACGGGCTGGGCCGGGTGGTCGGGATGGCCTCGGGGCTGCTCGCGGTGCTGGCGTACGTCGTCACCGAGGCCTCGGCCCTCGGCTTCTTCGCCTACTCGCTGCGCGGACTGGTCCGTTCGCAGCTGGGGGTGGACCTGGGCTGGGGTTGGTACGCGCTGTTCGGGGCGACGGTGATCGGGGTGACGGCCTGGTTCGACCTGCACCTGACGGCCAAGGTGCTCGGGGTGGCGCTGGTGCTGGAGATCGGGGTGCTGGGGGCGGTCTCGTTCGCGGTGCTGTTCTCCGGCGGCGGCCCGGACGGGATCGTGGTCGAGGCCGTGAACCCGCTGAACGCGCTGAGGGGGGTGGGGAGTTCGGGCGCGGCGGCGGCCGGGCTCGGCCTGTTCTTCGCGTTCTGGTCCTGGGTGGGATTCGAGTCCACCGCGATGTACGGCGAGGAGTCCCGCGACCCCAAGCGGGTGGTGCCGCGGGCGACCCTGGTGTCGGTGATCGGTGTCGGACTGCTCTACGTCTTCGTGTCCTGGATGATCGTGTCCGGCAACGGGGTCGGGCACGCGGTCGCGGTGGCGAGCGGCGCCGTGCCGGGCAAGGACGGCAACAGCCTGTTCTTCGACCCGCTCGGCGCGCACCTGGGGGCCTGGGCGGTGAAGGTGTTCCAATGGCTGGTCGTCACCGGCTCGTTCGCCTGCGCGATGGCCTTCCACCAGTGCGCGGCCCGGTACCTGTACGCGATCGGCCGGGAGGGGCTGCTGCACCCGGCGCTCGGCCGCACCCATGCGCGGCACGGTTCGCCGCACGTCGCCTCGGTGGTGCAGTCGGTGATCGCGGTGGGGCTGGTGGCGGGGTTCCTGGCGGCCGGGATGGACCCGTACGCGCACCTGTACACGCTGCTGGCGCTGCTCGGGACGATGGCGATCCTGGTCGTGCAGACGCTCTGCTCCTTCGCCGTGGTCGGGTACTTCCACGTGCGGGGGCGGCACCCGGAGACCGCGCACTGGTTCCGGACGCTGGTCGCACCGCTGGTGGGCGGGGTGGCGATGGCCGGGGTGGTGGTGCTGCTGGTGCTCAACAAGGACGCCGCGGCCGGGGCGGCGGCGCACACGCTGCTGTTCCGGCTGATCCCGTACCTGGTGATCGGGGTGTTCGCGGGCGGGGTCGGGCTGGCGCTGGCGGTGCGCCGTTGGCGGCCCGAGCTGTACGCGCGGATCGGGCGGGTGGTGCTGGAGGACGCGGTCGAGCGGTGACCGGGCGGGTGGTGCTGGGGGTGCGGTCGAGCGGTGACCGGCCGGCGCTCGCGGTGCGCCGGGTTCAGCGCCGGTGGACCGGCAGGCCGTACTGGGCGGCGGCCAGCAGCGCGTGCATCCGGTGGCCGAAGTCCTCGGTGTCCCGGGCCGGTTCGGGGAAGACCAGGCGGACATCGCGGTGGCCGTGCGGGTGGTCCAGGCGCAGCACCAGGCCGTAGCGGTCCAGGGCGAGCGGGCGGACCTCGGGGTCGTGGGTGAGCACGGCCGGGTCGAGCAGCCGGGTGAGGACGTCGAGCGCCTCGGCGTGGTCGTCGGCGAAGTGGGTGAGCAGCGCGGCCTCGTGCCGGGCCAGCGGGTCGGGGCCGGCGAGCGCGAGGTCGGCGGCGGTGATCGCGCCGGTGCCGTACGGGGTGGCGAGGACGGCGTGGGCGACGTCCACCCGCAGGTGCACGCCGAGGCCGTCGTCGGCGAGGTGGGCCAGGTGGAGCCGGCCGGCCAGGGTGAGGCGGGCGCGGACCCGGTCGCGGACGGCGACGGGGGCGATGTCGGTGACGTCGAGGACGACGGCGAGACCGTCGGCGGCGCCGATGGCGGCGGTGGTGAGCGGGTCGTCCAGGGCGGTGCGCAGGCGCAGCCGGGAGCCGTGCACGGAGACCGGGGTGTTCAGGTGGTGGTGCTCGCCGAGGGCGCGGACGGTGAGCGAGGAGGTCGTGCCGAGCAGGCTGTGGATCCGTTCGGCGGTGGTGGGCTCGGGGACCTCGGTGTCGCCGGTGGGCAGGCTCATGGACGGACCTCCAGTTAGTTAGGTGAGCCTAACCTAATGTGCGGGTGGGGGTGTGGCAAGCAGGCCGCCGGACGGGCGAGGGGCCCGGACGCGACTGCGGCGTCCGGGCCCCTCGGTGCGGCGGTGCGGCGGTGCGTCAGCCGATGACGGCCTGGGCGTCGATCTCGACCAGCATCGGCTCCTGCGGCAGCTCGACGAAGATGGTGGTGCGGCACGGCTTCACGCCGCCGGGCTTGATGTTCTCGTCGATGAACTCGGCGTAGACCTCGTTCATCAGCGGGAAGTCGGCGCGCTTGGTCAGGTAGACGCGGAACATCACCACATCCTCGACGGTGGCGCCGCCGGCCTCGACGATGGCCTTGACGTTCTCCAGGGTGCGGCGGGTCTGCGCCTTCACGTCGCCGTGGTGCAGGTACTCGCCGGTGGCGGGGTCCTGCGGGCCCTGGCCGGAGACCTGGAGGATCGGACCCTTGCGGACGCCCTGGGAGAACATCCAGGCGGGAGCGGGGGCGCCGTCGGTGCGGATCTCGGTCTTCTCGCCGTTCCGGAGGTGCTCGGAGGTCATGGGATTCGGATTCCTTAACTGTGTCGACGGTTCGTCAGTTGTGGTCGGGGCGGCCGCAGTCGGCCGAGACGGCGCGGGTGGTGGCGAGCAGCTGCGGGAGCAGGTCCAGCACCTGCTCGTACGGCAGGACGACGTCCGGGACGGAGATCGAGGCGGCGGCCACCACCCGGCCGCTGGCGTCCCGGACGGGCGCGGCCACGCAGTTGATGAAGGCCTCGTGCTCGGCGTGGTCCTGCGCCCAGCCCTGGGCGGCGACCTTCTCCAGCTCGGCGAGCAGCGCCTCGGGGGTGGTCAGGGTGCGCGCGGTGTGCGGGGTGAAGTCGATCCCGGCCACCACCCGGCGCCGCTCGGGCAGCGGCAGGTCGGCGAGCAGCACCTTGGAGACGGCGGCGCTGTGCAGGGCGGCGCGCAGGCCGATCCGGGAGTACATCCGCACCGGGTGGCGGGAGTCGAACTTGTCGATGTAGACCACTTCGCCGCCCTCGTAGGCGGCCAGGTGCACGGTCTGGCCGGTGGCGGCGTTCAGCTCGGCCAGGTGCGGGGCGGCGATCCGGCGCACGCCGCGCTGCTCCAGGGCCAGGCCGGAGAGTGCGAAGAGGCCGGCGCCCAGGTGGTAGCGGTAGCTCGCGTCGCGATAGACGAATCGTTCCTCTTCGAGACTCTGGAGCAGTCGGAGGACGGTCGTCTTGTGGACGCCGAGCACCTCGGCGAGCTGGTCGAGGGAACGCTCGCCCTCGCCGAGCTCGGCGAGGATGCGCAGGGCGCGGGTGACGGTCTGACTCATCGTGCTCCGCTTCGAGGGCCGGGGTTCCCGCTCATTGTGCCCGGGTCCGGTCGGCGGACGGTGGCGGTCCGGCGGACGGTGTGCGGTCGGCTGGACGCGCGCCGCCGGTGGGCAGGGCCGGGCCGGTGATGCCCTCCGCGGTGACCCGGGTGGCGGCCCACTGGGCGGGCGAGGCGTCGAGCAGCGCGGCCACCACGGCGGCGTCCGGCAGCTCGGCCTGGTCGCCGTGGGCGGTCAGCGCGCAGGCGGCGCTCAGGTGGCCGAGCCGCAGGCGGCGCCGCTGGTCCAGGCCCCGGACGGTGCCGGCCAGGTAGCCGGCCGCGAAGGCGTCGCCCGCGCCGGTCGCCTCGACCACCTCGACCGCGAGGGCCGGCTCGGTGACCGCCGTGCCGTCCCGTTCCAGGGCGGTCACCTGGCGGGCGGCGTCCTTGACCACGAGGGTGGCCGGGGCGGGGAAGCGGCGGCGCAGGGCGGCCGGGTCGCCGGTGCCGAAGGCGGCCTCGGCCTCGTCGGCGCCGAGCAGCAGCAGGTCGGCGGCGTCCAGCAGCGGCGGCAGCACGGCCGGGTCGCGCTCGCGCCAGAGCGAGGGGCGCCAGTTGAGGTCGAAGCTGACCAGGCGGTGCGGGCGGCGGTCGGCGAGCAGGGCGCGCAGCAGGGCGAGGCAGTCGTCGGAGAGCGCGGCGGTGATCCCGGACAGGTGCAGCAGCCGGGCGCCGGCCAGCAGGGCGGCGGCGGCCGGGTCGGCGAGCAGGTCGGGGGAGAGCGCGGCGGCCGCGGAGCCGCGCCGGTGGTAGTGCAGCCGGCTGCGGCCGGGCCCGAGGTCGTGGTGGTCGCCGGTGCTTCCGCCGACCTCCTTGAGGTAGAGGCCGGTCGGGCGGTGCGGGTCGACCGCGACCGCCGAGACGTCCACGCCGCGGGCGGCCACCTCGGCGAGCAGCCGGCGGCCGAAGCCGTCGTCGCCGACCCGGCTGATCCAGGCGGTCGGCACGCCGTGGGCGGCCAGCGCGCCCGCCACGTTGGACTCCGCTCCGCCGACCGAGAGCCGGAAGCTCTCCACCGACTCCAGCGGGCCCGGGCGGTCCGGCAGCAGGACGGCCATCGACTCGCCCACGCACACGGCCGTCGGGGGAGGGCCGGGGCGGGTCGGGCCCTGGGTGTCCTGTCGCGGCATGTGCGGGGCTCCTCGTCTGCGGCCGTTCCGTCGAGAGCGGGCCCACCGGGTCGACTCCGCTGCGTGTGAGCGTGTGAGTGCCGCCTCGTCCGAGAGCGCTCACGCGAGTTGACCCCGTTGACCGGGAGTCGGGTCCGTTGACCTTGATCCGGCGCCGATGCTAGAACCGTGTTGCCAGCATATGCAACCCTCGTTGCGCATGTTGCAACCTGTGCGGATGGAGGAACACGGTGGAGCAGACCTTCGCAAGCAGTGTCACCGGACCGGGCATCGCCCGTGGCGCGGTGGCCGCCCTGGCCGACGAACCGCTCGACTGGCGGTTCAAAGCCGCTCCACCGCAGTCGTGGGGCCGCAGCACCCGGGAATGGCTCGCCACCGGCCCCACCCTCTCCTCGCTCGGCACCCCGATGCTCACCCTCGACGGCGCCGCCGTCGACCACAACGTCCGCACCATGGCCGACTGGTGCTCCAAGGCGGGCGTCGCGCTCGCCCCGCACGGCAAGACCACCATGGCGCCCGCCCTCTGGCAGGCGCAGCTCGACGCCGGCAGCCACGGCATCACCCTCGCCAACCTGCCCCAGGTGCGGGTCGCCCGGGCCTTCGGGGTGCAGCGCATCCTGCTCGCCAACGCCCTGCTCGACCCGGCCGGCCTCGCCTGGCTCGCCGACGAACTCACCGCCGACCCGGACTTCGCCTTCCTGGCCTGGGTCGACTCCACCGAGAGCGTCCGGCTGATGGACGAGGCGCTGCGCGCCGCCGGCGCCGAGCGGCCGGTCGAGGTGCTGGTCGAGCTCGGCGGCCCCGGCGGACGGACCGGCGCCCGCGGCGTGGACGCCGCCGTCGAGGTCGCCGCCGCCGTGCTGCGCGCCCCCACCCTGCGCCTGGCGGGCGTCGGCGGGTACGAGGGCGCGATCGCGCACGACGCCTCGGCGGAGGGGCTGGCCGCCGTCCGCCGCTACCTGCGGGAGCTGGGCGACCTGCACGGCCGGTTGGCGAGCGCCTACCCGGACGGCACCCGGCCGGTGGTCTCGGCCGGCGGCAGCGCCTACTTCGACCTGGTGGTCGAGGAGCTGGCGGACCTGCCGGAGGCGTTCACGGTGCTGCGCTCGGGCGCGTACATCGCCCACGACGACGGCTTCTACCGCGGCATCTCGCCGCTCGCCCGGGACGGTGGGCGGACGCCGTTCCGCGGCGCGCTGCACGGCTGGGCCCGGGTGGTGTCCCGGCCCGAGCCGCAGCTCGCGCTGCTGGACGCCGGCAAGCGCGACCTGCCCTTCGACGAGGGCCTGCCCGAGCCGCAACGAGTGCGCGGCGGTGCGGAGTTGACCGGAACGGCGGCGCGGATCACCGCGCTCAACGACCAGCACGCCTTCCTGCGCGACGCGGGCGACCTCGCGCCGATCGGCGCGGTGCTGCGGCTGGGCGTCTCGCACCCGTGCACGGCCTTCGACAAGTGGACGGCGATCCCGGTGCTGGACTCCGCGGACGCGGCCGAGCCGAAGGTCACCGGCCTGGTCAGGACGTTCTTCTGATGCCCGGGGAGAGAACGGCCTCCGGGCGTGGGCGGGACGGCGGCGGCGCGACGGTCTTCCGGGGCGCCACCGTGGTGGACGGCACCGGCGCGGAGCGCTACCGGGCCGACGTCCGGATCGCCGACGGTCTGATCACCGAGATCGGCGAGGGCCTCGACGCGCCCGACCGGGTGGACGCCGACGGCCTGGTGCTGGCCCCCGGCTTCATCGACATGCACGCCCACTCCGACCTCGCCCTGCTGCTCGAACCCGAGCACCCGGCCAAGGTCACCCAGGGCGTCACCTGCGAGGTCCTCGGCCAGGACGGCCTGTCCTACGCCCCGGTGGACGACGTCACGCTGCCCGCGCTGCGCCGCCAGATAGCTGGCTGGAACGGCGATCCGGACGGCTTCGAATGGGACTGGCGGGACGTCGCCGGCTACCTGGACCGGATCGACCGCACCGGTACGGCCGTCAACGCCTGCTACCTCGTCCCGCACGGAACGCTGCGGATGCTCGCCATGGGCTGGGCCGACCGTCCGCCCACCCCGGGCGAACTCGACCGGATGCGGCAGGTGCTGGCGAAGAGCCTGCTGGACGGCGCGGTCGGCATGTCCAGCGGCCTCAGCTACACCCCCGGGATGTACGCCGACACCGCCGAGCTGATCGAGCTGTGCACCGTCGTCGCGGCCTACGGCGGCTTCCACGCCCCGCACCAACGCTCGTACGGCGCCGGGGCGTTGGAGGGCTACGCGGAGATGGTGGAGATCGCCCGGCGGAGCGGCTGCGCGCTGCACCTGACCCACGCCACGATGAACTTCGGGGTCAACCGGGGCCGGGCCGGCGAGCTGCTGGAGCTTCTCGACCGGGCGCTCGCCGACGGCGTCGACCTCACCCTGGACAGCTACCCCTACCTGCCCGGATCCACCACCCTGGCCGCGCTGCTGCCGAGTTGGGCCACCGAGGGCGGCCCGGCCGCGACGCTGGCGCGGCTCGCCGACCCCGCGCAGTGCGCGAGGATCCGGTACGAGGTGGAGGAGAAGGGCAGCGACGGCTGCCACGGCGTGGTCACCGACTGGACGACGATCCAGATCTCCGGCGTCCGCTCGGCCGCGCTCGACGGCGCGGTCGGCCGCACCGTCGCCGAACTGGCCGAGGAGGAGGAACGGACCGGCACCGAGGTGTTCCTGGACCTGCTGCGCCGGGACGAACTGTCCACCACGATCCTCCAGCACGTCGGGCACGAGGAGAACGTCCGGGCCATCATGCGCCACCCCGCGCACACCGTCGGCAGCGACGGACTGCTGGTCGGGGCCCGGCCGCACCCGCGGGCCTGGGGCACTTTCCCCCGCTACCTCGGCCACTACAGCCGGGAGTTGGGCGTGCTGACGCTGGAGGAGACGATCGCCCGGATGACCGGCCGCCCGGCCGCCCGGCTGGGGCTGGACCGGCGCGGCCGGATCGCCCCCGGCCACCACGCCGACCTGGTGCTCCTCGACCCCGGGAAGGTCCGGGACGCCGCCACCTTCGAGCGCCCCCGGCTGCCCGCCGAGGGCATCGAGTACGTGTACGTCAACGGCACCGCCGTCGTCCGGCAGGGTCGCACCACCGGCGCCCGGCCCGGGCGCGCCCTGCGCCGCACCGATCGAGGAACCCTGGCCATATGACCGAGCTCTCCGCCCCGACCGATCTCCCGGCTCCGGCCGGTCCGTCCGCGACGGGTCCGTCCGCGACCGGTCCGTTTGCGACCGGTCCGTTTGCGACCGATCCGTGCGCGACCGCCGATCTTTCCGCGACCGGTTCCGCCGCCGCTACCGGCTGCTCCTTCCTGCGCGACGACCCGGTGATCGCGGTGGTCCGCGCACCCTGGATCCCGGACGCCGCCGCGCTCTGCGCCGCCCTCGCCGAGGGAGGCATCAACCTCACCGAATTCACCTGCACCACACCGAATGTGACGGACCATCTGCTGAAGGCCTCGAAGGCCGGCTGGCGGGTCGGCCTCGGGACGGTGCTGACCGCGGAGCAGGCCCGGCGCGGAGTCGAGGCGGGGGCGGCCTTCCTGGTCACCCCCGGCTGCCGGCCCGAGGTCGCCGAGGCGGCGGCCGCCGCCGGCGTGCCGGTGGTGCTCGGGGCGCTCACCCCGACCGAGGTCGCGCACGCGGTGGACCTCGGCGCCGCCGCCGTCAAGATCTTCCCGGCCCGGGCGTTCGGCCCCGGCTACTTCAAGGACCTGCGCGGCCCCTACCCCGACGTGCCGCTGGTGGCCTCCGGCGGGGTGAACGCGGGCAACGCCGCCGAGTTCCTGGCGCACGGCGCGCTCGCGGTCTGCGCGGGGACGGACGTGGTGCCGCCGGACGTGGTCGCGGCGGGGGACTGGGCGGAGATCACCCGGCGGGCCCGGGCGTTCACGGCGGCCTGCGCGGCGGCGGCCTCGTAGGGGGCGCCGTCGCCGCGGGTCCCGTGAAGAACGCAGTGCGGGTGCGGGTCCCGTGAAGAAGGCAGCGCGGGTGCGGGCCCCGTGACGAAGGCGGTGACGGGGCGAGGCGGGCTGTCGGGACGGCCGGGATTGGACGAGAATCGGGGGCACCCGGCTCGGCCCCGGCCGAGCCCGCCCCGGCTCAGCCCCGCCCGGCCAGCCCCGGGCCCCCGGACCCCGGCAGGAGGAACCACCCATGACCTCGACCCGCCCCGGCCCCGACTGGCTCGCCGACGCCGTGCTGTACCAGATCTACCCGCAGAGCTTCGCCGACTCCGACGGCGACGGCATCGGCGACTTCGCCGGCATCGCCGGGCACCTGGACCACCTCGCCTGGCTCGGCATCGACACCGTCTGGCTCAACCCCTGCTTCGCCTCGCCGTTCCGCGACGCCGGGTACGACGTCACCGACTACCTCGCCCCCGCCCCGCGCTACGGCGGCACCGATGACCTGGTGGCCCTGGTCGAGGCCGCCCGCCGCAGGGGGATCCGGGTCCTGCTGGACCTGGTGGCCGGGCACACCTCCGACCGCCACCCCTGGTTCCTGGCCTCCGCCGAGGACCCGTCCGACCACCGCTACATCTGGTCCGACCGCCCGGTGGACGGCTTCGTGGCCTCGCCCGGCAGCCGCCCCGGCTGGTACCGGCCGAACTTCTTCGACTGTCAGCCGGCGCTCAACTTCGGCTACGCGCGCAGCAGTTCGGAGGAGCCCTGGCGGCAGGCGGTGGACGCGGACGGCCCGCGCGCCAACCGGGCGGCGCTGCGCGCGATCATGACGCACTGGCTCGGCCTCGGGGTGTCCGGCTTCCGGGTGGACATGGCGTACTCGCTGGTCAAGGACGACCCGGGCAAGGCGGAGACCGCCAAGCTCTGGACCGAGCTGCGCGACTGGCTGGACCGCGGCCACCCCGAGGCCGCTCTGCTCGCCGAGTGGGGCGACCCGGCCGCCGCCGTCGCGGCGGGCTTCCACGCGGACTTCTTCCTGCACTTCGGCGGGGAGGACCACGGGCTGCCGCTGCGCTCGCTCTGGAACAACAACGGCGGGACGGTCGAGGAGTTCTGGCACCAGGAGGCCTGCTACTTCGAGGCCGAGGGCCGCGGCACCCCGCAGCCCTTCCTGGACGCCTGGCGCTCGGCGGCCGAACTCACCGAGGGCGGCGGGCACATCGTGCTGCCCACCGCCAACCACGACTTCTCCCGCCTGGCCACAGGCCCGCGCGGCGCGGAGCAACTCGCCCCGGCCTTCGCCTTCCTGCTCACCTGGCCCACCCTCCCGGCCGTCTACTACGGCGACGAGATCGGTATGCGCTACCTGCCGGGCCTGCCCGACACCGAGGGCAGCGTGCTCGGCCCGCGGTTCAACCGGGCCGGCTCGCGGACCCCGATGCAGTGGACGCCCGGCCCGACCGCGGGCTTCTCCAGCGCCCCGCCCGAGCGGCTGTACCTGCCGGTGGACCCGGACCCGCACCGCCCGGACGTGCTCTCCCAGCGCGCCGACCCGACCTCGCTGCTGCACACGGTGCGGCGGCTGATCGCACTGCGCCGGGCGCACCCCGGGCTGGGCGCGGCCGGCGGGCTGGAGGTCCGCCACGCCGGCTACCCGCTGGTGTACACCCGGGCCGGGCGGTACCTGGTGGCGGTCAACCCGGGCCGGGAGCCGGCGTCCGTACGGCTGCCGGGCCTGCCGGAGGGTGACCGGTGGGCGCGGGGCGTCCGGCCGCTGGAGGTGCAGGGCGTGCGGCTGGTGGACGGGGAGCTGCGGGCGGACGGGTTCTCGTACGGGGTGTTCGAGCTGGGCTGACGGTCGCCCCGGGCAGGGCCTGGCCGCCGGTCGGTCGGTGGCCGGTCGGCGGCCCGTCGCCGGTTGGTCGGTGGCCGGTCGGCGGTCAGGCTTCCGAATGATGTCGGATAGTTGTAAACTACATCGATAGATGGTTGCATTTACCACCTGCATTGGTTGCATTTCCCACCTTCTCGTCACCGAGAGACACCACCGGAGGACGGTACGAACGCCATGAGCACACCCCGGAACCCCGCCGCAGCGCCCACCCTGGGGCACTCGCTCAAGCACCTGGCCACCCACCTGATCACCCCGCTGCTGATGTGCCTGGGCATGGCGCTCGCCTACCAGGGCGCCTTCCACCAGCCCGAGCCGCACCACCTCAAGGTGGCCGTGGTCGGCACCACGCCGCAGGCGCAGGGCCTGGCGCAGGCGATCCAGGGCAAGGCCGGGGACGCGCTCGACGTCCGCACCGTGGACGACCGGGCCGCCGCCGAGCAGCAGCTGCGCGACCGGGACCTGGTGGGCGCCTTCGTCCCGGACGCCAAGAGCCCCGAACTGATCGTCGCCAAGGGCAACTCGGACACCTCCGTGGTGGCCGCCACCGCGGTGTTCACCAACGTCACCGACAGGCAGGGCGTGCCGCTGCACGTGACCGACCTGACCACCCCGGCCAAGGGCGACCCGACCGGACAGGGCCTGTTCTTCCTGCTGGTCGCGCTGAGCATCGGCTCCTACGCCAGCGTCGCGGCGATCGGCGCGGCCGGCGCGGGGCTGAGCGTGAAGATCCGGGCGCTGGTCGGAGTGGCCGTCTCGCTGGTGGTCAGCGTGATCGGGATCGTCACCGCCGGGCCGGTCTTCCACGTGGTCGACCACGACTGTGCGGCGATCTGGGCGCTCGGCTGGCTCTACTCGGCGGGCATCGTGCTGATCGGCATCGGCCTGCACAGCTTCCTGAAGAAGTGGACCACGCTGGCCCTGATGGTGCTGTTCGTGATGCTGAACTTCACCTCCTCCGGCGGCATCTACCGGCCCGAACTGCAGAACGGGTTCTTCGGTGGCCTGCACGGCTTCTGGACGGGCGCGGGCTTCCTGGAGGGAGCGCGCAGCATCATGTACTTCGACGGCGGCGCGGGCCTCGGCGGGCACGTCGTGACCCTGCTCGTCTGGCTGCTGCTCGGCGGGGCCGCCCTGGTGGCCGCGGCCATGTACGAGGGGCGAGGGCGCCGTCCGGTGGAGGCGCCGCAGGAGGCCGAGGAGGCCGAGGAGGAGATGGAGGAGACGGTCGCGGTCTGACCGGACTCCCCGGAGGGACTCCACCCGGCGCCACGGGCATCGGCACCGGGTGGGAACGGGGCGGCCCGCGCCCGGCTCTGGACAAGCCGGACGCGGGCCTCGGCGCGCCCCGGGGCGGGGAACGCTAGTGGTAGGCCGCCTGCCCGGTGAGCGCCCGGCCGACCACCAGTGTGTGGATCTCGCTGGTGCCCTCGTAGGTCAGCACCGACTCCAGGTTGTTGGCGTGCCGGATCGGCGAGTACTCCAGCGAGATGCCGTTGGCCCCGAGGACCGTGCGGCACTCGCGGGCGATCGCCAGCGCCTCCCGCACGTTGTTGAGCTTGCCGACGCTGACCTGCTCGGGACGCAGCCGCCCGCCGTCCTTGAGCCGGCCGAGGTGGACGGCCAGCAGCGCGGAGTTGCCGAGCGCGAGCGCCATGTCGGCGAACTTGCGCTGGGTCAGCTGGAAACCGCTGATCGGCCGGTCGAACTGGACCCGCGAGTCCGCGTACCGCAGCGCCGCCTGGAGCGAGTCCCGGCCCGCGCCGACCGCGCCGAACAGGATGCCGAACCGCGCCTCGTTCAGGCAGGACAGCGGGCCGCGCAGCCCCTTCGCGCCCGGCAGTCGGGCTTCGTTGGGCAGTCGGACGCCGTCCAGGTGCAGCTCGGAGGTGACCGAGGCGCGCAGCGACAGCTTCCGCCCGATGTCGCGGGTGGTGAAGCCGGGCGTGCCGCGCGGCACCAGGAAGCCTCGCACGCCGTCCTCGGTGTTCGCCCAGACGGTGGCGACGTCCGCGATGCCGCCGTTGGTGATCCACGTCTTGGTGCCGTCGAGGATCCAGTCCGAGCCGTCGCGCACCGCGCGGGTGCGCATTCCGGCCGGGTTGCTGCCGAAGTCCGGCTCGGTGAGGCCGAAGCAGCCGATCGCGGTGCCGGCGGCGAGCCCGGGCAGCCACTCCTGCTTCTGCTCCTCCGAGCCCCACCGGTGGATCGAGTACATCGAGAGCGAGCCCTGGACCGAGACGAAGCTGCGCAGGCCGGAGTCGGCCGCCTCCAGTTCGAGGCAGGCCAGGCCGTAGGAGACGGCGTTGGTGCCGACGCAGCCGTAGCCCTCCAGGTGCATGCCGAGCAGGCCCAACGCGCCGATTTCGGGGGCGAGTTCGCGGGTGAAGTGGGCGTTGTCGAACCACTCCGGCAGGTGCGGGCGGACCCGGTCGGCGAGGAACCGGGCGACGGTGGCCTGGATCTCGCGCTCCTCCTCGGTGAGGAGGGTGGCGAAGTCGATCAGGTCGAGCGGGTCGGACATGGCGGTGCCGGTGCCGTGCGCGGTGCTCATGGGCGGTCCTCGAAGTCCTGGTCGTGCGGGGGAGGGTTGTGCGGCGGTCGGTCGTGCGGAGGCTGCTCGTGCGGAGGCTGCTCGTAGGGAGACGCGCCGTGCGGCGGCCGGTCGTGCGGGGTGTCCAGCCAGGCGGTGAGTTCGGCGGTGTGCTCGCCGAGCCGGGGCGGGGGCAGCTGGTAGCGGGGCGGGGTGCGGGAGAGGCCGATCGGGTTGGCGACCAGGTCCAGCGGGCGGCCGTCCGGGCCGGGCAGCGGCGCCCGGGGCCGCAGGCCGAGCGAGTCGGCGAGGTCGAAGGCCTCGGCCAGGTCGTTGACCGGGCCGCAGGGCACGCCGAGCGGGGTGAGCACCGCGAACCACTCGGCGGCGGTGCGGCGTTCGAGCCAGGCGGTGAGCTCGCGGGCCAGCACGGTGACGTGCGCGACCCGGTCGGAGTTGGTGGCGAAGCGGGGGTCGGCGGCCAGCTCGGGGGCGCCCACGCCCCGGCAGAGCGCGGCGAACTGCCGGTCGTTGCCGACCGCGACGACCAGCGGGCGGTCGGCGGCGGTGAACACCTCGTAGGGGGCGATGGACGGGTGGCGGTTGCCGAGGATGCCCGGCACCGCGCCGGCCAGGGTGTAGCCGGCGGACTGGTTGACCAGGCCGGAGAGCAGCGTGGAGAGCAGGTTCAGCTCCACCAGCTGGCCCCGGCCGGTGGTCTCGCGCTCGCGCAGTGCGGCCAGCACGCCGACCGCCGCGTGCAGCCCGGTCAGCACGTCCACCAGCGCGACGCCGGTCTTCACCGGTTCGCCGGGGGCCGGGCCGGTCACCGACATCAGACCGCCGACGGCCTGCACCAGCAGGTCGTAGCCGGGCAGTTCGGCGCCCTTGCCGGGGCCGAAGCCGGTGATCGAGCAGTAGACGAGCCGCGGGTTGAGGGCCTGGGCGCGGTCCGGTCCGAGGCCGTGGCGGGCCATCGTGCCGGGGCGGAAGTTCTCCACCAGCACGTCGGCGCGGCGGACGAGTTCGACGGCGCGGGCATGGTCGGCCGGTTCGCGCAGGTCGAGGGTGAGGGAGCGCTTGTTGCGGTTGACGGAGAGGAAGTAGGTGGCCTCGCCCTGGGCGTGCGGCGGGCCCCAGGCACGGGTGTCGTCACCGGTGCCGGGCTGCTCGACCTTGATCACGTCGGCCCCGAGGTCGGCCAGCAGCATGGTCAGGTAGGGCGCGGCGAGCACCCGGCCGAAGTCGGCGACCAGGACGCCGTCCAGCGGGAGCCCGGTCATGCCCGCCCCCGGGCCGGTTCGGCGGAGGTGGCCCCGGGCGCGGCCGTCGCGTCGCCCGAGGGGGCGTCGCCGCGCAGGTGCGGGCGGGCGAGCAGGAGGTAGAGGCCGCCGGCCGCGAGTACGACCACCGCCGAGAGCAGCACGAGGTAGTTGTCGTACCAGGCGGCGTCCGGGGTGCGGCCCCAGCAGATGTTGACGATCGCGGCGAGGCCGTAGACCAGCGCGCCGATGTTCACCGCCAGGCCCCAGCGGCCGAGCCGGAAGTCCCCGCTCGGGCGCCAGCCGCGAAGCCGGGCCCGCAGGGCGGCCAGCACCACCATCTGGAAGGCCAGGTAGATGCCGATGCTGGAGAAGGAGATGATCTTCGTGAGGGCACCCTCGGAGAGCGCCGAGGCACCCACGATGATCACACCGGGCAGCGCCGCGGCGAGCAGCAGCGCGTACGGCGGCACCCGCAGCCGGTCCGAGACGGTGGCCAGCAGCCGGCTGCCCACGATCATCCGGTCCCGGGCGAAGGAGTAGGCGAGCCGGCTCGCCGCCGCCTGGAGGCTGAGCACGCAGGACAGGAAGGAGATCAGGACCACGCCGATCACCACCCGGGCGCCGACCGCGCCGAAGGCGTCGTGCAGCACCTTGGCGACCGGATCCTTGTCGTCGCCGGAGACCACCGCGCCGATGTCCTGGATCGACATCACCAGGGCCAGGCTGACCCCGATCGCCGCGGCGCCGCCCACGTAGATGGTGCGCCGCATCGACTTGGGGATCTGTCGACCCGGGTCCGGCACCTCCTCGGCGACGTCGCCGCAGGCCTCGAAGCCGAAGAACAGGAAGACCGCGATCAGCCCGGCGGCCAGGAAGGCGTCGGCGTAGTCGCCGTCGCCGCCCGCGCCGAAGCGGTCGAGGACCACGCCGAGGCCGTGGTAGCGGTGCGTCAGCAGCAGCCAGGCGCCGACCGCCAGGGCGCCGAGCAACTCGGCGGCGAAGCCGAACACGGCCGCCGCCGACAGCACCCGGGTGCCGCCGAGGTTGATCACGGTGGCGAGCGCCAGCAGGCCCAGTGCGCACCAGACGGTCGTCGCGGTGCTCGGCTCGACGCCCAGCAGGGCGGCCACGTACGGGCCGGCGCCGTAGGAGACGGCCGCGATGGTGGACATCAGTGCCAGCAGGTAGGTCCAGCCGGTCAGCCAGCCCCAGGTGCGGCCCCAGAGTCGGCGCGCCCAGGGGTACACCCCGCCGGCCACCGGGAACTGGGCGACCACCTCGCTGAACACCAGGGCCACCAGCAGCTGGCCGACGCCCGCGATCAGGAAGCTCCAGACCATCGGCGGCCCGGCGGTCTGAAGTGAGGTGGCGAAGAGTGTGTACACGCCAACGACTGGGGAGAGATAGGTGAAGCCGAGCGAGAAGTTCGCCCAGAGGCTCATGTCCCGCTTGAACTCGGAGGTGTAGCCGAGGGCGGCCAGCCGTTCGGCGTCCGGGTCGGGGGAGTGGACGGTGGCACGTGCACTGGCATCGGTCATGACCTGCTCCTGGGAACGTGTCGTGATGCGTGGGGGAGCGCTGCGGGGTGCGGCTCGGGCCGAGGTTGCGGGAAAACATACGAGATTGAGTTTCTACGGGCAAGAGTGCGCGTCGGACCTGGAGGTACCCTGCGGGAAACATCCGGTCGGGCAGTGATCGGGCGAGGATCCGGCGGCGATCGGGCAGTGATCGGGCGGCGATCCGGCGAGGATCCGGCGACGGCGATCGGGGAGGGGAACGGCGTGACGACCATCGGCAGTGCGACCCCGCTGCTCAGTGCCGTCCTCGCGCCGCTCGCCGACCTCGGCCGCGCCGACGCGGTGGCCCGCCGGATCACCGAGGCGATCGCCCTCGGACTGGTCGCCGACGGGGACCAGCTGCCCAGCGAGAACGACCTGGCCGACCAGCTCGGCGTCGCCAACGGCACCGTCCGCGAGGCCCTCGCCCTGCTCCGCGAGGCCGGACTGATCGAGACCCGGCGCGGCCGCAACGGCGGCAGCTTCGTCCGCACCCCCGCCGAGGGCTCCGAACACCTCCAGCTCGCCCGGCTGCGCGACCTCGCCACCGTCGACCTGCGCGACCTCGGCGACGAGGAACTGGCCGTCTTCGGCACCGCCGCCCGGCTCGCCGCCGAGCGCGCCCCGGCCGACCTCGGCCCCCGGCTCACCCGACTGGTGCACGACCTGCGCGACGCCGCCGGGCCCGCCGAGCAGCGCCGCGCCGACGCCCGCTTCCACATCGAACTCGCCGTCGCCGCCCAGTCGGTGCGGCTCACCCAGCTCGCCGTCCGGCTCCAGGCCGAACTGGGCCCGCTGCTCTGGCTGCCCGCCCCGCACGGGCCGGACCAGGAGCGCTTCGCCGAGCAGCACCGGGAGATCCTGGTCGCTGTGCTGGCCGGCGACGCGGCCGGCGCCCGGGCCGCCGCCGAGACGCACGCCGTGGCCTGCGTGCACCATCTGGTCCGGCGGCACCTGGAGTTGGCGGACGACGGCTGAGTCGGGGCCGCGCCACCGTTCCCGGATCCCTCCCTCGCCGCCGGAGCCGTCATGACCAGCGCGTTCAGCACCACCCTGCCCGTGGCCCGATCCGCCGGTGCGCCGGTTGCCGGTGAGTCCGCCACCGGTGAGTCCGCCGCCGTCGGGCCCGTCCTGGGCGAGCCCGCCGCCGGTGAATCTGCCGCCGGTGACTCCGCCGCCGTCGAGCGGTGCGCCCGGCAGATCGCCGCCGCCGTCGACGCGGTGCTCGCCGAACTGGACGGCCTGCGGGCGGCCGCGGCGGGCTGTTGGGCCCGGGCGGCCGCCGAGGGGCGCCGGCCCGCCGCGGCCGAACTCGCCGTGGTGCACGGGGTGGTGAGCGAGCTGCTGGCGCGGCCCGGCTCGCGCTGGTTCGGCTGCGGAACGGTCGTGGCACCCGGCGTGCTCGCCGACGCCGACCTGCACGTGGAGTGGTGGTACCGCGGTGCGCGCGGGGCGGGGGAGCGGCGGTTGCGGCTCGCGCTCGACCCGGCGGACGCCGAGTTCTACGACTACCGGGTGCTGCCCTGGTTCGCCCGGCCCCGGGACGAGGGGCGGGCCGCGGTGGCCGGGCCGCAGGTCGACCTGCTCTGCGCCGACCGATACGTGCTGTGCTGCGCCCGGCCGGTGGTCGTCCCGGGCGCGGGCTTCGTCGGGGTGGTGGCCGGGGACGTCCCGCTGGCCGCGCTGGAGCGGCTGCTGGTGCCCCCGCTGCGGGCGCTGTCCGGCGACGCGGCGCTGCTCGACGGCGAGGGCAGGGTGCTGGCCGCCACCACCCCGGCCCTGCCGGTGGGTTCGCTGGCGCGCGGACTGCTCGCGGACCCGGCGGCCGGGCGGGCCGGGGTGCCGTCCGCGGCGGTGGACTGGGCGGTGGTGCGCGGCTGACGGCGGCCGGAGATCTGTATGACCTTCATTTGTGAATGTATTACTCGTTCCGCTCCCTGCCGCTGGGCTCCCCGCGGCCGGGCGGCGTGCTGAAGCAGCAGTCTCCGCAGAGCCCGACACCCGGACCCACCCGGTAGTAGAGGCAGCAGCTGTTCCGTCGGAACGCCGTGCCACCCGGCCCGGCGCGCAGGATGCCCGACCCGGCCAGCGGCGGACGGTCCAGCAGCTCCGCGGCCAACGCCCGTGCGGCGTCCGGCGCGTGGGCGTCCAGCACCCGCAGCGTCCCGGCCAGTGCGGAGGCGGCGTTGCCGAGCAGCAGACGGCGGGAGAGCGGGGCGGCGGCCCGGACGGCCTCCGCCAGTGGCGTCAACTGTCCCAGCAGGACCGCCTCGTGGAGCTGGTCGGCGAGCGATCCGGCGTCCGGACGGGCGGGCTCCGGCGGTGCCCACAGGTCGAGCGGGCCCTGGTCCGGGATCCGCACCCAGGCGTGTTCCAAGGTCGGGACCGTCCCCAGCAGGACCGCCGAGCCCAGCCCCACCGACCAGAAACGGGCGGCCAGCCCCAGGTGCAGGATCGAGGCGGCGACCCGGGGCTCCCCGGTGCCGAGCCGCTGCGCCACCACCCGCAGCCGCGCCGCCAACGGCGCGTCCGGTCCGGTGCCGTACAGCTCGGTCAGCGGCCGGAAGCCCTCCGGCGGCCGGCCGGCTGGCGAGGTGTCCAGCGCGAAGTACGGCCCGACGGCGGCGAGCCGGGTGTAGTCGGGCGAATGCCGGTCGGGCGCGGTGTTCAACGGCCCTCCCCTGTCAGGTCGTTGAACACCGCGCCGGCCGGTGGCGGAGCGGTCGGGCGGTCGAGGGACACGGGGCCTCCAGGTCTGCGGGTGCTCGGGTGGCGGTGCGCAGCCCCGGTCGTCGCCCGGTCGGCCCGGGAGGCCCGGGAGGCTCCGACCGGTCCTGTCGGCCCGGTCGGCCGGGTGTCAGCTGCGCACGGAGAAGTCACCACCGGTCGTGCGAATGAACGGTACCGTGCCCTGGCAGTCCGACACCGGCTGGCCGAGCGCGCCCCAGACCCAGCCCATCCGGTCCCCGCGCCGCCCGTCGTCCTCCACCGAGAGCGAGACCTTCTGGCCGATCAGCTCCAGGCCCGGGAACCACGGCGCCTCGCCCTTGGTGACCACCCCGGTGGCGATCGCCTCCCGGCCGCCGACGGCCAGACAGGTGATGTCGCCCTCGAAGTCGGCGACCAGCCGGCCGTCGGTGTGCATGTGACGGACGTGGAAGTGGCCCGTGGTGCCGCGCGGATCGGTGTTGGTGGTGGCGCGGGCGTCCACCGAGATCCGCACCGGGTCGCCCTCGAAGCCCTGGAACCCGGCGGTGAGGACGGTGTTGCCGGTGCCGCGTACGCCGACCGTCCCGAAGTCGCCTGCCGGGGCGGCCGGTTCCGGGGCGGCGACCGGTGCGGCGGGGGTCGGTTCCGCGACGGCGGCCGGTGCGGCGGTGGCGGCGGTCGCGGTCAGCAGGAGGAGCGAGAGTGCGGCGGTGGCGAGGCGGCGGTTCATGGCGGTTCGGGTCTCCTTCGGCGCGGGTGTTCCCGGGTGACTGTTCCCGTGCGGGTGCCCGGCACGAGCGTCCGGTTCGGGTGTCTCTTGCGGGCGTCCGGTGCGGGCGTCCGGTGCGGGCGTTCGGTGCGGGTGTCCTCTGCGGGTGTTCCGATGCCACCGATCATGCTCCCGCCCGGTCGCGCAGAACTCCCGCTGCGGAGGGGAGTTGACGGCGGACCGCTCCCTCCCGAGGAGGACCGCGCCTCCCCCGGGAGAGCTGCCCGTAGGCTCGGCCGGGTGCCCACCGACTCTCCCTTCGTTCACCCCGATCCCGCACGGCCGCGACCGGCCCGGATCCGTCGGCCCCTCGCCGCCGTCTCCGCGTTCGCCCTGCTGGCGCCCGTCCTGCTGGCGCAACCGGACGCCCGGGGAGCGGCCGCGCTGCTCGCCCTGACGGCGGTGCTCGCCGCGGTGGCGGCGCTGCTGCCCTGGCCCGCCGGTCGGATCACGCTCGGTGCGGCCGCCGGCGCGGTGGCCGGGGCATCCCTGCTGGTCGACGCGGTCTACCCGGGGCCGTACCGGCTGCCCGCGCTCTGGCTGCCGTTCGAGTGGCTCGCCCTGCTCGGACTGCTCTTCCGGGCCGTCCGGCGACTGCCCGACCGGTCGGCCGGTCCGGTCGGCGGGCTGGTGGGGCTGGCGGCGGTGCTGCTGCCGCTGCGGTTCGCCCTGCGGACGCCGCAGGGCGGTGCGGCCGGGCCGGTGGTCGGGGTGCTGCTCTCGCTGCTGCCACTGCTCGGTGTCGCGGGGGCGGCCCTCTACCTGCGCGTCCTGGACGCCCGCCGGGAGCGGGCGGTGGCCCGGGCGCGGCGCGAACAGCGGCTGGAGGTGGCCCGGGGACTGCACGACTTCGTCGCCCACGAGATCACCGGCATCGTGCTGGAGGCCCAGGCCGGCCAACTCCCGGGCCAGGAGCCGGAGGAGACGACCGCACTGCTGCGCCGTCTGGAGGAGGCCGGGCTGCGGGCACTGGACTCGATGGACGAGATGGTCGGCGCGCTGCGCGAGCCGAGCGGCCGGGAGGTCCGGGACGGCAAGAGCGACAGCTCCGACGGGTCGGACCGGGAGGGCCGGGCGGGCGGAGCGACCACGCGTCGGCTGGGCCTGGCCGACCTCCCCGAGCTGGTCGCCCGCTTCGGCACCACCGGCGCCCTGCGCGCCACCGTCGAGCTGGCGCCCGGCACCGCCGGCCGGCTCTCCGCCGAGGCCGAGGCGACCGCGTACGCCGTGGTCCTGGAGGCGCTGACCAATATCCGCCGGCACGCCCCGCAGGCCACCGAGGTCACCGTCCGGGTGGCCCCCGGTGAGCGCGGCGCCGTCGAGCTGGCCGTCACCGACGACGGTGGCCCCGCCCGCAAGCCGCTGCTGCGCCGCCGCCCGGGCGCCGGTGGCACCGGCCTGGCCGGACTCACCGCCCGGGCCGCCGCCCATGGGGGCTCGCTGACCGCCGGCCCGAGCACGCCCGCGGGCTGGCGGGTCGGCTGCTCCCTGCCGGGGCGCTGAGGCGCTCCCCGCGGCGCCGACCCGACCGAGTCGGCGCCGTGTCCGGGCGCCGTGTGCGTGCGTGCGCGGCTGAGGGGCTGAGGGGCTGAGGGGCTGAGGGGCTGAGCGGCGGAGGGGCTACCGGGTGGGGCGTACGGGCGTGGACGTCTCCGCCGGCCCGACGGCCTGCCGCCGAGTACGCCCGGTGGCCCCGCCCCAGTGACCCCGACCTTGTGACCCCGCCCTAGTGACCCCGGCCGCCGCCGCGGGTGCCGCGCGGGCGGGTCAGGGTGAAGCGGTCGACCGGGACGAGGTCCCCGTACGGGCCGCTGACGGAGTAGTAGGTGACGCCGATGGTGGTCTGCCCGTTGCGGCCGCCCGGGTCGACGTCGAAGGAGGCGAAGCCGTACGGGTTGTCGGCGTCCCGGAAGGCGGACCAGGGGGCGTCCTCGATCACGTACACCGGCGGGCGCTTGCCGGTGGCCGGGTCGACGGCGCCGACGCCGGTGATCACCCGCGCCTTGGCGGGGCTGAAGAAGAGCTGGTTGGACGGGGCGGAGGTGCCGCCGCCGCCGATGACCATGTGGACGGTGCCCTTGGTGGTGTCGATGGTCTCGGTGCCGGTGGAGACCGGGATCGGCGTGCGGGTGTCGGTCGGCTGCTGGCCGCGGATCGGGTGCGAGCGCTCGTAGTGGTGCTCGTGGCCGCAGACCACCAGGTCCACGCCGTACTTGTCGAACAGCGGCACCCAGGCCTCGCGGACGCCGAGGTCGGCGCCGTTGAACCGGTCGGCGGTGGAGATCACCACCTGGTGCATGCAGACCACGATCCAGTCGATCCCCGGGTCCGCGTTGGCCGCGATCAACTCCCGCTCCAGCCAGCGCTGCTGGGCGCCGCCGGAGTAGCCGTGGACGTAACTGTTGCCGCCGTCCTGGTAGGCCACGTCGTCGTTGTTGAGGCTGATCACGCGTACCGAGCCGGCCGTGAACGAGTACCACAGGCCGTGGGTCTCCGCGTCGGAGCGGGCGTCCGGCAGCTCGAAGTACGCCTGGTAGGCGCCGTAGCCGATCGGGCCGTTGCCCTTCTCGTTCTCGTGGTTGCCGGCCGCGGGCATCCAGGGGCGGTGGCGGGCCGAGCGGCTGTTGTTCTCGAACCAGTCGGACCAGGTGCGGACCCGGTCGGTGGCGATGTTCGCGTAGCACAGGTCGCCGTTGAGCAGGTGGAACAGCGGGGCGATCCGCTCGACCCCGGCGGTGGTGTCGCCGGCGGCGGGGCTGCCGAGGTTGTCGTTCACGTAGCCGTTGGCGGTCTTCCTGCCGAGGGTGGGGGTGCCCTGGTCGCCGAAGCTGGTGAAGGTGAAGGCGGACCGGCCGCGCGGGGCGGTGCGGACGGTGCCGAGCTCGGGGGTGGCGCCGTCGTGGAGGGCGGCGTAGACGTAGTCCGTGTCGGCGTGCAGGCCGGTCAGCCGGGCGTGGTGCGCCTGGACCTCGGTGCCGGAGGCGGCGTCCCGGTAGGTGCGGGTCGAGGCCTGGACCGTCCGGCCGAAGCCGTTGTTAGAAGTCCCGTACATCACACGCGGGTTGCCGACGGACCTGGTGGTGTGCCAGGAGACCACCACCTCGCGCGAGGCGTCCGAGCCGAACTGGAGGTGCAGGCCGGCCACGCGGGGCGCGCCGGAGCGGTCCGGGCGCTGCCAGAGCACCGGGGAGGCGGCGGCGGGGGTGGCCTGGACGCCGGCGAGGGACACGGCACCGCCGAGGCCGACGCCGGTGGCGCCGGCCAGGAGCCCGCGCCTGCTGACGGAGGGACGTCCACTGGAATCGTTCATGGCGGCCAGCTCACCGGACGAAGGTGAACCGGGCCGGTTCCACCGCGTGAACTTTCCCGTCCGCCACCCGTGCGCCACACTGCTGGGCGTGACGAGTGCGAACGGTGGGGGCCGGCGGGTGATCCGCACCCTGATCGCCGACGACCAGGAGGCCGTCCGGCGCAGTGTCCGGCGGATCCTGACGGCCCAGCCGGACATCGAGGTGGTGGGCGAGGCGGCGGACGGGCTGTCCGCGCTGGAGCTGGCGGCCGAACTGCGGCCGGACGTCGCGCTGGTGGACATCCGGATGCCGCGGATGGACGGACTGGAGCTGACCCGGCGGCTGGCCGGGCCGGACGTGGCGGAGCCGGTGCGGGTGGTGGTGCTGACCACCTTCGACCTGGACGAGTACGTGTACCCGGCCCTGCAGCACGGGGCGTCGGGCTTCCTGCTGAAGCGCTCCGGCCCGTCCCTGCTGGCCGAGGCGGTACGGGCGGCGGCGGACGGGGAGAGCCTGATCAGCCCGTCGGTCACGGTCCGGCTGCTGCGGCACGTGACGCAGCCGCGCCGCCCGGAGCGCCGGCGGGCGGCGCCGGTGGTGCCGCTGACCGAGCGGGAGGTGGAGATCGCCGGGCACGTCGCCGCGGGCCGCACCAACGCGGACATCGCCGGGGAGCTGTTCATCTCGCCGGGAACGGTGAAGACCCACGTCGCCAGCATCCAGCGCAAGCTCGGGGTGGCGAACCGGGTCGGGATCGCGGTGCACGCCTGGGAGATGGGCTGGGCGGGCGAGCGGTAGCCGCGGCGCGGGGACAGGACGTGGGAGCCGCGGCGCGCGGGAAAAGGTGCGCGTCCACGGGCCGAGGGGATGCTCCGTGGACGCGCGGAACCTACGAGGTGGGGGTGGCCTCCGGACGTCACGTCCTCCGGCCGGTAGTTCGATCGTCGACCGAGGTAGTCCCAGCGGCAGACCCTGATCCGTCTCGATCCGTCGCCACTGCCTCCTGCGGTCGAACTTCCTTCAGCTACCTCGCAGGTCCACCTCCCATCATGCGCCTCCTACGGGCCGTGCACCAGGGGTGAACGGTATGAATCCGACCAATTTCGCAACTCGGGCGTCGACGTGCCGCGGAGGGGCGTCGACGTGCCGGCGAGGGCCGGCCGTCAGGGCCGCGGCCAGCCGTCCACGAAGCTCAGCGTCCGACGGTACGGCCCCTCGGGCCCGGTGCTCCGGTACTCCTCGGCGCTGCTGCCGGTCCGGACGGTGCGGTCCCCGTCGTGCCGCGTGGCGGTGGGGCGCAGGGTGTGGTCGACGGTGGAGCGCTCGGTGACGTGGCCGCCGGTCGCCGCGGTGGTGTCGCGGTGGTAGCCGAGGTCCATGGCGGTGGTCTGGTCGGTGTTGCCGGCCGCGTCGCGGCTCACCCGGTAGCTGACGTCCAGCGGTTCGCCCTCGTGGACGGTGGTGGTGCGGTGCGGGCCGCCGCCCCAGGTGGCGGTGGTGCGGGTGAGGTCGGTGCCGTTGTGCAGCGTCACGTCGTTGCCGGCGTCGCGCAGTCGCTGGGTGGAGCGGAAGGCGAGTTCGTCGCGGACCTCGGTGGTGATCCGGCCGTGCGAGGTCTGCACCCAGCCCCGGGCGAGGTCGTTCCGGGCGGCGGTGACCGTCCAGTCGCCGCTGCCGCCGCCGTGGTCGGCGAGGTCGGTCGCGACGGTGGCCTCCGGGGCGACCCGGTGGTCGGTGAGCTGTCCGGTGGTGCGGGCGGCGCCGTGGTCGGTCTCGGCGAAGAGGTTGACCTGGCCGGTCCAGATGTCGTTGCTCTGCGCCTCGGCGGTGTTCAGGGTGACGCCCACGGCGTGCGGCCGGCCGTCCAGCAGCAGCCCGACGTACGGGGTGAGGTCGAGCCGGTAGGCGGGCAGGTCGAAGGCGAAGACGCCGGGTACGGGTCGCCAGAGCAGCGGGTCCCAGCCACCGGTGTAGATCACCGGGTAGGGCCAGACCGCGCCGGCCACCCGGCCGTCCACGGTCAGTCGCAGCTCGCGGAACGGGCCCTTGCCGCAGATGCCGCTGCCCGGGTTGGCGGCGGCGAAGGCGTCCGGGGCGGAGGCGTACGCGAACTCCTCGCAGGCGCCGCCGCCCCGGGCGTAGACCTCGGCGGTGAGGCGTTCGAGGTTCTGCGGGAAGGTGAGGTCGCGCCCGGCGGCGGGGGAGGTGCTGGTGAGCCCGAACGGTCCGGTGGTGAGCAGCCGGTCGGCGGCGCGGGCGGCCGGCCAGTGGGCGTCGGCGGTGTAGAAGGTCAGGCTGGCGCTGATCGTGAAGACGCCGGTGTAGGTGGCGTCGGTGACGTTGGCGAGGTCGAAGGAGAACTCCTGCGGGCCGCCGGTGAAGAGCGGGGCGTAGCGGGTGACGTCGTGCTCGACGTTCCAGGCGATGCCGTCCTTGGACGGCTCGGGGGTGGAGGAGAGCAGCACCTGGACGCCGCCGACGCGGACGCTGAAGATCCGGTCGAACTGCCGTCCGGCGACCTGTCCGTGGAGGTCCAGGACCACCGCGGACCAGGGGCCGGCGCAGTCGGCGGGCGGGGCGAGGGTGGTGGTGTACGGGGTGTCCGGCGGGTTGCCGTACCCGTTGCGGAACTCGCGCTCGTGCATCGCCTCGACGGTGCAGGAGCGGGTGTCGGGGCGGGTGAGCGGCTTGGTGGCGGTGACCGGGTCGTGATAGTCGGTGCCGAAGTCGGCGTGGGCCGGACCGGCGGCGGTGAGGGTGCCGGCCAGGGTGAGGACGGCGGCGCCGATCAGACCGGCGGCGCGGCGGAGCAACGGGCGCAGGGGCAAGGCGGGTTCCCGGGGTTCGGCGGCCCGCGGGCGGGTGCCGCGGGCCGGTCGGATGATCCGGGAATCCTTCCGGTGGTGGCATGCCAGCGTCAAGGATTCCGTCGGTCGGGCTCGAGCTCGGATTCGGACTCGGACCCGGATTCGGACTCGGACCCGGGCTCGGACCCGGGCTCGGACTCGGACCCGGGCTCGGGCCGCGCGACGGGGCGGGTCAGACGTCCTCCAGCTCCGCGGCCTCCTGCCGGATCAGGTCCCGCAGCGAGGCCAGCCGGGGCCGCCGGTCGTCCGTCCGCCACTGCATCTCCAGCGGTAGGGTGGCCCGCCCCTCCAGCCGTACGGTGGCCACGTCCTCGGTGAGGTGGCCGGTCATCGAGCCGGGCACCAGCGAGAAGGCGCGGTTGCGGGCGAGCAGGTAGAGCCGGGAGCCGACGATCCGCGGCGGGCTGACCAGCACCGGCGGGTCCACGCCGTGGTCCGCGCAGAGGCCGAGCACGTGGTCGTAGTAGCGGGGGTGCTGCTCGCGCGGCCACAACAGCAGTGGCAGGTCGCGCAGTTCGGCCAGGCCAAGGCTGCTCCGGCGGGCCAGCGGATGGTCCCGGCCGAGCGCCACCAGGACCGGCTCGTCGGCGATCCGCTCCAGCCGGTAGCCGGTCACCTCGTCGAGGAAGCGGCCGAGCCCGATGTCGGCCAGCTCGGCGGCCAGGGTGGCGGAGACCTGCCCGGTGTCCACGGCGAGTTCGGTGGTGTCGAGCGCCGGAAGCTCCTGCTCGGCCCGGCTGACCACGGCGGGCAGCAGCCGGTTCACCACGCTCGGCGAGGCGACGATCCGGGCGGTGCCCAGCCGGGACTCCTCGTGCAGCCGTACCCGGGTCAGCAGCGTCTCGGCCTGCCGCAGCAGTCGGGCGCTCTCGGTGGCCATCACCTCGCCGGCCTCCGTGAGCGCCACCGAGCGGCGGCTGCGGTCGAACAGCTCGACGCCGACGGTCCGCTCCAGCCGGGCGACCTCCTGGCTCACCGTCGGCTGCGAGATGTGCAGCCGCTCGGCGGCCCGCCCGAAGTGCAGCGTCTCGGCGACGGTCAGGAAGACCTGGAGCTGACGCAAGGTGAGACCCATGGTTGTCAGGGTAGACGAACCAATAGATGCGGGACTATCGGAAACCTCAGGACTCATTCTGGATTCCGATGCGAGCCGTCCATACGCTGGGCAGCACGTTGCCCCACCGCAGTGGCAGCCTCACAGAGAGTTCGCATCATGACCGGACTTCGCCCCACCGCCCCCGCCGTCCAGGTCTCCGAGGAGGTCGCCCGGGCCCTCGCCGAAGGCCGGCCGGTGGTCGCCCTGGAGTCGACCATCTTCACCCACGGACTGCCGCGGCCGCGCAACCTGGCCGTCGCGCTGGAGGCCGAGCGGCAGCTGCGGGCGGCGGGCGTCGTCCCGGCCACGATCGGGGTGCACGCCGGGGTGCCCACGGTCGGGCTGAGCACCGGGCAGATCACCGAACTGTCCGCCGTCGACGGCCTGGACAAGGTGAGCCTGCGCGACCTCCCGGTGGTCGCCGCGCTCGGCCGGCACGGCGGCACCACCGTCGCCGCCACCGCCTTCCTCGCCCACCGCGCGGGCATCCGGGTCTTCTCCACCGGCGGCCTCGGCGGCGTGCACTTCGGCGCCTCGGAGAGCTTCGACGAGTCGGCCGACATGACCACCCTGGCCGCCACCCCGGTCACCGTGATCAGCGCCGGCGTGAAGTCCATCCTCGACATCAGGGCCACCCTGGAGCGCTTCGAGACCTACAACATCCCGGTCATCGGCTACCGCACCCGCAAGTACCCCGGCTTCTACGTCACCGACTCCGGCCACGAGATCAACTTCAGCGTGGAGTCGCCCGAGCAGGCCGCCAGGATCATCGAGTCCCGGGACCGGCTCGAACTGCCGCAGGCCGTCCTGATCGCCAACCCGGTCGACCCGGCCAAGCAGCTGCCGCCCGAGGAGCTGGACGGCATCCTCGCCCGCGCCTGGGCGGAGGCCGAGCGCCGGGGCGTCACCGGCAACGCCTCCACGCCGTTCCTCCTCGACTTCATCCAGCGGGACACCGGCGGGCGCAGCCTGGAGGTCAACGTCGAGGTGTACCGGGGCAACGTCCGGCTCGGCGGGGAGATCGCGACCGCGCTGGCCGCGGGGGCGGGTGACGCCGCTGCGGACGGTGCGGGCGCGGGTGTGGGAGCGGCTGGTGACGCCGCAGCCGGTGACGCCGCAGCCGGTGACGCCGCAGCCGGTGACGCCGCAGCTGGTGTAGCCCCAGCCGGTGACGCCGCTTCGGCCGCCGTCGCCGACACCGGGGCCTGAGCCGTGCTGGGGGTGCTCGGCGACCTCGTCGAGGACATCGTGGTCTGGGCCGACGGCCCGCTGCGGCACGGCACCGACTCCGGCGCCCGGATCTTCCGGCGGCGCGGCGGCAGCGCGGCCAACGTCGCCCGCTTCGCCGCCGGGCAGCACCCCGCCCGCTTCCTCGGCTGCGTCGGCGAGGACGCGGTCGGGGACGGCGTGGTCGCCGAACTGGCCGGACACGGCGTCGACGTGCGGGTCTCCCGGCGCGGCCGGACGGGCAGCGTCGTGGTGCTGATCGACCAGGACGGCGAGCGGACCATGCTGCCCGACCGGGGCGCCGCCACCCTGCTGGAGCGGGTCCCGGACGAGTGGCTGACCGGACTGACCCACCTGCACGTGCCGGCCTACTCCTTCGACGGAGAGCCGGTCGGCAGCACGGCGGTGGACGCGCTCGCCCGGGTCCGGAGGGCGGGCGGCACCACCTCGGTGGACGCCTCCTCGACCGGCATGCTGGAGCGGTTCGGACGGGAGCGCTTCCTCTGTCTGCTGGCCGAGTCGGCGCCGACCTTCGTGTTCGCCAACCGCTCCGAGTCGGAGTTCCTCGGGCTGCTGGTCGGCGGTCTGCCCGGGCCGGAGCGTGCCCGGCTGGCGGCCACCACGGTGGTCACCAAGGCGGGTGCCGAGGCGACCGCCGTCGACGTGCCCGGTGAGCCGCTGGTCATGGTGCCTGTGCCGCCGGTGGCCGAGGTGCGCGACCTCACCGGGGCCGGGGACGCTTTCGCGGCGGGGTTCCTGGCCGGCTTCCTGGACACCGGGGACCTCGGGCGGGCGGCCGGGCTCGGGCACCGCAGCGCGGCCCGGGTGCTGGCCTCGCCCGGGGCCTCCTGCGGCGGGGAGTGACGTTCGGGGCTACCCGGGCACCGCGTCCTTGCGGAGGAAGTGCTTCAGCTTCTGCCAGGTCCAGGTGTTGACCACGTCCTCGGCGGTGAGCCAGCCGCGCTGCGCCGTGCCGATGCCGTAGCGCGGGTAGCCGAGCTGGCCGGTGGCGTGGGCGTCGCTGTCGATCGCGAAGCGCACGCCGTGCCGCCGGGCCCGCAGGACGTCCTCGTCGCGCAGGTCGAGCCGCTGCGGGGAGCTGTTGATCTCGATCGCGGTGCCGGTGCGCGCGGCGGCCTCGAACACCGCGTCCAGGTCGACGTCGATCGGCCCGCGCCGGCCGATCCGGCGGGTGGTGAGGTGCCCGATGACGTGCACGTACGGGTTTTCGCAGGCGCGGATCAGCCGACGGGTCTGGGCGGCCCGGTCCAGGGTGAAGTGCGAGTGCACGGAGGCCACGCAGACGTCGAAGCCGGCCAGGAACGCGGGTGGCCAGTCCACCCCGCCGTCCGGGCCGATGTTCAGCTCGGTGCCGTGCAGCAGGCGCAACTTCCTGTGCCGGCCGGCGAGTCGGCGCAGCTGCTCGCGCTGGGCGAGCATCTTCTCGTCCGTCATCCGCTGCATCACCAGGTCCGGGGCGTGGTCGGTGACGGCGAAGTAGGAGTAGCCGCGGGCGGCCGCGGTGTCGATCATCTCCTCCAGGGTGGCCAGCCCGTCGGTCAGGTCGGTGTGGGTGTGCAGGTCGCCGCGCAGGTCGGACTCCTGGACGAGGTCCGGGAGTCCGCCGTCCAGCGCGGCCTCGATCTCGCCCCGGTCCTCGCGCAGCGGCGGCGGGATCCACGGCAGTCCGAGGGCCGCGTACACCTCGTCCTCGGTCTCCGAGACCACCTTGGCGCCGCCGTCCACCTCGAACAGCCCGTACTCGGAGAGCTTCAGCCCGGCCCGGACGGCCATCGTGCGCAGCTTGATGTTGTGCGCCTTCGAGCCGGTGAAGTAGACCAGTGCCGCTCCCCAGTCCTCCTCCGGGAGGACCCGCAGATCCACCTGTACGCCCTGGGTGGTACGGATCGAGGTCTTGGTGCTCCCGCTGCCGATCACTTCGGCGACGGAGGGGAGGCCGGTGAGCGCGGCCATCAGCGGGGCGGAGTCCTCGGCGGTCGCGAGCACGTCGATGTCGCCCACCGTCTCGCGCATCCGGCGCAGCGAGCCCGCGTACGCGCAGCGGGTGCAGCCGGGGACGGCGGAGAGCACGGCGACGAGCTGCTCGGCCAGCTCGGTGGCGGTGTCCAGCAGCGTGCGGCCGCCGGACTGCCGCATCAGCTCGATGCCGTGCAGGATCTTCTCGCCGCTGCGCTCGCCGAAGCCGGGCAGGTCGGCGAGCCGCTCCGCGCGGGCGGCCGCGGCGAGTTCGTCCACCGAGGAGATCCCGAGGTCGCGGTAGAGGGCCAGGGCGCGCTTGGGCCCGACACTGGGGACGGCCATCATCTCCCGTACGCCGGACGGGATCTCGGCGCGCAGCGCCTCCAGGGCGGGGACGGTCCCGGTGGCGAGGTACTCGGCGATCTTCTCGGCCGTGGACTTCCCGACGCCGGGGATCTGCTGCAGACCCTTGACGTCCAGTCCGGCCAGGTCCCCGGGGTGGCCGCCGACCGCCCGGGCGGCCTTCTCGTAGGCGCGGGCCCGGAAGGCGTCCCCGCCGGTGATGTTGATCAGGTCGGCGTACTCCTGGAGCAGCTCCCTGACCTGGTCGTTGAGCCGGGGCATGGGGCAAGTCTAGGTTTCGTGGGCCGAATCCGCCGGGTGCGCGCCCCGGTCCGGCCCCGGACGCCGCGGTACTCCGTCAGTCGTACGCGACGGTCAGCAGCAGGACGACGGTCAGCCCGCCGCCGGGGGTGGGCTCCACCGCGAGCCGGCCACCGGCGGCGTCGACCAGGCTGTGCAGGGCGGGCCCCACCACGCCGTCCGTCCGGACACCGGCGGTCAGCCGTTCGCGCGCCCCGCTCGGCTCGGAGGAGCCCCGGTCGCAGACCCGGATCTCCACCCGGCCGCGGGTCGCCGCCGCCCGTCCGGACGCCCGCGGTGCGGACGTGCCACCCGCCACGTCGGCCCGGACCAGCACCCGGCCGCCCGGCGGGCTGCGCCGGATCGCCTGGTCGACCAGCCCGGCGACGGCGGTCTCCAGCCGGCAGGCGTCCCCGGCCACCACCGGCAGCCCCGGCGCCACCCGGACCGTGACGGCCGCCGCCCGGCCACCGCCGCGCACCACCCGGCGGACCAGGTCGGCCACCTGGACGTGCCGGGCCGTCGGCTCGCAGCCGTCCTGCCGGCCGGTCCAGCGCAGCCGCTCCAGCTCGGTGCGGGAGAGCGACCTGGGCGCGGCCATCACGCCCGGTGAGTACGGGCCGAGGCCCTCCTCGGCCTCGGTGGTCGCCGGCGCGCCCGCGCGCCCGGACCCGCTCCGGTGGCCGGTGCCGCCCGCGCCGCCGAACGCGCCGACGGCGCCGCCGAACGCGCCGAGCGCCCGGGCCCCCGACGCGACGTAGCTCCAGAGCCTCCCGCGTGCCATCGCCCTGCCCCTCGTGCTCCCCGGCGGCCGACATCGAATCCGCGGCCGACCGGGACGGGCCGACTACCGGGCCCTTCCTGCCAGCCTGCGCCTCGCCCGGCCGGGTGACAATCCCGCTCCGGGCCGCGGTCCGCCCCGAGGCCCCCGCCGAGCGGCCGGTCGGGCACCCGCCGACCGGCGGGGTCCCGGAGGCGCGGCCTGCTGCGCGTCGAGCAATCGCGAAGACTTCTTCGCAAAAAACCCTTTGCAAAGAAGTCTTTGCGGTTCTAGTCTCCTGCCATGACCGAAGAGCGCGGCTGGAAGCACAGCGACGACCCGCACATCGCCATCACCGCCAAGAACATGCGGGCGATGGCGCACCCCGTGCGCATGCAGTTGGTCGGACTCCTGCGCAAGCACGGCCCGTCGACGGCGACGAGGCTCGCCGCACAGCTGGGGCTGAACTCCGGAGCCACCAGCTACCACCTGCGCCAGCTCGCCGCCGCGGGCTTCGTCGAGGAGGACGAGGAGCGCGGCAACGCCCGCGAGCGCTGGTGGCGTTCGGCCCACCCGCTGACCGTCTGGACGGTGGACGACATGGCGGACGACGACCTCGACACGGCCGCCGGCTTCCTGCGGTCCGTCCTGGCCGCGCACACCCTGACCGCCCAGCGCGCGCTGGACGCCTTCGAGACCATGCCGCGCGAGTGGCGCCGGGTGACGGACCTCAGCGACCGGGTCCTCCAGCTCACCCCCGCCGAGGCGGAGCGGCTCTCCGGCGAGCTGTTCGAGGTGGTCCGGCGCTACCGGCAGATCGACCACGGCGAGCCGGTCCCGGAGGGCACCGAGCAGGTCTCCGTGATCGTCCACGTCCTGCCGGACACGAGCACCACCACGACCGAGGGGGAAACCGCATGACCACCACCACCACCACCGGCACCGGTGCCGCCGCTCTCGACGCGCCCGGGCGCAGCTTCCGCCCGCTGGCCGGGGTGCTGGCCGCCACGGTCGTCTCCGTGACCGGCACGCGCGTCTCGGCCATCGCCCTGCCCTGGTTCGTCCTGGCCACCACCGGCAGCGCCACCATGACGGGCCTGGTCGCCTTCGCCGAAATGGCGCCGTACGTGGCGGTCAAGGCACTGACCGGGCCGTTGGTGGACCGGCTCGGGCCGCGCGTGGTGTCCTGGACGACGGACGCGGTCAGTGCCGTCACGGCCGGGCTGGTCCCGCTGCTGCACGCCCGGGGGCTGCTCCCGTTCTGGGCGCTGCTGGTGATGGTCGCGGTGATCGGGGCGATGCGCGGCCCGGGGGACCTGGCCAAGTCCGTCATGGTCCCGGAGGCGGCCGACCGCGCCCGGGTGCCGATGGAGCGCGCCACCGGACTGTCGGGGGTCACCGAGCGGTTGGCCTCCACCATCGGTCCGGCGGTCGGCGGCGGGCTGGTCGCCCTGATCGGGCCGCTGGCCGGGCTGGCGGTCAACGCGGCCACCTTCGCGCTCGGGTCGCTGATCATCGCGGTCGCGCTCCCGCGCGGCATGGGGCGCCCGGCGGTGCCCGCCGTGGCAGCCGAACCCTCGGCCGAGGAGCAGCCCGCGGGCTACTGGCGGATGTTCCGCGAGGGCTTCACCTTCCTGCGCTCGGAGCCGCTGCTGCTCACCGTGATCGTGATGATCGGCATCACCAACCTGATCGACGCCGGGTTCACCACCGTCCTCGTCCCGGTCTGGGCGCGCGAGTCCGGCAACGGTCCGGCCGCGATCGGCCTGGCCACGGCCGTCATGGGCGCCACCGCGGTCGTCGGCAGCCTGATAGCGGCGGCCGTCGCCTCCCGACTGCCCCGCCGGACGGTGTTCTTCGCCGGCTTCCTGCTGTGCGGCGCGCCGCGCTTCCTGGTGCTCGCCCTCGACGCGCCGATGTGGCTGGTGCTCACGGTCTTCGCGATCGGCGGCTTCGGCGCCGGCTTCCTCAACCCGATCCTCGGCGCGGTCCTCTTCGAACGGGTGCCCCGCCACCTGCTGGGCCGCGTCCACGCCCTCGGCGACTCCCTCTCCTGGGCCGGCATCCCGCTCGGTGGACTGGTCGCCGGTGCGGCGGTCGCGACGGTCGGGCTGATACCCGGCCTGATCGCCGGCGGAGCCCTCTACTTCGCGACCACGACCCTGGCCGGGCTGCGCCCCGAGTGGCGCGAGATGGACCGCTTCCGAGGGCACGCGGGCAGCGCGGTCCAGGCGGGCGGCGCGGCCGACGCGGCCGACGACTCGGAACCGGCGCACTGCGCCTAGGCCCTCTCTTTCGGATCACGCCAGGCGGTCGCCGCCGGAGCACGCACCTCGCCGGCTTGTCGTCGGTCGCCGATGCTCCGCATGGACTCCCTCCTCCGCACCGCCGATGCACGCACTCCAACGACGCCCACTGGTCCGACGTGATCCGAAAGAGAGGGCCTAGGTGGCCCCCAGGACACGCCCTACCGGGCCCGGTCTTCGGCAGGGGCTGGTCGGCCCGGCGGTCGGTGGCCCGCCCACTGGAGCAGCAGCAGGCTGGTCAGCGCGGCGAGGGCACACCACGTGGAGACGAAGGCGAGGTGCCAGAGCAGGGCGCAGGCGGCAGCGCCCGCGCCGGTGAGGAGACCGAGACGGCCGAGCAGCCGGTCGCCGCTCACCAGCAGGGAGCCGACGGTGACGAGGAGGTAGCCGGCCAGCAGGAGAGCCGGGTACGGGATGCCCACCGCATAGCCGAGGGTGTGGCCGTGCACGGTCGCCCCCACCGGGTGGGAGCCGATGGCCACGGCCAGCGGAGCGGCGACCACCGCACCGAGCAGGGTGAGCGCGGCGAGCAGCCGTCGGCGCGGGCCCTCGGTCGCGCACCACACGGCGGCGGGGACCAGGACGGGCAGCAGCGGCAGGGCGACCACCGCCCAGGCGGTGCGGGCCGCTCCGGCGAGGCCGTCCGGCAGCCCGCCGTCGGTGCCGAGCCAGACCAGCGCCTCGATCAGCTGGTGCATGCCCAGGACCAGGGGGAGCGCGGCGAGCGGCAAGCGCTCGGGCCGGCCGGCCCGGTGGGCGCGGACCAGGCACGCCACCCCCGCGACCGCGACCAGCCCACCGGCCACGGCGTCCGCCTGCGCACTCCAGCACATCGGGGCCTAGCCGGTGCTCCCGGGGCGGTCGTGCTCCGCGGACCCGCCCGTCGGTTCGTCCTTCGGCTCATCGTCCGGACTGCCCTCCGCCCCGCCGCCGGACTTCTGCTCCGCCCCGCCCTCCCGCGGCTCCGCTCCGTCCTCCGGCGGTGCCCCGATGCTCTCCAGGGTGTCGCGGACGGTCCCGGGCATCGCCGGATGGCGGCCGATCACGATCACCCCGATCACGATCGCGACCAGCCCGGCGGCCTGCCAGGCCAGCGCCGCCGGGGTCACCCGCAGCCGGTCCCCGAGGAACCCGACCGCGCAGGCGATCCCGGCCACCGGCTGGGCGGCGGTCAGAGCAGGCAGGGACATCCGCAGCGGCGCCGCCTCGAAGGCGCTCTGCACCAGCAGCAGCCCGACCACGCCCGCCACCACCACCGCGTACGGTTGCCAACTGCGCAGCACCGCGGACAGGCCCTCGTGGTCGAGGCGCAGGGTGGTGGTCCGGGTCAGCGCGTCCTGGAGGCCGTAGAGCAGCCCGGCGGCGAGCGCCAGCAGGGTCGCCTCCTCGAACAGCGGCAGCCGCCGGGCCAGCGAGACCAGCAGCACGACCAGCCCGACCACGGTGCCGACCACCAGCCAGTGCCGCAGCTCCCCGGCGGGCGCCCCGCCGCCGGTCGGTTGCCCGGCCACGATGAAGGCCGTCACCCCGAGGGCCAGCAGCAGCACCCCGGCCCAGCCGGAACGGCCCAGGGTCTGACGGGTCAACACCCGGGCCAGTGCCATGGCGAAGATCAGATTGGTGGCTAGCAGCGGTTCGACCAGCGACACCTCGCCCTGGTTGAGGGCGAACGCCGAGAGGATCAGCCCGCTGACCATGAACCCGGTGCCGAGCAGCCACTGCGGCATCCGCATCAGGTCCAGCAGCAGCCGCCAGCGCAGCAGATCGGAGCGCGGGGCTTGCTGCGCCGCGTGCTGCTGGAGGACGAAGCCGAGCCCCAGACAGCAGGCCGCACTGAGAGCGAGGAGGAAGACCGCCACGGAGGGACCACCAGGTTGTCGCTGCCCGCGCCGCGCCGACGGCTCCGAGAGGTGGGTCGGAGGTCGCGGCCGCTCCCGCCAGCCTACCGCCGGGCCGGTGCCCGGGCCGGGCGCACGACACGCGCGCGGCGCGGAGGGCACCGAGCCGTCCGGCAGCGCTTGCCGCCACCGGCGGGGCAGGCGCACGCTGGTGTGAGCGGCCGCCACGGGTCACCGTCCGTGCCGGTCCGGACAGGCGCGACGGGGGCCGGCGCCAGGAGGTGTGGCATGCACAACCAGTGGGACGTGGAGCTCAGCTTCGAGGAAGACGGCGTGCACACGGCGTGCGAGGCCAGGCTGACCGGCGCCAGGGCGCCAGGTCTGAGCGCGCACGGCGAATCCGTGAAGAGCGCGGACGACCGTCCGCTCGCCAGGATCGGCGAGGAGGTCGCGGCCGCCCGGGCCCTGGAGGACCTGTCCCGCAAGCTGCGGGCCCAGGCCACCGGGGAGATCGACGACGAAGGGCACCGCCCGGGGTACCTGATCTACTGAGCCCACCGGCAGCCGAACCCCCGTAGGCCGCGGCGGCCCGTGCACGGCTACCGGACCGGGAACGGCGTGCCATCGTGCCGCCGGATCGTCGTGCCGCCGGATCGTCGCGCCGCTGGATTCGCGCCGCCGAGCGGAGCCGCTCCTCCCGGGTCGCGAAGGCTTCGAGCAGCTCGGCGACCACGCTCGACAGGGTGTTCGCAGCCGACGGCGTCCACGCAGGCGCGCTCCGCCTCGGTCCGGCCCGAGGGAGGCGCCGCCACACCACGTCCGCCGTCCCCCGCGGTGTCACGGCCCCGGCCCTCCGCGGCGCTCGGGACGGCCGCCGCACTGGCGGATCCGGTCGGCGCTCCTACCGGCGCCACCAGGGAGCGCGCAGGACGTCGTCCGGGTCGACGGCACAGTTGGTGCCGCTGACCACCTCGTGCGCCGGGACGTCCCAGCCGACGACGCCCGCGGCCTGCCGGTCCAGCTCGACCAGCCGGGCGCGCTGCGGGCCGGTGCCGGTGTCGACGTCGCACATCAGCACGCTCGTCCAGGAACGGCCGTCGAGAGCGGCGACGACCGAGAACGCCGGAAGCACCACCAGGGAGAGCAGCAGCGCCGCGACCCGGACCGCCTCGACGGCCCGGGCCCCGAGGGCCGTGGCCGGCCGCCCGGTGCGGTGGCCGGTGACGGCCGAACGCGCGCCGGTCCGGTACTCGGCCACCACACCGAGGCGCAGCAGATAGCCCAGGGCGCCCGCCGCTACACCCCACCACAGCCCGTTGAACGCGCCGACCACCACCCCGAGCGCCCCCGGCAGGATCGCCGCCCGGGCCGCCGTCTCCACCAGCGCCCGCCCCTGGTGCCGGGCGGCCCCGCCGTGAGCGGCCCGATAGGCATAGCTGATGTAGGAGAGCACCGCCGCCAGCACGACCGCCAGCACCGGCTCGGCGAAGAACATCCCGATGACGACGTCCACCCAGTTCGCCGGCCCCATCGCCAGCAGCGCGTCCCGCGCCGCGTCCCCGCCCCCGAGCGTCCACGCGAGCTTCAACACCGGAATGGCGAACAACACTGCGGGCGCCATCACATGAGCCGCACTCACCTGCCGCCAGCCGCCGGCCCGCGTGGTTTCGATCATCCGGCAACGCTGAGCACGCCGCCCGTACCCCCGGCCGTCCGACACCCACCGGTGCACCTCGTGGCCCAACCCTCCCGCGCCCCCGGCGACGGCCGGCGACCCTCGCGCGCCGGACCCGTGCTCGTCGAGAAAGCCCGCCCGCCGCCGGTGCTCCTCGCGGCCCCGCCGCCCGAGCAACCACTCCCGCCGGAACGCCCCCGACCCCAGCCACCAGGTCGTCCCCGCCCACCGGAAGTCGACCTGGCCGACTTCCGGCGCCGTCGAACCCTGGAGCGTGTCAGAAAGTTCGTGCAGGAGGAGCTGACACGCGTCGGTATGTGATCACGCAGCAGGCCAGCTTGAGGAAGGCCTCATGGATCGTCGCGGATGTCCCAGCGGATCCGCAGGTGCAGGAAGCCGTGGATCCACGCGGTTGGGCCGCTCGACGACCCATCGCACGGCTCCGAGACCGGAGCCGTGCGGCACACCCCGGTGGGCGATCACCGGCTTGATGCCCTGCTTCCACAGCAGGCGACGGTACTTGTCGAAGTCGTGGCCGCGGTCGGCGAACAGCTGCCGGGGCAGGTGGCGCGGACGACCGGTCCTGTCACGGATGTGGCGGATCGCGTTCAGCAGCGGCAGGAGCCGGGTGACGCCGTGGCGGTCGCCGCCGGTCGGTGCGATGGCCAGGACCGGTCCAACCCGCCGGCGCGGTGCAGTTCGGTCAGCAGCACCTGGTGGAGACGGTCCCACACCCCCGCCTCGTGCCAGTCCCGTAGTCGGCGCCAGCAGGTCATGCCCGAGCCGAAGCCGAGCTCCTGCGGCAGCCACTCCCACTGGATGCCCGTGTGCAGCACGAACAGGATCCCCTGCAGACAGCCCCGGTTTTCCAACGGCGGACGGCCGGTCTTGCGAAGCCGCTGCTGCCGCACGGGCAGCAGCGGCTCGATCCGGCCCCACAGGTCATCCGACACCAACCACGGCGCTCTCTTCCCCGGGGCCCACTCAACGAGCCGCCAGGCGAACAGACATGGGCACCACGCCGTTCTGTCAGCTCCTCTTGCGCGAAGTCCCTTACGTGCCCGAACCCTGCAGCACGAGAAGTCGGGCGGGCCGACTTCTCGTGCGGGTGGGTGCGGGTGGTCAGGTCTGGTGGGTGGGGCTGAGGAAAGCGGTGAGGCGGGGGTTGAGGTCCTGGGCGGCGGCCATGGGGAGGTTGTGGTGGGAGACGCCCGGGAGGATGGCGACCTTTGCTCCGGGGAGGGTGCGGCGGGCGGTCCGGGCGATGCGGTGGGGGTCGTGGGTGCGGCTGTGGGCGGCGAGGAGGGTGAGGACGGGGGCGGTGAGGGTACGGAGGCGTTCGGGCGAGGGACGGGGGCCGGTCACGACGGGGGAGGCGGGGAAGTCGGCGTAGCCGAGGGCGTAGAGCTCGCGCCAGGCGGGGTCGAGGGGCGGGGTGTTGCCGGTCTCCCAGTCGAGGTAGGAGCGGGTGCGGCCCGGGGTGCGGCGGGGCAGGAAGAGGGGGAGGGCGCGCAGCAGGTAGCCGGGGCGGAAGCCGGCGAAGCACTGGGTGGGGTCGAGCAGGGCGAGCCTGCCGACCCGGGTGGGGGCGTGCAGGGCGTACTCCAGGGCGATCCAGCCGCCGTACGAGTGGCCGCAGAGGTCGGCCCGCGGGACGTCGAGTCCGTCGAGGACGGCGTCCAGCCAGTCGAGCAGGCCGGGGACGCCGTTGAGGGCGGCGCCGTCGTGGATGCTGCGGCCGGGGTCGCCGATGAGGTCGACGGCGAGGACGCGGTGTCCGGCCTCGGCCCAGGCGCCGGCGTTGGCGAACCACATGGTGGAGGTGGCGCCGCCGCCGTGGAGGAGGACGAGCGGGTGGCCGTCGGCGGGGCCGCAGGCGTTGATCCGGGTGGTGCCGTGGGCGGTGCGGACGGTGAGTGCCTCGACCGGGACGGGCCAGCGGGCGAGCAGGGCGTCGTAGGCGGCGAGGAAGGGGGCGGTGCGGGCGGACATGGGGCCTCCGCTGGTGTGGTGTGATGGCGGCCGGGTCGGCTGAATCACTCGCCGAACACGAATCGCGCTGAACACGTACAGCGCTGAACAAGCATCTCGCTGAGCAATTATCTCGCTGAGCGAGAGAATAGTCGTACATGCCCTCCCCGAGGAAGGACGACAGGGTGTCCGAGGTTGCCGAGCCGATGCGGCTGGTCCATCTGCTGCGTGGCCTGACGGTCGAACTCGACCTGTTCGGAGCCGAGTTCGCGGCCCGCAACGGTCTGCACCCGACCGATCTGCGGGCGCTGATCCACCTGCTGGACGCGGCCAGGGCCGGGGAGGTCGTCACCCCGGGCCGGCTCGGCGAGGCGCTGGGGCTGAACTCGGCGGGCACCACCGGCCTGGTGGACCGGCTGGAGCGGCTCGGGCTGATCCGGCGCGAGCGCGACCCGCAGGACCGGCGCCGGGTGCGGCTGCTGGTGGAGGAGCGGGCGATGGAGCTGGGGGAGGGCTTCTTCGGCGGGCTGATCGGCGATCTGGTCGCGGCGATGCGGCGGTTCGAGTCGGGGGAGCTGGACACGGCCCGGCGCTTCCTGGCGGCCGTGACCGAAGTGGTGTCGGCCGCCAGGGAGAGGTGAACGGCCGGAACTACGCGGGGCCGAGGGTCCAGCTGATCACCGACAGCGTCGCCATCGACAGGAGCGTCGACCAGAGCACCGCGTCCCGGGCGAGGGCGGTGCCCCGCTGGTACTCGCGGGCGTAGGTGTACACGTTCTGCGCGGTGGGCAGCGCCGAGAACAGCACCACGGTGAGGAGCTGGTGGGCGGGCAGGTGGAGCAGTGGGCCGGCCACGGCGAGTGCGACCAGCGGCTGGACCAGGGTCTTGAGCACGACGATCAGCCCGACCTCGGTGCGGCGCGGACGGCCGTCCGCCGGTGGGCGGTTGTGCAGCGAGAGGCCGAGGGTGATCAGCGCGGTGGGGACGCCGGCGCCGCCGAGCAGTTCGCAGGAACGATTCAGCTCGGCAGGCAGGTGCACGCCGGTCGCCGAGACGACCGCGCCCAGCGCGGTGGCCAGCAGGATCGGATTGCGGACGGGCAGGGTGAGCAGCGCCCGGCGGCCGGCCGCGCCACCGTCCAGGACGGCCAGGACGGCGGGGGTGACCACCAGGATCTGGAACAGCACCACGGGCGCCACGAAAGAGGCGTCGCCGAGGACCTGCATGGTCACCGGGATGCCGAGGTTGGCCGAGTTGACGTAGCCGGAGGCCATCGCGCCGATGGCCAGTTCGCCGGGCTTGCGGTGGAACAGCAGCCGCCCGGCGAGCAGCCCGAGGCCGATCGCGACCGCGGTGCCCGCGGTGAAGGCGAGCATCGAGGCGTTGGCGAAGCGGTCCAGCGGGGTGCGGGCGATCATCAGGAACAGCGCGGCCGGCATCGCCACGTGGAACACGAACCGGTTGAGCACCGTCTCGGCGTGCGGCCCGAGCAGCCCGGCGCGGCCGACGACGTAGCCGACGCCGGTGAGCGCCCAGATCGGCGCGAAGGCGGACAGCAGGGGATGCAGGGCTGGCATGGTTCCTCGGATCGCTCGGACGGGTCTGCCGGTGCGACGGGGGTGTCCCGTCGGGGGCGCCGACTTCCGAGCGCGGTGACCCCCCGAAGCCCATGAACCCCCGGGGCAGTAAACCAGTGGCCGCGGGCGCGGCGATCAGTGGGTCTGTCGCGAGCACGCCAGCAAGTCAGGCCGTCCGGGACGGTGCCGGCCGGCAGGGGACGGGGCCGAGGGACCGGCGCCCGGCCGATCGCCCGGGCGCCGACTGCCCGGAGCCGCGCCGATCGCCCGGGCCTACGATGGCCCGATGGAGGACCAGTACCTGAGCCTGTCCGAGGTGGAGGCGATCGCGCGCCGGGCCCACCAGGGGCAGGTGGACAAGAACGGCCACCCGTACGGCGAGCACATCGCGGCGGTCGCCCGGGGGACGGCGGCGCGCGGCGGCAGTGCGGCGCAGATCGCGGCGGGCTGGCTGCACGACACCGTCGAGGACGACCGGCTGAGCCGGGAGTGGCTGGCCGGGGCCGCGCTGCCGGAGGAGACCAAGGCGATCGTGGACGCGCTCACCCGGCGCCCGGACGAGCCGGTCGAGGAGTACACCGCGCGCATCCTGGCCACGCCGGGCGCGCTGCTGGTCAAGCGCGCGGACCTGGCGCACAACTCCGATCCGGCGCGCCTCGCCACCCTGGACCCGGCGACCGCCGAGCGGCTGGCCGCCAAGTACGCGCGAATGCGCGAGCTGCTCGGACTCACCGGCGAGCTGTAGCCGTACGCCGGCATGCCCCGCGAGCGCGAAGCCCGCACGCCGTAAGCCCGCGAGCGCGTAGCCCGCGCACGGAGGTCCACGGGTCGGGCCGCCGCCGGAGAACCAGGAGAGGGCCCGGACCACGCGGGTCGCGCGGGTCCGGGCCCTCTCGGGCACCCCGGTGGTCCCTGTCCGACCCCCGGGGTGAGGGGGAGTGGTCAGGTGACGGCGGTGGTCGGTGGGCCGACGGGGTCGGCTTAGTACCAGTGGTGGGTCTGCCAGAAGTTCCAGGCGGCGTTCGGGCTGCCGTAGCGGGTGTTCATGTAGTCCAGCGCCCACTTGATCTGGGTGGTCGGGTTGGTCTTCCAGTCCGCGCCGTGCGTGGCCATCTTGGAGCCCGGCAGTGCCTGGGCCAGGCCGTACGCGCCCGAGCTCGGGTTGGTCGCGGTCACGTTCCAGCTGGACTCGTGGGCGATGATCTGGTTGAAGGACGCCAGCTGGTTGGCCGGGACGATCTGGGCGGCGATGGCCTGCGGGGAGGCGGTGGCGGCGTTCGCGGTAGCGGGCAGGACACCCGCGCCCAGGGCGGTCAGACCGGCGGCGCCGGCGAGAATCGCGGCGGAAGTGCGCATGCGGAGCTTGAAAGCGGGCATGAAGAAGAGGACCTCAATCGGGTTGGGCCGGTCGCTCCCCGCCCAGGACCACGGCCCGACAGGGGCCGAACGGTTGCGGGGTGCGACGCGATCAGGAAGCCGTCCACCGGCGGGACAGGAGCCGGTGCGGCTGGCGATGGAAGCCATTGTTGCCAGACCGGATCGGCCGTCGCCAAGACCCGCTCGGTACGACCCGCGGTCGTACGGAACGGGACGCCGTGGATTCGAAGGGCCGGTCGCGCGAAGCCTGCCGACCGGTGCTGAGCTGCGGGAACGCGGGGAGTGCCGGGGTGGCGCGGGTGCCGCCGGGGTGTCCACTACCGTCCGTCGTAGTCGTTGATCACGTGTGAGCGCACTCACCGTTCGGGGCTCGGGGGGCGTCACTCGCCGGTCCGGCGGCCGCACGGTGGGTGCAGATGATCAACGCTGCCTTGAGACCGGGGCCACACCGTGGTGCTGAGACCGGGGCCACATTGCCCTGGCCGTGCCGATGCCGGTGTCACGCGGTCGCGGCGGGACCGGAGCCGAGCCGCCGTGGTGGACGGCTAGCGAAGGTCGCCCAGGCGCCGGTGCCGGGCGGCCCGGGCCGCGAGCCGGTCCGTTTCGGTGGTGGCAGCCAGGGCGCCGAGCGCCGCGCCGACCGCCTGCCCGAGCCGGGCGCAGAAGGCCTCCGGCTCCTCGGAGGCGTCCGGCAGCTCCGGAACCACCTCGTCGACCAGCCCGACCTCGGCCAGGTGACGCGCCCCGATCCCCTGGGAGCGGGCCAGCTCGGCGGCGTGCGAGCCGTCCCGGTGGACGATCGCCGAGGCGCCCTCCGGCGGCAGCGGTGCCAGCCAGGCGTGCTCGGCGGCGATCACCCGGTCCGCCGGGAGCAGCGCGAGCGCCCCGCCGCCCGAGCCCTGGCCGAGCAGTACGGCCAGGACGGGCGTGCGCAGCGCGAGCAGGGTGGTGAGGCAGTGGGCGATCTCCACCGCGATGCCGTCCAGCTCGGCCCGCGCCGACAGTTCGGCGCCGGCCGTGTCCACCACGGTGACCAGTGGCAGCCCGAGCTGTTCGGCCAGGCGCGCGGTGCGCCGTACGGCCCGCAGGTCGGCGGCGGTGAAGGGGCGCTCGTGCTCGAGGGTCTGCCGCTGCTGGCCGACGACCAGCACGGGCCGCCCGCCGAGCACGGCCAGTGCCCGGACGAGCGCGCCGCCGCGCCCGCCGGGGGCGTCCAGCAGCACCAGTTCCTCGGTGGTGTGCCGCAGCAGTTCGCGGGCGCCCGGGCGGTCGGGGCGACGGGTGCGGCGGACGGAGTCCCAGGCGTCCGGGTGTCCGGGGGCGTCCGGGTCGGCCTCGGCCTCGGGCACGGCCTCGGGCACGGGCTTGGGAGTGGGCGTGGGAGCGGGCGCGGACCCGGGGCCGGAGGAAGGGGCCGGCGGTGCGGCGGCGAGCACGGTCAGCGCGCGGCGGAGCAGTTCGCGCAGTTCCTGCGGCGGCACGACGGCGTCCACCAGCCCCTGGCCGGCGAGCGTCTCGGCCCGCTGGACGTCCGGCGGCAGCTCCACGCCGCGCAGTTCCTCGTACACCCGCGGGCCGAGGAAGCCGAGCCGGGCGCCCGGCTCGGCGAGGACCAGCTGCCCGAGCGTGCCCCAGGAGGCGAAGACCCCGCCCATGGTGGGGTTGCGCAGATAGGTGACATAGGGGAGGCCGGCGGCGCGGTGCGCCTGGACGGCGGCGGTGATCCGCAGCATGCAGAGGAAGGCCGCCGACCCTTCCCGCATACGCGTCCCGCCGGAGACCGGCAGGGCGAGCAGCGGCAGCCGCTCGGCGGTGGCGCGTTCGACGGCGCGGGTGATCCGCTCGGCGGTGGCGACGCCGATCGAGCCGCCGAGGAAGCCGAACTCGGAGGCGATGAGGGCGACCGGCCGGCCGCCGATCAGGCCGAGGCCGGTGAGGACGGCCTCGTCCAGGCCGGTGCGCTCACGGGCGCGGTCGAGCGAGGCGCGGTAGCCGGGGTCGGCCCGGTCGTCGGCCGGCGGCTCGTCCCAGCTGCGGAAGCCGTCGGGGTCGACCAGCAGTCCGATCAGCTGGTGGGCCGTCAGTGCCGTGCCCGAGCCCGTACCCATGCCCACCCCGTCAGAGATCGTTCCGGCCCTGCCGTGATCCGCCACGCTACGGGGCACTCTATGCGGCCCGGTCCGGGCGGGACAGCTCCGACTTGAGTTCGATGACGGTCGACCCTTGTGTCGGCCGGGCGGTTCGTGGGCATCGTGCGGGTGGCCCCGGGGGCGGGGTGCGGTGGTCGGCGTACGGCTCAAGTCTCCGCAGGTAAAGGGGGGTTACTCACTGGTTAATAGTTTTCCCGAAGGCTTCCAGAGTTGACGGTGTCCCGCCACACTGAGGGGCATGACTCGCACTCTACGCGCGTGGAAGTCCCGCGCCGCCGCCGTCACCGCCGTCGCCCTGATGACCCTCGCCCCGGTCGCCGTCGCCACCGACGCGCACGCCGACGTGAGCGGAACGGTCTGCCTCTCCGCCCTCCCGTCGCAGGCCGCCGACACCCTCGACCTGATCGCCTCCGGTGGCCCCTTCCCCTACTCCCAGGACGGTGTGGTCTTCCAGAACCGGGAGGGCGTCCTGCCCGGTGAGTCCTACGGCTACTACCACGAGTACACCGTCATCACCCCGGGCTCCCCGACCCGCGGCGCCCGCCGGATCGTGACCGGCCGGTCCTACCAGGAGGACTACTACACCGGCGACCACTACGCCACGTTCTCGCTGATCGACCAGACCTGCTGAACCTCCACTGACCGACCGTCCCGGAACGCTTCCGGCGCGACGGTGGCCCCGGCCCGCTTCCCCGCCGAGGTCACCGCCGTGCGGGTCGCGCCGGGCTCAGAGCTCGGACGGCCCCCAGGCGCCCACCGTCAGCTCGTCCCCCACCCGCAGCGTGCCGGGCCGCAGCACCGCGAACTTGCTGCCGAACGCCACCCCGCCCGCAGCCGCCCGACGGTACCGGGCCAGGGTGCGCAGCGGCTCCGGCCCCGCCTTGGTGCCGCTGGACTGGTCCAGCGTCGTCACGGCGCAGCGGATCGCCAGCTTGGCGTAGCCCAGTTCGGCCTCGCCCACCTCGATCCTGCGGGCCAGGTCCTCGGTGTGCGGTTCGCTCCAGCCGTCCACCACCAGGTTCGCGCGGAACCGGTCCATGGGCACCGGCCGAGCGTCGGAGAGCTCGCCGGACAGCCCGTTGAAGTGCTTCAGCGAGGAGTGCGACACCAGGAGCACGGCGCAACTGTCCGCGTAGCCCGAGGTCCCCGGGGTCAGCCCGGTGGTCACCCGGTCGTGCTCCGGCGGCACCCGGACCAGCCGGCCGCGCGAGCCCAGCACCTCGGACAGCCAGTCGGCGGCCTCCTTGCCCTGATCGATGCCGAGGAACGGCAGGTGGAACAGCCGCACCTCGCGGCGCGGGCCCTCGGTGTCCACCGTCACCGACAGCGGCTCCATCCCGGAGGCGGTCAGCGTCAGTGAGCGGCCGTCCCGCGTCACCGCCGGGCGGACGGTGGCCAGGACCGGGTCCCGGCGCTGGGAGCGGAACACGCCCTCCTCGTCCACCACCATGAACTCCCGATCATGGGCCAGCCCGGCCCGGGTGAGCTCCGCCTGCGCGGCCGTCACCCCGGCGCAGCCCTTGACCGGGTAGTACCGCAGCTCCGTCACCGTGGCCATCGCTTGGTCGCCCCCTTCGTGCAGGCGCACCGTTCTGCGCCTGCGTACCATCCATCTCGTCGACCCCACAGGGTAGTTGAGCGGCTCGGCGGGGCTGGTGGGCGGTGCCCGGTGGGCGAGCCCGGCGCTTGCTAGGGTCGGGGCATGGCACCACCGAGCAGCGCGAACCCCCCGGGGCGGCTCCGGCGGGACGCGCAGCGCAACCGTGACCAGCTGCTCGCCGCCGCCCGCGACATGTTCTCCCGGCACGGCCTCGACGTGCCGCTGGACCAGATCGCCAAGGAGGCCGGCGTCGGCAACGCCACCCTCTACCGGCACTTCCCGACCCGCGAGGCGCTGATCGCCGAGGTGTTCGAGGACGCCGGGGGCGGCCTGGCCGCCGCAGGTGAGGAGGCGCTCGCCGCCGAGGACGCCTGGAGCGGCCTCGAACGGTACTTCGGGCGGATCTTCGAGCTGGTCGCCGCCGACCGGGGCATCAACGACCTGGTCACCCAGGCCATCCCGGCCATCCCCGGAATGATCGAGATCAGCCGCCGGCACGCCTCCACCGTCGGCGCCCTGATCGCCCGTGCCCAGGAGCAGGGCACCATGCGCCGAGACGTGGTCACCATGGACCTGCTCTTCCTCCTCGGCCCGCTCTGCCGTGCCCTGCCCGCCGCCACCGAGCTGCGCCCCGACCTCTGGCGCCGCTACCTCGCCCTCCTGCTCGACGGCTTCCGCGCCCGGGCCGCCCATCCGCTGCCGGTCCCGCCGATCGGGGAGGAGCACCTGGACCGGATGTTCGCAGACCTCTGGGAGGCGGGGGCGCCGGAGCAGCCGGAGTCGCAGAAGCAACCGGGGCGGCAGGAGCGGCAGGAGTCGCCGGAGCGCTGAGCGCGCCTCGCCCGCGCGGCATCAGGGACGCGTACGGAACGGCGGGCTCCACGTCAGAGCCGCGTCAACGGGCGGTGCCGTACGGGCGCGGACCGCTTTGCTGGGGTGGAATCGGCGCGGTCCGGTGCGGCACGGGCCAGGGCGGTCCGGTCCAGTGCGCGGGCACCCGGGCACCTTGGCACCCGGGCACCAGGGCATCCGCGCGCGGCCGGACGGAGAGGCAGGGGCGGAGCCATGGCGGACAGTGGTACCGACGAGGGCCGGATCGTGGTCGGCATCAGCGGCTCGCTCGGCAGCCTCGCCGCGCTGCACCACGCGGTGGCCGAGGCCCGCCGCACGGACGTCGAGGTGCTCGCGGTGCTCTGCTGGACCCCGCCCGGCGACGAACTCGGCTACCGCCGGACCCCGTGCCCGCCGGTGATCGAGGCCGGCCGCGACGCCGCCGTGGCCCGGCTGCGGCAGGCCCTCGACGAGGCCTTCGCCGGACGCTACGCGGGCGTCCGCCTGCGCTGCCAGACCGTTCGCGGCGACACCGGCCACACGCTGGTGCGGTGCGCCGACCGGCCCGGGGACCTGCTCGTCCTCGGCGCCGGCCGGGAGCGCGGCCGCCTCGCCCGGCTGGTGCACCCCTCGGTCACCGCCTACTGCGTTCGGCACGCCACCTGCCCGGTCCTGGCCGTCCCGCGCCCACCGCTGCAGCGCGACCTGGAGGCGCTGGAACGCGGCCATGGGCTGCGGGAGCCGGCGGCGGGGAACGGTTAGCGGCCCGCGTGGCCCGGCGGGCGGGAGCCCGAGGCGGGCCTACGACAGCCCGGCCGCCTCGGCGAGGACGGCGGCGGTCCGTCGGCCGGCGGCCAGGGTGGCGGCATCGGTGGCCGGGAGGCAGCGGCGGGCCTCGGGACGGTAGGCGGTCATCACCACGCCGGCGTGGTCGGTGGGGAGTTCGAGGGTCCGTACCGCCGACATCTGCTTTGTAAGAGCAGCGCTCAACTGCCGGGTGTGCTCGACGTCCACGATCTCGTCCGCCGTGCCGTGGACCAGCCGGAGCGGGACGGGGGAGGGGGTGGCCGCCAGGTGGTCGAGCGGGGCCTCGCCGGTGGTGACGGCCCTGGTCGAGTAGTGGGAGGCGATACCGACCGCGGCGGCGGGGCGCAGTTCGGCGGGGGTGTCGGGGTGGGTGGCCACCGCGATCGCCTCGCGGCCGCCCATCGACCAGCCGGCCAGGACGAGGCGCGTCGGGTCCCCGCCGTACTCGGTGGCGATCGGGCGGGCCCGGGCCAGCGAGGCGAGCAGTTCGGCACTGCCGCCGTCCGGCTGCGTGGCGTCCCAGTCCGGGACGAGCACCAGCAGCCCCAGCCCGGCGGCCTCCTGGGCCAGTGGCCGCAGCACATCGCGCTCGTTCGGGCCGTTGCCGTGCCAGAGCAGCACGACGGGGGCCGGCCCGGTGGCGCCGGAGGCAGGAAGGTGGATGTCCGTCAGTCGTCCGGCGGTGTACGGAACCGTCCGGAGCCGAGCGTTCGTCATCCGGGATTTCCCTCCGATTCGTTGAATGATCACGGAGCTGGTACTGTACTTCTCGTTGCGAGGGAGCGATTCCTCCTCAGGCGTCAGTGGTGCTACCAGAGCACGTCCTACTTTCAGTAGGAAGAGTCCGTGCGACCCGGGCCTGGCGCTCCGAAATCGGACAGGGTCCGGTGCCGTGCAAACGGCGCCGGGCCCTGTCCGCGTTTCCGGGGGGGGCAGGACCCCGGCCGGGCGAGGGCCTGACTGCGGCCGGGCGAGGGCCGGGCGAGAGCCGGCCCGAGGCCCGGCGTTCAGGACGGCTGGCGGTCGGAGCCGAGTTCGCGGGAGATCCGCAGCCCGACCTGGGCGACGACCGGGCCGAGGGCGCGGACCCGGGCGGCGGTCATCCGTGAGGTGAGGCCGGAGACGGAGAGGGCCGCGGTGACCTCGCCGGTGTGGTCGAAGATCGGGGCGGCGACGCAGCGGACCTCGGGCTCGTTCTCGCGGTCGTCGATCGAGTAGCCGCGGGCGCGGATGCGGGCGAGGTCGGCGCGGAGCCGGGGCTCGTCGGCGATGGTCCAGGCGGTGACCGGGCGCAGCCCGGCCGCGACCACCTCGGCGACGGCCTCCTCGGGCAGCCAGGCCAGGATCGCCTTTCCGGTGGCTGTGCAGTAGGCGGGAGCCCGGCTGCCGACCCGGGAGGCCATCCGGACGTTGGTCTCGTCCTCGACCTTGTCCAGGTAGACGATCCCGGGGGCCTGCCAGACGGTCAGGTGGACGGTCTCGCCGGCCTCGCGCTGGAGCCGGCGCAGGTGCTCGGCGGCGACGCTGCGCAGGTCGAGGGTGGTCAGGTAGGCCTGACCGAGCCGCAGCGAGCCGTGGCCGAGCCGGAACCAGCCGGTCTCGCGGTCCCGGTCGAGGAGGTGCTCGTCCAGCAGGGGGCCGGCCAGTCGCAGCACGGTGCTCTTGTTGAGGCCGAGGCCGTCGGCGAGCTGGGCGAGCGGGACGCCGCGCCGGTCGCCGTGGTCGCGGACGTAGCCGAGGACGGCGAGGGCGCGGCGCAGCGAGGAGGACTGGTTGCGTTCGGTCGCGGGTTTCTTGGGCGCCGTCTCCGTCATGGGTCCGTTCCCTGGTGTCGTTCTGCCGGTGTTCCCCCGCAGGTCGGCGGCGGTTGTCAGAACGTACCCGTTCGCGACCCGATCGCCGCATCTTCGATACAACGTTGTGCAGTGCAAAACTTTCACCAACTCCCTCTTGTTGGCGCCGATAGGCCCCGCCTAACGTCCCTGCCATCGAGCAGGCGACGACGCCCCACCCGAGCGCTGCGCCCTGCCGTACCCCCACCACTTCACCCACCATCGGCCCCGGTCAGGGCCTGCTTCGACGTGCCCGTCCCCGGCGGCGGACGTCTCAGCGGCAGCTGTCGGGAGGGGAGGTCTCCACCATGCGACTCATCGGACGGACCGCCGCAGCCGCCGTGCTCGCCGCCGGCTGCCTGGCCGCCACCGCCTGTGCCCCCGGCACCGCCGCGCCGGCGAGCGACAAGGCCGCCGACGACCGGACCGGCACCGTGCAGGTCTGGCTGTACAACGAGGCAGGCAACGCGGCCAAGGAGGCCGTGATCTCCAAGGCCGTGGCCGAGTTCCAGGCCTCCCACCAGGGCGCCACCGTCAACGTCAGCTACATCGACACCGATGCCTCGGCCCGAGCCGCCAAGATGAAGGGCGCCTTCAACGACCCGAACAGCGCCCCCGACCTGGTCGAGTTCGGCAACACCGACCTGCCCGGCTACGTCGCCGCCGGCGGCCTCGCCGACATCACCGCCGACCTGGACAAGTGGCAGGACAAGGGCGACCTCGACCCGGCGATCGCCAAGACCGCCGTGGTGGACGGCAAGACCTACGGCCTGCCCTGGTGGGTCGGCGTGCGCGCGCTGTACTACCGCACCGACCTGTTCACCGAGGCCGGCCTCACCCCGCCGACCTCGTACGCCGAGCTGGTCGCGGCCAACCAGAAGATCCACGCCGCCCACCCGGACACCTTCGGCATCGCCGTCGGCGGCAAGTACACCTTCGCCGCGCTGCCCTTCGTCTGGGACGCGGGCGGCGACATCGCCGCCAAGGACGGCGCCGCGTTCAAGGCGGCGATCGCCTCGCCCGCCTCGCAGGCCGGGATCAAGCGCTACACCGACCTGTTCGGCGCGGACGGCTGCCCCGCCCAGCAGTGCGCGGACCTGACCGGTGGCAAGACCGTGGACCTGTTCGCGGCCGGCAAGTCGGCGATGGCGGTGCTGCTCAACTCCAACCGCAGCAAGGTGGACGCGGGCGCGGTCAAGGGCAAGTACGGCGTGGTGCCGCTGCCCGGCGAGAAGCCCGGCTCGATCGCCCCGGCCTTCGCCGGCGGCAACAACCTGGGCGTGATGAAGGCGGCCAAGCACCGCACGCTGGCCGTCGAGTTCGCCGAGCTGCTGGCGAGCCCCGCGTACCAGGAGCAGATGTACGACGCGATGGGCAACCTGCCGACGCTCAAGTCCGTCAGCGGCAAGGTGGCGGCGAAGGACGCGTTCCTGAAGCCCTTCACCGACACCATCGCGGCCGGCACCAGGTTCGTCCCGCTCGACCAGGCGTGGGCGCAGATCGACGCCCAGTCGGTGATCCCGACGATGCTCCAGCAGGTCGTCACCGGCAAGGCCGACGTGGCCAAGGCCTCGGCCGACGCCGCCGCGCAGATCTCCTCGGCCTTCGCCGCGCACTGACGGCCGGCCGCCGGCGGCGCACCGTCGCCGGCCCCGAGCCGCCGGCACCGCACCGCCGGCACCGCACCGTCGGCCACCGGCCGCGCACGGACGGCCCCCCTCCCGGTTCGTCTCAGAGAGCAGGTCCCGCACGTGTCCGTATCCACCTCGACCGCCCCGGCGCCGCCTTCCCCGCAGAGGCGCCGTGGGGGAAAGGCGCCGGCCGCACCCCCGGGCGGCCGGCGCCGGCGGCCCCCGCTGCTGCTGCTCCTGCCGGCCGCGGTCATTCTGATCCCGCTGGTCGCCTACCCGATCTACCAGCTGGGCCTGCTGTCCGTCCTCGACTTCGGGCAGGCCCAGGCCTCCGGCGGCGTCCCGACCTCCTTCGTCGGCTTCGGCAACTACACGAAGATCCTGGAGGACGAGCAGTTCTGGACGGTGCTGTTCCAGACCATCGGCTTCGCCGCGTTCTGCGTGGTCGCCACCCTGGCGGTCGGTGCCACTCTCGCGGTGCTGCTCACCAAGGTCGGCCGGTGGCCGCGGCTGGTGCTGACCACCGCGGCGATGGCCGCCTGGGCGGCGCCCGCGATGACCGGTTCGACGGTGTGGAGCTTCCTGTTCGACACCAACCTCGGTCTGGTCAACCACACCCTGGAGGGGCTCGGGCTCTCCGGCTTCCACGAGTTCAACTGGTTCTACGACAAGTGGACGGCGTTCCTGATCGTCGGCGCCGTGGTGGTGTGGCACTCCTACCCGTTCGTGATGGTCACCCTCTACGCGGGCATCCGGGCGATCCCGGAGGAGATCATGGAGGCGGCCGCCCTGGACGGCGCCAACACCTGGACGACCTTCCGCCGGATCACCGCGCCGATGCTGCGGCCGATCCTGACCATCGTGGTCATCCAGTCGGTGATCTGGGACTTCAAGGTATTCACCCAGATCTACGTGATGACCGAGGGCGGCGGCATCGCCGGCCAGAACCTGGTGCTCAACGTGTACGCGTACCAGAAGGCGTTCGCCTCCTCGCAGTACGGGCTGGGCGCGGCGATCGGCGTGATCATGCTGCTGATCCTGGTGATCCCGACGGTCCTGTACATCCGCACGCTGCGACGGACGGGGAACGAACTGTGAGCCCGGCGAACTCCTCCCCGGCCACCGTGAAGCCGACCGCCGTGAAGCCGGCCGCCGTGAAGCCGGCCGGCAACGCCCGCGGCCGGAACCCCCGCGGTCGGAACGCCCGTGGCCGCTGGCGGCTGGCCGCCAACACCGGTGCGATCGTGCTGGCGGTGGTCACCGCGTTCCCGATCTTCTGGATGGTGCTCTCGGCCTTCAAGCCCAAGGGCGAGATCCAGTCCCTCGACCCCAGGCCGTGGACCGCCCACCCCACGCTGGAGAGCTTCCGGCAGGTGCTCAGCGTCGACGGATTCGGCCGCTACTTCGTGAACAGCCTGGTGGTCGCGCTGTCGGTGGTGGTGCTGTCGGCGATCGTGGTCTTCCTGGCGGCGGTGGCCGTGACCAGGTTCCGCTTCAAGTTCCGCACCACCATCATGGTGATGTTCCTGATCGCCCAGATGATCCCGGTCGAGGCGCTGACCATCCCGCTGTTCTTCATGTTCCGCGACGCCGGGCGGTTCGCCCCGGGCGTGGGGCTGAACACCCTGGCCTCGCTGGTTCTGGTGCAGCTGGCGTTCTCGCTGCCGTTCGGGATCTGGATGATGCGCGGCTTCGTCGCGGCCGTCCCGGTCTCGATCGAGGAGGCGGCGCAGATCGACGGGGCCGGCCGGACCCGCATCCTGTGGCGGATCCTGCTGCCGCTGGTGGCGCCGGGACTCGCCGCGACCAGCGTGTTCTCCTTCATCGCGGCGTGGAACGACTTCGTCTTCGCCAAGACCTTCATCATCAGCGCCACCCAGAACCAGACGCTGCCCTCGGCGCTGCTGGTCTTCTTCAAGCCGGACGAGAACGACTGGGGCGGCATCATGGCGGCATCCACGCTGATGACCGTGCCGGTGCTGATCTTCTTCATCGCGGTGCAGCGCAAGCTGGTCTCCGGACTTGCCGGCGCGGTGAAGGACTGACGTCCGCCGAGGCCGCGCACCCGGGAGTCCCGCCGTCGGCGGGACTCCCTCGGCCGTTCGGGCCCGGGAGGGGAGGGGCAGAAGGCCGAGCGGCCGAGGAAGTCGGGCGGTTCAGGAGACGAAGCCGACGACGTCGGCACCCTTCCGGCGCTGCGCGAGCCGGAGCCAGCCGACGACCTCCGCGACGGCCTCGGCCACCTCGCGCTCCGGCGCCGGGGTACGGCCCTCGCGCTCGGCCCGTTCGAACTGCTCCAGTGCCCTGCGGCAGTCCTCGGCCGGCCAGGTGCTGCAGGACGGCACGTCGCAGGAGGGCAGTTCGGCCGGAAGGCCGCCGCCGTACTGGAAGTCCGCGACCGAGACGGCCGTGATCCCGTACGCCCTCAGGCCGTCGTCGACCACCTCCAGCCAGTTGCCCCGGAACGGTCCGAAGGAGTCGACCTCCAGGGGCTGCCCGACGAGCCAGCACAGCCGCCGGTACGCGTAGCCGTACTGGAAGGCGTGGTCCGCGTCCGCGGAGAAGGGGCCGCCGTGCACCACGGCGCGCAGCGCCTCCAGGGCGGTCGGCGCGCCCAGCGCGATCTTGTCGGCGAAGTGCTCGTCGGACCTGTCCAGGGACGGGCCGAAGTATGCGAGGGCCTCGTCGAGCGCCCCGTCGTTGCCGCTGCCGACGCGGACACGGAGCTCCGCGGGGTCGACCAGGTACGCGCGCAGGAAGGAACTCATGGCAGCACGGTAGCGGTCGCAACGGACAGCGGGTTCGGCGGGTCGGTCGTCCTCGGACACCGGTGGGTGCGCCGAACGGTCTTGCCAGGAAGGCAACTTGACGGACGGGAGGCGGCGCTCCGGGCCCGCGTTCGGGTGCGCGGACGGGTGGATCGGTGGCCGGTTCGGCCGGGGCGGGCTCAGGCCGCCGCCGCGGAGTCCCGGGTCGGGACGGCGACCAGCACGAACTCCGCGCCGGCGTCGTCCCGGACCAGTGCGGTGCGGCCGAACGGCGCCGGCGCCGGACCGGTGACGACCGTGCCGCCGAGGGCGCGCAGCCGGTCGGCCGTGCGGTCGGTGTCCCCGGTCGCGAAGTGGACCAGCCAGCGCGCCTCGGCGCCCGGGCCGGCGGGGCCGATGCTGCAGGCGGGCAGGCCGGCCACCCGGGCGAGGGTGTGTCCCTCCCGCGGCCGGTCGTAGCCGTAGCCGAGGACCCGGTGGTAGAAGGCCCGGGCGGCGTCGGGGTCGGGGGAGAGGTGCTCGTTCCAGGCGAGCGAGCCCGGCTCGTCGACCAGGCCGGCGCCGTCGATGGTGCCGGCCTGCCAGAGTCCGAAGCGGGCGCCGAGCGGGTCGACGGCGAGCGCGGCGCGGCCCTGCTCGGGCACCTCGTACGGCTCGCGGGCGAGGCGGCCGCCAGCAGCCAGGATCGCGGCGAGGGTGCGCGACGGATCGGGGCAGGCGAGGAAGGTGGTCCAGGTGGCGGGCGGGTCGGTCGGCCGGGCCCGTTCGACGGCCGCGACCTGGGCGCCGTACCGGGTGGCCACCGCCTCGGCGGGGCCGGTCGGAACGAACTCCCAGTCGAACAGCGCGCCGTAGAAGGCCTCGGCCCGTGCGGTGTCCGGCGTGGTGAGAACGACCCAGCACGGTACCCCGGCACGGTAGTTGCCCGGTTTCGGCATGCGACCCTCCTGGCGGGCCCGGTGCCCGGTGCCCGGTGCCCGGTGCCCGGTGCCCGGCGTTCGGCCTTCGGCGTTCGTCGCCACCGGCCCCACCCGCCAGCCTCCGCGCCCGGCGGGTGCGCGGCAAGCGGGGGATCAGGACACTCCGTGCGGCCGGAACTGGACGCTGATCCGCGGGCCCACCGGGCGGGCCGTCTTGGGGATCGCGTGCTCCCAGGTGCGCTGGCAGGAGCCGCCCATCACGACCAGGTCCCCGTGCCCGAGCGGGTGGCGGACGACGGGCCCGCCGCCGGACCGGGGCCGCAGCGCCAGGGTGCGCGGCTCGCCGACGGAGAGGATCGCCACCATGGTGTCCTCGCGGGCGCCGCGCCCGATCCGGTCGCCGTGCCAGGCCACGCTGTCCCGGCCGTCCCGGTAGTAGCACAGGCCGAGGGTGCGGAACGGCTCGCCCAGCTCCTGGGCGTAGTGCCGGCTCAGCGCCGTCCGGGCCAGGCCGAGCACCGGGTGCGGCGGTTCGGCCTGCGCCGGGTAGGAGGCCAGCAGGCGCGGGACGTCGACCGTTCGTTCGTACATTTCGCGGCGCTCGGCCCGCCACGGCACGTCGGCGGCCAGTTGTTCGAACAGCTCGTCGGCTCCGTGCAGCCAGCCCGGGAGCAGGTCCAGCCAGGCGCCGTCGCCGAGCGGCTGCCGCCGCAGGCCGGTGAGCGGGCCGAGGCGGAGGCCGCCGCGGTCCGCGTCGTCGAACAGCGAGGGCTGGAGGTGGACGGTGCCGTGCATGGGGCCAGCGTACGCCTTGATTCGAACATATGCTCGAATGACTGGAGGGTTTCGGGCCGTGCCGCCGCCCTCGTCGGTCAGGTCGAACCGGACCCGCCCGTGCGGGTCGAGGTCCAGCTCCAACAGGGTCGGCGGATCGTAGGCCGTGACGGCGCCGGAGGGGGCTGGATCCATCACGCGGGAGCCCGCCGCGCGGCTCACGAACGGCGAGTCCGTGAGCCGCGCGGGCGGGTACCGCCCCGTACCGAGCCGTCGGCCTACGCCCCGGACACCGCGCGCGGCAGGTGCAGCGGCGCCTCGACGGCGTCGGGGGCGCCGAGTTCGCGCACCGCCTCCCGCCGCACCGCCTCCCGCCGCGACGCCGCGACCGGAGCCGCGAGCCGAGCCAGGGTCGCCGCCGGAGCGTGGACCGTCAGCTCGAAGTCGCGGCGCGTCTTGGCGTCCGGGGCGAGCGGCAGGCGGATGCGGCCGTCCGCGACCATCCGGCGGACCCGGCTTCGGCTGAGGCCGAGGCCGGACATGAGCAGGCGTTCGACCCGGACCGGGACCGGCAGCTCGAAGCTCACCAGCACCGTCAGCGGGGTCGGATCGTCGATCGCGTGGAGCGGCGTGCGTGCCTCCAGCTCCCAGGTGCCGCTCCAGTCGAGGCTGTAGCCGTTCTTGGCGGCGAGCGACGCACTCATCGTCAGTTCCCGCACCACGGCGAGGTCGTTGTTCTCGTACGCCTCCCTGCGGGCGGGTTCCAGCGACGACGTGTGGACGCGCTCGTGGACGGGCACCTTCGAGGTCCGGTCGCAGCCCGCGCAGCTGAGCAGCAGCCAGACGTCGAGGAGCTTGCCGTTGGCGTTGACACGGATCTTGCCCGAGGGCCGGTGCCGCGTGCTGGAGCAGTCCGGGCAGCTGCGGACGACGGTGGGCAGCGCGGACTGGCGCACGGCCCAGCGGGCCTTGCGTTCGGTATGCATGGTGGTCTGTTTCCTGGTTCAGCAGGAACGCGCGCAGGCCGGATCGGCTGGATCGGCCGGGGGCTCCTGGGATCTGACGAGTGCTCATGAGGGCGCGTGTCATCGCCTCGGGGCGGATGGCCGCATGGCGGGCGTCCCGAGGTCGATCGCGCGACAGGTCGTGTCTCTCCGTGGCAACTCGCGACAGCGCGTCTCATCGCCTCGGGACATGGCCGCATGGCCGCATGGCGGCATGGCCGAGCGCCAAGGGCGGTCGATCGCGTGAGCGCGCGTGTCATCGACTCGGCGCGCGGCCGGTGGCCCGGCGCAGAGGTCGATCGCGTGAGGGTGAGTTGCTACGTGGCAGTTGTCAGCACAGGTACATGCCGCACATCGTGATCCGGGCCGCGCTCCCCCGCAACCGATTTTTTCGGACCAACGTCGTCGGGCCGGCGCCGCCGGCTCCCCGCGCGAGCCGACGCCGAGCTTCGCGCAGGTCGCAGGGCGACCCGGGTGACGACCGCCTCGACCGGTCGCATGTGCCGGGCCCGCGGGGCCAGGGCGTGTTCCCCGGCGGCGGAGGAGGGCCGCTACGGCGATCGACGGTCGGTGGGGGCGTCCGTTCGACGCAGCTTCGTCCGGCGGTGGCCGGAGACCGTTGTCAGGCGGTACGGGCGACCGGTAGACGGGAGGCTCCGGGCGCCGATCCTCCGAGCGCCGATCCTCCGAGTACCGGGAGTGCCGTGAATGCCCTGAGACTGCTCGCCGTGCCCGCCGCCGCCCTCGCCCTGACGCTGAGCGCCGCGACCGTCGCACCCGCCGCACCCGCCGCGTCCGTGTCCGCCGCGGCCCCCGACCCCGCGCCCGCCACCGTCACCATCTCCGGTGCGGACGGCGGAACGACCGTCCAGGCGCACGTGGGGGACACCGTGCAGGTGGAGATCCTCGTGGCGCGCGACTACCCGGTGACCTGGTACTGGTACGCCCTGGGCACCTCGACGCCCGCCCTGCTCTCGCAGACGGCGGGCAGTGCCGAGGCCAACGGCGACTCCCACGGGACCTTCTCGGTGACGGCCGCCGGGACGGGCGCCGTCACCGCGATCGGCCGCTGCGTGCCGGACCGCGGCTCGATCTGCCCGCCGTGGGTCATCAACTGGAAGGTCACCGTCCAGATCTCCTGACCGGGCGCGGGACGCACCGCCGCCCCGGGCGCCGGCGACGGTACCGGGGCGGCCGCCGGCCGGTCGAGCGGCCGGTTGCCCGCTCCCGTCTAGGCTTCCGACATGGCGATCAACGGCTTCGGGGTCACCGAGTTCCAGCTGGTGCTGCTGCGCCGGATGGCCGATTTCCAGCCCGGGCTGGTGGAGGGGGCGGTGCGGCGGCTCGGCGCCACCCGGGCCTCGATGCGTGAGGCCAACAAGCGCTGGCAGGCGATGGTCCGCGCGCCCGGCTTCCCGCGCGGTGCGGCCCGGTACGCGGCCGTGCTCGGGCCGGCCGGGGCGAGTGTGCCGCGTCGGATCGGGGATCTGGACTGCGTGGCGCGCCAGTGGGTGCTGCCGCTCTGGCCCGAGTTGCGCTTCGAGGTCCTGCTCGGCCCGGCGGAGATCGGTGGGCCGCTGCTGAACGAGTGGCTGGTGCGGGCGGCGGGCTCCCCGGTGCCCGCGCTGCGCACGCCGGCCGATCTCGCGCCGTGGAGCTGCGTGGTGGGTGACGTCGGGGCCGCGTTCCCGTCCGCGGTGCCGCGCGAGGGCAGTGCGCCGACCAGGTTCCGGCTGGACTTCGCGATCCCGGATGCCGATGGACGGCTGCGCCCGTGCGAGGCCGACTTCACCTGGGGGTTGCTCCAGGAGGTCCGTCCGAGTGGTGGCCAGGGCATGGATATGCCGGGCGATGCAAGGTGATATTCAGTGAATGCCTTCGATTTGCAGGCCAAAAGAGGATGTGGCAATCTAATCGCAGACATTGAAGAGTTTTGGCATCGGAAAGTGAAGGATCATGTCGGACGGCGCCCGCGTCATCGTCGGAGTCAGCGGTTCACTGCACAGCCTGACCGCCCTGCACCGGGCGGCCGAGGAGGCCCGGGCCCGGGGGGCCGTCCTGGTGCCGGTGCTCGCCTGGACGCCGGTCGGCGGTGAGCGCAACTACCGCGCCCGGCCCTGCCCGCCGCTGCTGCGCGCCTGGCAGGAACTCGCCGAGGCGCGGATGGAGAGCGCGCTGGAGCAGGCGTTCGGCGGGCTGCCGATCGGGGTGCCGGTGCAGCCGCTGGTCGTGCGCGGCGAGGTCGCGACGGTGCTGACCGGGCTGGCCGACCGCCCGGGCGACCTGCTGGTGGTCAGCACCGGCGAGCAGGGCGGCCTGCGGGTCAGGCTGCGCGGGCTGACGCGCCGCTCGATCGCCCGGCGCTGTGTGAACCGGGCCCGCTGCGGGGTGCTCGCCGTTCCGCCGTCCACGCTGCACGAGGATCTGCGCGCGCTGCACCGCGGCATCGACCTGCGGGAGCTCGCTGCGGCCTGACGATTCGTCAGGCGCGGTGCACGGTAAGGCCGTCGACCACCGTACGGGTGGGGCGCAGCTCGCGCAGCGCGTCCACCGGGCAGGCCGACGGATCCAGCGGATCGACCGGCCACACCGTGAGGTCGGCGAATGCCCCCGGCCGCAGGCCGCCGCGCACCGCGCTCTCGCCGGTCAGCCGGGCCGCGTTCACGGTGTGCAGCGCAACCGCCTCGGACCGGCCGATCGCGTGCTCCGGGCCGACCACCCCGGCCGTGGTGCCCCGGGTGGTCATGCCCCAGACCGACAGCATCGCGCCGTACGGGCCGACCGGGAAGTCCGAGCCGCCGGTGATCAGCGCGCCCTCGTCCAGCCACTCGCGCAGCGGGAAGAGCGCGGCGGTGCGCTCCTCGCCCCAGGCCCGCTGCTGGGTGAGCGCGCCGTCGTGCAGCAGTGGGTGCTGGACCGTCACCGGGATGCCCAGCGCGATCGCCCGCGCCCGCTGCTCGGGGCGGGCCAGGCCGCCGTGCTCGACCACCAGGGTGCCCGGCGGCAGGCCGGGGTGGCGCTCGGCCACCTGCTCGAAGACGTCCAGCAGGACCCGCAGCCCGCGGTCGCCCCAGGCGTGCACACCGACCCGCCGGCCCCGCCCGACCACCCGCTCCACCGCCGCGAGCAGCTCGTCCGGCTCCCAGAGCAGCCGGCCCTGGTAGCAGGGCTGCCCCTGGTACGGCTCCTCCACCGCGCCCGCCTCGAAGCCGCCGTCGATCCCGAACTTGACGCCCCAGAGCCGCAGTCGGTCGTCGTCCCGGCCAGCCGCCCGCCAGTCGTCCATCCGGTCCAGCAGTGCGTCCACCTGGGCCGGCGTGCGGGCGGCGAAACCGGAGACCAGCGCGCGGACCCGGACGGCCAGGGCGCCCTCGGCCCGGGCGGCGTCCAGGACGTCGAGGTCCTCGGCCGGGACCAGGCAGTCGCGGACGGTGCCGATCCCGGTGGCGGCGAAGTCGGCGGAGGCGGCGCGCAGTCCCTCGATCCGCTCCGTGAGGGTCGGGCGCGGCAGCACCCGCTCGACCAGCTCGACCGCCCGGTCGATCAGCCGGCCGGTGAGCCGCCCGTGCTCGTCGCGCTCGATCACGCCGCCCGGCGGCGCCTCGGTGGCGTCGGTGATCCCGGCCAGCCGCAGCGCCGCCGAGTTGAGCACCATGTTGTACGCGCCGCGGCGCACCAGCACCGGGTGTTCGGCGGTGGCCGTGTCCAACTCCCCGGTGGTGGGCATCCGTTGCTCGGCCAGCAGGATCTCCTGCCAGTTGACCGTGGTGCGGATCCACTCCCCGGCGGGGGTGCGGGCGGCGCGTTCGCGGATCAGGCCGAGGAATCCGGCGAGGTCGCGGGCCCGGTGGACGGGCACACCGTGGACGCTGTGTCCGGCCAGGACCAGGTGGGTGTGGGTGTCGTCGAAGGCGGGCAGCACGGTCGAGCCCGGGGCGTCCACCACCTCGGTGCCCGGGCCGATCAGGGCGTCCAGTCCGTCGGGCGCGGCGGCGAGCGCGGTGATCCGGCCACCGGTGACGGCGACCGCCCGCCGGGGCGGCTCGCCGGGCACCAGGGTGTGCACGGCGGCGGCGCGGATCAGCAGGTCCGCGGGGGTGGGGCGGCCCGCCGGAACGGCGGAGGCGGGTCGGATCGCCGGATCGGTGGGGTCGGTCATTGCGGCTCCTGGGGGCGGGACAGTCCGGTGACCTTCTCGACGTACCGGAGGCTGGGCTCGGCGAGCAGTCCGTGCAACTCGGTGAACACCGCGCGTGCCGGTACCGCGTTCCAGTCGGCGGGCAGCAGCAGCGCGGGCAGCCCCGGATCCAGGTACGGCAGCCGGCGCCACCGGGTGAGCATCGGCACGTAGTCGCGGAAGGCGTCGGCCGGGTCGACCGGAGACCGTCCGCGCAGCTCCTCGGCGGCCGGGTGCCAGGCCTCGGCGAAGGCCCCGTACTGCGCCTCGATCGCCGGGAGGTCCCACCAACTCGCCACCGCCGTAGGGAGATCGGCGAAGCCGGCGTACTCGGCGGAGAGGAACAGATGGACGTAGGCGCTCAGCCCGAGCCGGTCCAGCAGCCGACGGGCGTCCGGCAGCAGCCGGGCCGGTGCCAGCCAGACCCCGGGGGCGGCGTTGCCGAAGCCCAGCCAGCTCAGCCGGGAGCGCAGCTGGTGGCGGTGGGCGCGGGCGGACTCGGGCACCGAGAAGACCGCCACCACCCAGCCGTCGGCGAGTTCGGCCGGCTCCAGGCTGTGGAAGATCCGCCGGTCGCCCTCCTCGAAGACCGGTTCCATCGCGAGCGCGAGCCGGTACCCCGTGCCGGCGCGCCGCTCCTGGAGCAGGGTGCCGGCCTTCTTCAACCGCGAGATCGCCGAGCGGACGGCCGGGCCGTCGACGTCCAGCTCGGCCAGCAGCGCGATCAGGTCGGCGATGGATATCCAGCCGCCGAGGCGGCGGACGAACTCGCCGTAGACGGTGTGGATCAGGGAGCTCGGCCGGGACGTGTTCTCGGACATGCGCGGGCCCTCCTCCCCGGTGGTGGTGGCGATCATAACGAGAGTGCCGGTCCGAGGGCGCGCAATCCCGCGTTCCCAAGGCGCCCGGGAGGCTACGCGTAGGCACCGGAGAGCAGGTGTCCGGCGCCGGGCGCGAAGGCGGGCAGGCCGAGGGCCCGCAGGAGCTGGTGGGTGGTGCAGACGGCAGCCGAGACCACCGGCTTGCCCAACTGCTGCTCGGCCTCCTCGACCGCGGACAGCGAGGGCAGTTGCACGCAGGCCGAGAGCACCACCGCGTCCGCCTCGGCGTGGGCGAGACCGCGGGCGATGGCGGGCAGCAGGGCCGGGTCGTGGGCGGCGACGTCGAGGTTGTCGGCGATCTCCAGGGCGGCGTGGTCGAGCACCTCGATGCCCTCGGCGGCGAGGTACTCGACCACCGTCCGGGCCAGCGGTCGCAGGTACGGGGTGACCATGGCGACCTTCGCGGCCCCGAGTTCGTGCAGCCCGGCGACGAGCGCGCCGGCGCTGGTGACCACGGGCGCGGGGGCGCCGTTCTGGACGGTGCGCAGGTGCAGCCGCCGTTCGGCCTGCCGGTGGTAGCCGGGGCCGGTCGCCATCACGGCGACCAGGCAGGCGTAGCCGATCACGTCCACCCGGGCGTCCGACAGCTCGGCGGCGCAGCGGTCGGACTCGGCGTCCATGGCGCGCAGTTGTTCGGGGGTGACCCTGGTCATCCGCATCCGGCTGGAGTGGAAGGTGAACCGCTCGGGGGCGACGGCCTCGCGGGCCCGCAGCAGGGCGGGGACCTCGGTCTCCATGGTGACGTTGGAGCTCGGGACGATCTGGCCGATCCGGTGGGTGGTCATCGGGTGGACGGTCCTTTCCGGTCCGGGGCGGGTCAGCGGGCGTCGATCACCGGGTTGGCGAGCGTGCCGATCCGCTCGATGGTGGCCTCGACCAGGTCGCCGGGCTGGAGGAACTGCGGCGGCACCATCCCGGCGCCGACGCCGGAGGGGGAACCGGTGGAGATCACGTCGCCCGGTTCCAGGGTGACGCCGGAGGAGATGTCGGCGATCAGCCGGGCGACGCCGAACAGCATGTGGCGGGTGTTGGAGTCCTGCCGCAGCTCGCCGTTGACCTTGAGCGAGAGGTCGAGCCGCTGCGGGTCGGGGATCTCGTCGGCGGTCACCACGACCGGGCCGAACGGCGCGTAGCTGTCCTGGCCCTTGGAGAAGAACCACTGGCCGGAGCGGCGCTGGTCCCGGGCACTGATGTCGTTGACGATGCTGTAGCCGAACACGTGCCGCAGCGCGTCCGCCTCGGCCACCCGGAAGGCCGGTGCGCCGATCACCACGGCGAGTTCGCACTCCCAGTCGAGCTGCTTGGTGAGGTCGGCGTTGTGCAGGATGGGGCCGCCCGGGCCGGTGACGGCGGTCGAGGGCTTGCCGAACAGCACCGGCCGGTCGGGCAGTTCGCGGTCGGTGTCCAGGGTGCGGTGCGACTCGGCCACGTGCTCCACGTAGTTGAGGCCGACGCCGACGATCTTGCCGGGGCGCAGCGGCGCGCACAGCGAGACCTCGGCGAGCGGCCGGCCGGCCGGGGCCCCGGCCAGCAGGTCGCGGACGGTGGCCAGGGCCGGCTCTCCGGCGCGGATCAACCCGAGGAGGTCGGGGGGCAGTAGGACCCCGGCGCCGGTGGCGAGGGCGGTCAGGTCGACGACCCGGTCGCCGTCGATCCGGGCGCCGAGGCGCGGGGTGTCGTCATGGCCGTCGTCCCCGGTGCGGCCGGCGGGGCCGGCGTCGTCGTGGGTGCGGAAGGTCAGCAGGTGCATGGTGGTGGGGCTCCTGGTCAGGCGGTGGTGACGGTGGGCTGCTGCCCGTCCGGGTGGGCCTCCTCGCGGTGGAGGCCGAGCGCGTGCATCACCGGGAAGTCGTTGAAGGAGAACAGGCAGGCGTCCTCGCCCCGGTCGAGGTTCTCGTGCTCGTGCCAGGCCCAGGACGGGACGACGAAGATGTCGCCCTGCTGCCATGCGAAGCGCTGTCCGGCGATCACCGAGGCGCCGCGTCCCTTGGCCGCGGTGTACACCACCGAGCCGGTGTGCCGGTGGGCGCGGGTGGCCTGGCCCGGGCGCAGCAGTTGCAGGTGGGCGGACATGGTCGGCATCACCGGGCCGCCGGTGACCGGGTTGGTGTACTCCATGATCACGCCGTCGTAGGGCGATCCCTCGGTGGCGCGGGCGAGCCGGCGCAGCGCGTGGTAGCTGGGCTCCCAGGGCCAGCCGAGCAGCGGGGAGTACGGCCGGGTCCACTTCTCGACGCCGTACGGCAGCAGGTTGCCGCCGTAGCTGAGCAGCGAGGAGCCGGTGACCGGCCCCGGTCGCTGGTGCAGCTCCGGGTGGACCTCGTAGAAGTTGGCGTCGAGGGTGTTGACCAGCGGGATGTCCAGGCCGTCCTGCCAGATCACCGGGGCGTCGTCGGCCTCGTTGCCGTGCTCGTGCCAGGTGTTGTTCGGGGTGATCGCGAAGTCGCGCGGGCCGACCTTCAGCTTCTGTCCGTCCACGACGGTCCAGGCGCCGGTGCCCTCGTGGACGAAGCGCAGCGCGGAGGCCTGGTGGCGGTGCGCCGTCATCGCCTCGCCGGGCCCCATGATCTGCAGGCCGGTGTACAACAGGCCGACGGCGGCGCTCAGTTCGCGGCGGCCGGGGTTCACCAGCATCACCACCCGGCGGCCGGCGTCGTCGGCCTTCACCAGCGGCAGCGCCTTGCGCACCAGCGGGCGGAGGTCGGCGTAGCGCCAGAGCACCGGGACGGACCTCGGCTGCGGGTACCAGGGTTCGATCTCGTTCGCGACCGTCCACAGGGCGCCCGCCTCGTGCTCGGCCAACTCCTTGTAGTAGGTCAGCAGTTCGGGACTGTCGGTGACCCGGGCCCGGCCGATCCGGTCGTCGTCGTGAGCGTGGTGGCCGGGGGTGGTCTCGGGGCTGGTCATGCCTCCTCCTCGGGGAGCGTCAGCGGCCGCAGCGGGCGGTTGTCCACGTGCAGCCGGAAGACGTCGAAGCGGTTGTAGTGCCCGACGATGTCGTGCATCTGCTTGGGCTGGATGCAGCGGCCGAGGTCGATCTCGGCGTAGACGATGCCCTCCTCGTCCACCAGCGGTTCGGTGACGGGGCGGCCGTCCGGGCCGAAGATCCCGGACAGGGCGCTGTGCGGGCGGGCGAGCTGCTTGCGGACCTGCGGGTCGTCGCCGGCGATCAGGTCCACCATCCCGGGCGAGAGGGTGGAACAGGAGACGACGGAGAACACCTTGCCCTCGAAGCAGTGCGCGGCGGTGCGCAGCGCGATCGAGTCCGCCATGTCGTAGTCCTCCGGGCCCACCGGCAGCGCGATGTAGCAGGCGGCGTGGACCAGTTCGCCCTGGGCCAGCAGGGTGAAGCGGGCCAGCGGATTGGTGTTCTCGCCGCAGGCCAGCGCGCCGAGCGGGCCGACGGCGGTGGGGTGCACCGTGAGGGTGCTCCCGTCGCCCTGGCCCCAGGTCAGTTTTTCGGCCCAGGTCGGCATCAACTTGCGGTGGACGCTGAGGAGTTCGCCGTCCGCGTCGATGATCAGCAGGGTGTTGTGCAGCAGTCCGAGGCCGGGCCGGCCGCGTTCGTTGATCCCGATCACCAGCACCACGCCGGCCTGCCGGGCGGCGGCCCGCAGGGTGTCGACGTACGGGCCGGGGACGTCGACGGCGGCCCGGTACAGGCGCTCGAACCACGGCGAGCCCTGCACCGGGTTCATCGTCCAGTTCCAGTACGGGTAGCCGGGCACGAAGACCTCGGGGAAGACCACCAGTTCGGCGCCGTGCCCGGCCGCCTCGTGGATCAGCGCGACGGCCTTGTCGACGGTGGCGGCCGGGTCCAGGTAGACCGGGGCGGCCTGGACGGCGGCGGCGGTGAAGCGGGGCAGGTGGGGCATGGCTCCTCGTCACTTCTCGGCGGTGTCGGAAGGAAGGGGCGGTGACCAGCGGCGGTGGACGGGCGCGGGCGGCTCGCGCAGCAGGTGCAGGCGCGGGGCGACCCGGTCGGCGTTCGGGCCCGGCGGCCTGCGGCTGCCCGCCGCCCACGGCCCGGGCCAGCGGGCGCCCGGCCCGGTGTGGCCCCGCTCGGCGGCGGCGTGCAGGGTCCAGAGCGGGTCGTACAGCTGGGCGCGGCCGACCGCGACCAGGTCGGCCCGCCCGGCCAGCAGCACGGAGTCGGCGTCGTCGAACCCGGAGATCGCGCCGACCGCGATGGTCGGCAGGCCGGTGGCGGCGCGGATCAGCTCGGCGAAGGGCGTCTGGTAGCCGCGCCCGTACGGCGGCCGCTGGTGAGCCACCACCTCGCCGGTGGAGACGTCCAGCGCGTCCGCCCCGGCCCCGGCGAGCGCGCGGCAGATCGCCACCGCCTCCTCCTCGGTGGTGCCGCCGGTCGCCCAGTCGCTCGCCGAGATCCGCACCAGCAGCGGGCGGCCGGCCGGCCAGACGGCCCGTACCGCCGTCAGTACCTCCAGGGGCAGCCGCAGCCGGTGGGCCAGCGGGCCGCCGTAGCGGTCGGTGCGGCGGTTGGTGAGCGGGGAGAGGAAGGAGGAGAGCAGGTGGCCGTGGCCGAACTGGAGCTCCAGCACGTCGAAGCCGGCCCGGGCGGCCCGCTCGGCGGAGGCTGCGAAGTCCGCGGTGACGGCGTCCAGTTGGATGTCGTTGGCCTCGTGCGGAACGGGGCTGTCGGCGTCCCAGGGAAGGGCCGAGGGGGCGATCAGCGGCCAGCCTTCGGTGAGCGGGCGGCCGATGCCGTCCGGCCCGGGGGCGGTGGTCGCGCCCCGGCGGCCGGCGTGGGTCAGCTGGATGCCGAGCGGGGTGTCGCTCACCGCTCTGACAGCGCCGACGAGTCGGTGCCAGGCGGCCTCCTGGTGGTCGGTCCACAGGCCCGGGCAGCGGTCGGTGGCCCGGCCCTCGGGGCCGACCGCGGTCATCCCGGCGAGCACCAGCCCCGCGCCGCCGAGCGCGTGCCCGGTCAGCTGGGCCCGGTCGAAGCCGCTGGGCAGCGTGTCGGGGGAGGTGAAGGTGGCGAGCGGCGGCACCACGACGCGGTTGCGCAGTTCCAGTGCGCCCAGCTTCAGCGGCCGGAACATCGGCGGCACTCCGGGAGAGCCGCCGAAGGCGGTGTCCACGGCGTCCACGAAGGCGGGGTCGCGGGCCCGCAGATTGCCGTAGGTGACCCGCCGGCTGCGGGTGAGCAGGTTGAAGGCGAACCGGTCGGCGTCCTGCCCGGTCCGCCGCCCGATGGTCTCGAACCACTCCAGACTCGCCTGCGCGGCACGCTGGGTGGACTCCACCACCGGGCGCCGCTCGGCCTCGTAACCGGCCAACGCCTCGTCCAGGGTGGGCTGTTCGCTCAGCGCGGCGGCCAGGGCGAGGGCGTCCTCCAGGGCGAGCTTGGTGCCCGAGCCGATCGAGAAGTGCGCGGAGTGCGCGGCGTCGCCGAGCAGGACCACGTTGCGGTGGCGCCAGCTCGCGTTGCGTACCGTGGTGAAGCGGATCCAGCGGGAGGCGTTGGGGATCAGCCGGTGGCCGTCCAGGTGCCCGGCGAGCAGCTCCGCGCAGCGACGCACGCTCGCCAGATCGCTCTCGCCGCGCGCCGGTTCCCGTGCGGCGAGGGCCTCGAAGCCCGCGCGGCGCCAGGCGTCCGCGGCCGCCTCGACGATGAAGGTCGAGCGGGTGGCGCTGTACGGGTAGGCGTGCACCTGGAGGACACCGAAGTCGAACCGCTCGACGATGAAGGTGAAGGCCTCGAAGACCTTGTCCGTGGCGAGCCACATGTAGCGGCAGTGGCGCTCGTCCAGATCGGGACGGAAGCTCTCCGGGAAGGCGGCCCGGGTGCCGGAGCGGATGCCGTCGGCGGCCACCACCAGGTCGTACTCGGCGGCCAGCCGGTCCACGGGCGGGGCGGGGGTCCGGTAGCGCACGTCCACCGCCAGCTCGGCGCAGCGCCGTTGCAGGACGGCGCGCAGCCGGTTGCGGTCCAGGGCGGCGAAGCCGTGGCCGCCGCTGGTGCGCACCTCGCCCGCGAAGCGGATGTCGATGTCGCTCCAGCGGGCGAACTCGGCGCTGATCGCGGCGAAGACGTGCGGGTCGGCGTTCGCGATGCCGTCCAGGGTCTCGTCGGAGAAGACCACGCCGAAGCCGAACTCGTCGTCCCGGCCGTCCCGTTCGAAGACGGTGAGCTCCCGGTCGGGCGCCAGCTGCTTGGCCAGGGCGGCGAAGTAGAGCCCGCCCGGGCCGCCGCCGATCACGGCGATCCGGGTGCGGTCCCGTGCGGTGCTCATGCGGCGGCCTCGGGGGCGGTGATCGCCCCGGGACCGCCGGACGGTCCGGGGTCGACGGCCGCCCCGGCGCCGGCGGCCGTCCCGGGGCTCATGCGGCCACCTCCGGGCGCTGCGGCCCGGCCTCCGCCAGCGTGCGGCGGACCTGCGAGGGCCACGGCTCGGCGCCCCCGTCGTGCGGTCCGGAGTGCACCACCGACATCCGCCCCTTCGCGGCCAGCCCGTGCGGGCCGTGCACCTCGAAGGCGTAGTGCAGCGAGGAGCCGCCGACCCGGACCACCCGCAGCTCGGTGCGGACCAGGTCGCCGAACCAGAGCCGTTCGCGGTAGTCGGCCTCGAAGTGCACCCGGGGGATCCGCCCGAACAGGTCGGCCAGTCCGAGCCTGCGCAGCAGGGCCGCCTCCGCCGCCTCGGCCCAGCGCTGCACGGCGGAGAAGTGGTAGTGCCCGGCGGCGTCGGTGTCGAACCACTCCACCCGGCGCTCGACGGTGACGCTGGCCGGGGTCGGTGCGGCCCGTCGGCGCAGCTCGGCGCGGTGCAGCTTGCCGGTCGCGGTGCGCGGCAGCCCGGGCACGAACTCGACCGCCCGCGGGTACTTGTACGGTGCGATGGTGCGCTTGACGTGCTCCTGGAGCCCGCGCGCCGTCTCCGGCCCCTCCGGGACGCCCGGGCGCAGCACCACGTACGCCTTGACCACCGTGCCGCGTCGCTCGTCCGGCGCGCCGACCACCGCGCAGTCGGCCACGTCGGGGTGGGTGGCGAGCGCCTGCTCGACCTCGGGCCCGGCGATGTTGTAGCCGGCCGAGACGATCATGTCGTCGTTGCGGGCCCGGAACCAGAAGTAGCCGTCGCCGTCCCGGACGTAGGTGTCGCCGGTGAGGTTCCAGCCGCCGCGGACGTAGTCCAGCTGGCGCTCGTCGTCCAGGTAGCGGCAGCCGGTCGGGCCCTTGACCGCCAGAATCCCGGGTTCGCCGTCCGGCACCGGACGGCCCTGCCCGTCCAGGACCGCGGCCCGGAAGCCGGGGACGGGCCGGCCGGTGGAACCGGGCCGGATGTCCCCGCCGGCGGCCGAGACGAACACGTGCAGCATTTCGGTGGCGCCGATGCCGTCGATCAACCGCTGTCCGGTGGCCTCGTGGAAGGCCCGCCAGACGGCGGCGGGCAGCGGCTCGCCCGCCGAGACGCAGTGCCGCACCCCGGAGAGCCGGTCCGCCAGCCCGGCGGCCAGGATGGCCCGGTAGGCGGTCGGCGCGGTGAACAGCACGCTCACCCGGTGCCGGCGCACCTGTTCGGCGAGTTGCTCCGGGGTGGCGTGCTCCAGCAGCAGGCCGGCGGCGCCCGCCCGCAGCGGGAAGACCAGCAGGCCGCCGAGGCCGAAGGTGAAGCCGAGCGGCGGGGTTCCGGCGAAGAGGTCCTCGGGGGTGGGGCGGAGCAGGTGGCGGGAGAAGGTGTCGGCGATGGCGAGCACGTCGCGGTGGAAGTGCAGGGTGGCCTTGGGGTGGCCGGTGGTGCCGGAGGTGAAGGCGATCAGTGCGACGTCGTCGGCGGCGGTCGGGACGGCCGGGAAACGGGCGGCCTTGGCGGCGCAGCGGGCGGTGAGGTCCTCGGGGCCGGGGCCGCCGTAGCCGAGGACGCGCAGTCCGGGGGTCCGTGCCCGGTGCAGCTCGTCCAGGAAGCGGTGGTCGCACAGGGCGAGGACGGGCCGGGCGATGCCGTGCAGTTCGGTCAGTTCGGCGGCGCGCAGCAGCGGCATGGTGGTGACGGCGACCCCGCCGGCCTTCAGCACGCCGAGCCAACAGGCCGCCAGCCAGGGGGTGTTGGGTCCGCGCAGCAGGACCCGGTTGCCGGTGACGAGGCCGAGGTCCTCGGTCAGCAGGCGGGCGATCCGGTCGGCGTGGTCGCGCAGTTCGCCGTAGGACCACTGTTCGGTGGGGGTGAGCAGGCAGGGCCGGTCGGGGCCGAGGCGCTCGATGGTGTCGTCGAGCAGGGCGGCGGCGCAGTTCAGGCGATCGGGATAGGCCAACTCCGGTAGTTCGAATAGGAGTTCGGGCCATTGCTCGAAGGGTGGGAGGTGGTCTCGGCAGAACGTGTCCACGTGCGCGGAGGGTGAGAGCTCCATGGGCGGGCACCTCGTTGTGCGAGCGGGGAGTGAGGCCAGTATGGCGCGTCCGTGACGCCAGTCAAGGGAGCGATACATGCATTCGGGCGACGACCCGGCTCCCCGCCCGCTCCGGGCGCCGGGGGCGCGCCGACCGTCAGCTCGTCGCCCCCCGGGCGGAGGCGTCGGGAGTGCGGCCCTCCTGGGCCTGCTGGGCGCGGTCGGCGAGCAGCCGGGCGAACACCGTCAGCCCGGGCGCGGTCAGGGCGGCGCCCGGCCCGTCGTCCCGCACCAGGAGCAGCACGCCGCCGACCTGGACCAGCGCCACCGCCGACGAGGAACCGACGGTCCGAGTGGCACTCCGGTCGCCGATCCGCGGGATCGCCACCGCCGTCGACTCCACGCCGCCGGTGCGTTCGAGTGCGCTGTCGAAGGCCTTGGCGGCCGCCTCGGGGGAGGCGAAGGCGACCACGTCGAACTCCACGGTCTGCACCGATGCGGCGCCGAACGTCACGCTGGCCGAGGCGAGTTGCCGGTCGCAGGCGTCCGGCAGCAGGCACGGCACCGCGTCGGTCGGGCCCGTCCCCGACTCCGGCCCCCGCTGCACCCGCCACCCGCGGGGCATCGCCCCCTCGTCGGGCAGCACGCCCCGGACCAGCACCGGGTCGCCCAGCGGCTGCGCGGCGTGCGCCAGCCCGGGCCCGCCAGGCTTCAGCAGCGGGCGCGAGCCCAGGTGGACGCCGAGCGCGACCAGCGCGGCGATCAGCACCAGGACGAGCGCCGCCACGATCCCGGCGTTGCTCCGCCGGGCGGCGAGCGCCCGGGCACGGGCGGCCGCGGGGCCGGTCCGCAGCTGAACGGTGCTCGGGCCCTTCGGCGGCGGTGCGGACGGCGGGCCGACCCGCAGCTGCACGGTGCCGGGCTCGCTCCGCAGTTGGACGGTCGGTGGATCGCCCGGCTTCCCGAGCGCGGTGGTGGCCAGGTACTGCGCGAACGCCGGGTCCGTGGCCAGCAGGTGTGCGACGGCGGCGGCCAGCAGCGCCCGCGCCTGCGCGTCCCCCGGGCTCGCCTGCGCCGCCGCGAGCGCCCCGGCGCCCTCCGGCACCATCCGCAGCCGCGCCCGCACGACATCGGCCACCGCCTGGTGCGGCCCGTCGCCCAGCAGTGCCGCCGCCACCGCATCCGGTGCCGGCCCCCGGCCGTCCCCCATGGCAACTCCCCCTGCCGCACGAGTGGTTGCCCCCCACGATCCCGGACCGCCGGCCACTTCGTACCCACGCCGAACGGAACGGAGACGCAACTGCAACGCCACCCGGACGAACCGGGGCGCCGTGGCGTGGCCGGTGGTGACGGCCGGGAGCGTGCTCGGGCGTTGCCTTCACCTGCCTTCACCTGCCTTCACCCGCCGTCGCCCGCCGTCGCCCGCCTCCGGCTCCCGGCCCGGCGGCCGCGCGGGCCCCGGCCGCGGTGGCCCTGCCCCGGTCCCGGGTCGGTAGGGAGCCCACCTCCGCCTCGTGCAGCGCGCACACCGGTGTCGCGGCCTGATCCGGACAGGTCCGAACGGCGCGCGTCAGCCGACCAGCGCCCTCAGCACGTCCGGGGGCAGGGCCGGGTTGGCCGCCGCGGCCTCGGCCGTGCGGGGGTCGGGGGAGGCGAGGCAGTGGGCGAGGGCGCCGGGGGTGGCGTGGCGGTGGGCGGCGATGGCCCGCAGGGCCTTGATGGGGACGGGCTCGGTGGCGGCGATCCGGTCGAGCAGGGCGGCCGGGGCGTCCGGGTTGGCGGCCAGGGCGGTGGCCACCTTGGTGCCGAACCGGTCGAGCACGGCGGTGAGTTGCGCCGAGGTGAGGCCGGGGTGCGGGGCGACCGCCTTCGCGACGGCGGCGTCCGGGTCGGCGGCGAGCCGGTCCCGTACGGCGGCGGGCAGGTCGCGGTGCTCTGCGACGAGCATCCGCACCCGGGGTTCCGAGGAGCCCGCGAGCGCGGTGAGTTCGTCCGGGGCGGCGCGGGCGATCCGGGGGAGCAGGGCGGCGCCGATCCGGACGGCGACGGCGAGCCGTTGGAGGAGGTCGAGCGGGACGTGCGGGTGGCGGGCGAGCCGGCGTCGGACGTCGGGGTCCTCGTCGTCGAGGAGCCGGTGCATCAGCGGCAGATCGATCCCGGGGTTCTCGGCGAGGCTGCCCCGGACCCGCAGGGCCGGGTCCTCGGCGAGCCGGTGGTAGGTCTCCACCGGCAGCGCGGGGTGTTCGGAGAGCCGCTGCCGGACCAGCGGGTGGTCGTCGACGCGCCGGGCGGCCACCGCACCCGGGGTCGTGGGGTTGCCCGCCGCCTGGCCGCGGGTCCGGACGTCCTCGTCGGCCAGGAGCGCCGTCAGCAGCCGGGGTGGAGCGGCTTCGTTCGCCGCGACCCATCGCCGGACCTCGGCCTCGGGGTGGGCGGCGAGCCGGGCCAACAGGTCCGACCGGCGGGTGTGGAGGCCGAGTTCGGCCAGCACGGCGGTGTCCTCGTCCGTCGCGAGGAGCTCGGCGGCCTCGTCCGGCAGCCCGGGGCAGGAGCAGAGCCGCATCCGGACGTACGGGTCCGGGTCCCGGGCCAGTTGCCGGGCCAGTTGCCGGGCCCACGCCGGGTCCCCGCGTCCCTCGTCCAGCAGGGTGAGCGCGACCAGCGGGCGGGTGACCGGGTCGACGTCCGTGGTGCGCAGCGCGCCGCCGCGGGCGAGCCGGACGGCGCTGTCCTCGTCGCGTCCGGCGAGCCGACGGGCCTGCGCCGGGTCGAGGTCCGGCCGGTCCGCGAGGGCGTCGGCCAGCTCCTCGTCGGTGTCGGCGGCGTCGAGCAGCCGTCCGAGAAGGTCGGGCGGCAGGGCGGGGTTGCGGGCGGCGGCGTGCAGCAGTGGCGGCATCCGGGCATTGTGCCCGCCACCCGGCCGGGCGCGCCGCCGAATTGACCGGCCGGGTGGCGGGCCGGGGGCCGTCAGCGCAGGTCGAAGACCAGGCGGGCGGAGACCTTGCCGCTCAGCACCTCGTCGAAGCAGGCGTTCACGTCGTCGAGGCGGCGGGTCTCGCGGATCACCCGGGTGCGGCCGAGGGCGTGCAGCCGGAAGACCTCGGCGAGGTCCTCGCGGGTGCCGACGATCGAGCCGATCACCTTGGTGCCGTTCAACACCGTCTCGAAGACGGGTAGTTCGAGCTTGCCACCGGCCGGGAGGGCGACCAGGACGAGGGTGCCGCCGCGGCGCAGGGCGCCGTAGGCGGCCTGGAAGGAGGCGTTGCTGACGGCGAGGGCGATCGCGGCGTGGGCGCCTCCGAGGGCCTGGACCTCGGCGGCGACGTCCTGGGTGCGGGCGTCGAGGACGTGGTCGGCGCCGAGGTCGCGGGCCAGGGCGAGTTTGTCGTCGGTGACGTCGACGGCGATGGTCTCGGCGCCGAAGACGCGGGCGTACTGCAGTGCCAGGTGGCCGAGCCCGCCGATGCCGGAGACCAGCACCCGGGTGCCGGGCCCGGCTCCGGAGACCTTGAGCGCCTTGTAGGTGGTGACGCCCGCGCAGGACAGCGGCGCGGCGTCCAGCGGGTCGATGCCGTCGGGGACGGGGACGACGTAGTCGCCGTGCGCGATCGCGTACTCGGCGTAGGCGCCGTCCACCGAGTAGCCGCTGTTGTGCTGCTGGAGGCAGAGGGTCTCCCAGCCGGAGACGCAGTGGTCGCAGCGCCCGCAGGCGTCCGCGAGCCAGGGGATGGCGACCCGCTCGCCCACCCGGACGTGCCGGACCAGGCCGCCGGCCGCCTCGACGATGCCGACGCCCTCGTGCCCGGGCACGAACGGCGGGCTGGGCTTGACCGGCCAGTCGCCGTGGGCGGCGTGGATGTCGGTGTGGCAGAGGCCGGAGGCCTCGATCCGGACCCGGACCTGGTGCGCGGCCGGCTCGGGTACCGGCTGGTCCTCGACGACCAGCGGTGCGGTGAAATCGCGGACGACGGCGGCCTTCATGCGCTGCTCCTCGGGCGTACGGCCGGGTACGGGGGTACTGCCGGCGGCTGCGCGGGGGCGCAGCCGCCACCAGCTTCACCCGACGGGGTGATCTTCGCCGGTCGAACTAGGCCGAACGAGTGATCATCCGTCCGCGTATCCGCGCAGGTCAGCGCACCGGCATCGACATGTACACCGCCCGTCGCCCGTAGCAGGCGGGTACCGGCACCTCCCGGTGCGCCCGGTAGCCGAGCAGCCGGAGCAGGATGTCCGCCCCGCGTACCGCGACCATCGAGATCCGCTCGTAGCCCTGCCCGCTCGCGTGCTCCCGGAAGTGCCGGATGAAGCCCAGCGCGACCTCCCGTCCGCGCAGGTCCTCGGCGATCACCAGGTCGTGCACGTGCAGGTTGGTCGAGCGGAAGGCCTGCTCCTCCGGGCGGCTGAGGTCCGGGCAGCGCAGCGGCGGGTAGGGCAGGCTCAGCAGGTAGCCGCGGACCACGCCGTGCTGCTCCAGCACGAAGCAGGTGCCGGGCGAGCTGCGGGCGCGCGACTGGAGCGCCTCCCGGCCCTCGGACAGGTCGTCGGCCGCGTAGGCGTCGTGCTCCAGCGCGACCACGGCGTCCCAGTCGTCGTCGGCCAGCTGCCGGATCCGGAGGTCCTCGCTCACCGAGCCGGCGCCTCCGTGCCGGCGTCCGCGCCGTCCGTGCCGGCGTCGAGCCCCTCCGCGCGGGCGGCGGCCACCATCGGCGCCCAGGCCTCCAGCAGCACCGCCCACCGCTCGGCGTCCTGCCGGGCCTCGTCCAGGAGCTGCTGCCGCTGCCCGGCCACCACGTCCGCGAGCTCGGCGTACTTGCCGCCCAGCTTGCGGTAGGAGCGGTCCAGGACGTCCAGGCAGTGCACGTTCCCGGCCTGGTCCCAGTCGACGCTTCCCCGCACCAGGTCGAGGATCGGCTCGACCTTCAGCCCGTGCCGCTCGTCCAGCAGCCCGCGGCCGAGGTCGATCATCCCGCCGTAGACCGGGTACAGGTACAGCATCGAGAGCAGGAACTTGACGAACCGCATCTGGTAGGAGACGAAGCCGGTGCCGGTGCGGCGCTCGGGCGTGTAGTAGTTGACGATGTGGCGGTTGTGGACGACGCCGGGCAGCCGGGAGTGGACCATGGCGTGCAGCAGGGCGTAGTCGCTGCCGATGGTCTCGATCGAGGGCAGCAGCGGCAGCACCTCGTAGGCCCGGTGGTCCAGGGCGATGTTGCACATGTAGACGTCCCAGATGTCGGGCACGCCGAGGACGGATTCGTCGGTGCTGAACGGCTCGGAGCCGGCGCCCTTGAAGGAGACGTCCACCATCGCGTCCCTCTCCTCCTCCGACCACACCGGCGGGGTCCACAGGCGCACCACGTCGCGGTAGACGGCCGGGTCCATCTCGTGGATCTCGCTGATGTCCACGTTGAGTTCGCCGATGAAGGAGCCGCTGACCAGCATCACCGGCTTGTCCGCGTCGGCCGGGTCGAGCTCGGAGCGGGACACGCCGGCCGCGGCCTCGCCGGCCGGGCGGCCGATCGAGAGCAGCTCGTGGTGGATCGGGAAGACCTTCCGGCCGTCGACGACCTGGAAGTCGGCGTCGTCGTTGCGCAGGTGCGCCGAGGTGCAGCCCAGGGCGGCCGCGCCCAGGAAGAGCCGGTTGACGCAGGAACCGTACGCGACGGCCCGCGGGAGCATCAGGTCGAGCAGCAGTTCGGGGTCGGCGGCGCCGGAGCGCTCGGACACCCGGCGCAGGAACTCCCGCTGCCCCGCCTCGCTCAGGTGGTGGACGGCCACGCCGGGGGTCGGCTCCAGCGCGGCCACGGCGCCCGCGTTCTCCGCGAACCCGACGGCGTCGGTGGTGTCGAGGACGAGGAGGTGCACCTCGACCCCGAAGGTCGCGACGGCGTAGGCCGCCTCCTCGGCGAGTTCCGCGATGGTGTCGGGGCAGGGCCGCATGGTGGGCAGGGCGAGGCAGACTCTTTGCATGGTGCGGATTTCTCCATCGGATCGTCAGATTCGGTTCCACGGAGGCCAGTTGGGCGCACAGGGAGGCCCCGGGCGCGGGCTGGTGCCGGTCCGCCGGACTACCGTGGACTAGACCACTTTTGATGTCAACGATTGACAGCGGCGCCCCGGCGGGGTGCAATACGCCCCCTCCCGCGCGATCCACCGCCCCCGCACGGGCGCCGGAATCGCACGCGGGGGCGAACGCCCCCTGCAGAGTCGAACGTCCGGACGGGTACGGGGGGTTCATCGCCGGGCATTTGCGCCGTCGGGGTCAATCCGCGAGCCGTTCCTGCCGATACCGGAGGTGATGCCCTTACGCCGTTCGGAGGAGCCCGCAATGCCCGAACCGTGGCTGCCCGGTGCCGAGATCCACGACCTCGGCGACCACGCGCCGACCGATCAGCAGTACCCGCCGAAGGCCATCGCCCACATCACCTGGGACCGCAACGCGACCGCCGCCGCACCGCAGGACTGGTGCCCCTACGAGGACCTGGTCGGCTACTTCACCGGCAGCGGCGCCGGCAGCGCGCCGCACCTGGTCTGGGACCCGTTCAGCGGCCGCACGGCGCAGCTGTTCCCGGCCGACTCCCGCTCGAAGAGCCTGCTCAGCCCCGCCGAGAGCCCGACCCGCACCAACCGGGCCGGTCGGGTGGTGATCCAGATCGAGGCGGTCTTCTTCCCCTACTGCCGCTACCAGGGCGGCGTCTACCCGCGGCTGGTCGACACCCCGTGCGCGGGCTGGGACCGCATCCACGCCTGGATCTCCTCCTGGGGCGTGCCCGACATCTGGCCGATGGGCCGGCCCACCGACTTCTCCGGCCACCGCGACGAGCGGACCTGGGAGGCCTTCGGCGGCTGGTACGCGCACGCCCACGTGCCCTACAACGACCACACCGACCCGGGCTCCTGGCCCGACTTCACGGCCGGGCCCGGCTCTCCGGACATCCCGCCCTCCCAGCAGCACCCGGTGCCCCCCGCCGCGCCCGCCCGCTACCAGGTCAGCATCAACGGCCTCGCGTACGGCTACGGGGCCCAGGGCTACCAGGTGACGGCCGTCGGGCGGGCGCTGGTCGCGAACGGCTTCGGCGACCACTACCGCTCCGGCCCCGGCCCGAACTGGACGGACGCGGACACCGAGAACTACTCGGACTACCAGGGGAGTCTGGGCTACTCCGGGCAGGCGGCGGACGGCGTCCCGGGCGCGAGCTCGCTGCGCCGGCTGCTCGGCTACCTGCCCGGGCAGCGGACGGTCTCGGTGGCCCACGTGATCGAGGCGGCCCGGACCGACCCGGGGGCCGAGCAGGGGCACCTGACCTACCCGGCCGAGGCGGCCATCGTGGAGCAGGCGCTGGTGGACGAGGGACTGCTCGACCAGCGCTGGGTGGACGGCTCGTTCGGCAGCCGGACGGTCTCCGCGTACGCGGCCTGGCAGCGGAGCTGCGGGTACGAGGCGGGGGCGGCGGACGGGATCCCCGGCCCGGCCTCGCTGCAGCGGCTGGGCGCGGCGCAGGGGTTCGCGGTGACCGACTGAGGGCGGTGCTGCTCCCAGGGGAGGCGTGGCCGGTGCCGCGCCGAGGCTGTGTACTCGCTCGGGAGTAGACGAGGTTACTTCCTCCGTCAGATGCCGGATGAGGCAGGGACGGGAGAGTCTGGGGCCGTCCTGGTGACCCCGACTCGAAGGAGGTACCCGTGCGCTCGCCCACCGGCGCCGTCGCGGCGTCCGAACCGACGCCACGGCGGGTGGCGGCACCCGCGTCCGGGGGCCGCCGCCTGCCGCCGCCGGTGCGCAAACCGCTGGTCGTCCTGCACGTCGTCGCCTCGGTGAGCTGGCTGGCCTTGATGCTCTGCCTGCTCACCCTGGCGGTGACGGCCCTGACCACCGCGGACGCCGACCGGCTGCGCACCGCCTACCGGGCGATGGGCCTGCTCGGTGACGCGCTGATCCTGCCGCTGAGCCTGCTCACTTTCCTGAGCGGGGTGGCGCTCGGGCTCGGCACGTCCTGGGGGCTGTTCCGGTACTACTGGGTGAGTACCAAGTTCTGGCTGACACTCGGGGCGATGACGGCCTCCGTCCTCGCCCTCACCGACCGGCTGCACGACGCGGTGCGGGTGGTGGACGCGCATCCGACCGGCCCGATCACGGTGGCGGACCTCGGCTTCGTCCGCTACAACACGGTGATCGTTCCGGCGGTGGCGCTGACGCTCTACCTGTTCAACGTGATCCTGTCGGTGTACAAGCCCTGGGGCCGCCGCAAGGCCCATGCCAAAGTCACCGCCCCGGCCCAGGTCACCGCCCCGGCCCAGGTCACAGCCCCGGCACCGGCCCCGGTCAGGGCCGAGGCTGCGGCCGAGGCCACGGACACCCGTCCGGGCCGAATACCCGGAGCGGGCGACTGACCGGCAGGCCGTCGGCCGCGGCCCGGTCGCGCGGGGAATGCCCGTGCGGGGCGCAGGCGTTGTCCAACGACGTGACCACTGCCGCGCCCACGACCAGGCTCTCCGTGCTCGACCGCTCCCGGACCCGACAGGGCGAGGAGCCGGCCCAGGCGCTGCGGAGCACCGTGGCCTTCGCCCGTGAGGTCGAGCGGCTCGGCTACCACCGGTTCTGGGTCTCCGAGCATCACGGCGTGCCGGGGGTGGCCGGGTCGGCGCCCACCGTGCTCGCTGCGGCGGTGGCGGCCGCCACCACGCGCATCAGGGTCGGTACCGGCGGGGTGATGCTGCCCAACCACCAGCCGCTGGTGGTGGCCGAGCAGTTCGGGGTGCTGGCCGCACTGTTCCCGGGTCGGATCGACATGGGGCTCGGCCGCTCGGTGGGCTTCACCGACGGTGTCCGGCGGGCGCTGGGACGGGAGAAGGACGCCGCGGACGCGTTCGGTGCCCAGCTGGCCGAACTGCTCGGCTACTTCGACGGCTCGCAGCCGGCGAACCGCGGGGTCCACGCCCGGCCGGCCGAAGGCCTGCACGTCCCGGCCTTCGTCCTGGCCACCGGCACGGGCGCCGACCTGGCCGCCGACGCGGGACTGCCGCTGGTGATCGCCGCCCCGCGCGGAATGGACCGGATGCTGGAGGCGATCGACCGCTACCGGGCCCGCTTCCGTCCTTCCGCGCAGGCCGCCGAGCCGTACGTGGTGGTCTCGGGGACGGTGGCCGTCGCCGACACGGCCGAGCGGGCGTGCGAGCTGCTCGTCCCGGAGGCCTGGTCCGGCGCGTACTCCCGCACCCATGGCGAGTTCCCGCCGCTGACCTCCGCCGCCGAAATCCGGGCCCGGGCGATGACCGCCAGGGAGCGGGCCGCGTTCGAGCAGTCGCTCAAGGGCCACATCGCGGGCACCCCGGAGCAGGCCGCCGCCGAGCTGGCGAAGCTGGTCGAGTGCAGCGGGGCGGACGAGTTCCTGGTCACCACCAGCACCTACGACCGCACCGCGCTGCTCGACTCCTACCGGCTCCTCGCCGAGGCCGTCGGCCAGATCTGACCAGGCGAGGGCCGGGGCGGGCCGGATCGGGGGTCGGTCCGGGCAGGGGTGGTCCGGGCAGGGGTGGGCCGGATCGGTCCGGGCCGGGATGGAGCCGGTTCGTCACCCGGTCGCCACCGGGCCCCGCCCGCCCCGGCCGGTCGCCCGCGGCTCAGCCCGCGTCGACCTCGGTCGTCCCGAGCCGCGCGTACACCTCCGGTCGCCGGGCCCGCAGCCGCAGGGCGATCCCGACGCCGGTCAGGAAGACCACCGGCACGATCGCGACCAGCGGCCAGTTGACCTCCGGACCGGCGCCGGTGAAGAGGTCGAGCCGCCACACCACCAGCGCCGTGGCCCCGCACAGCAGCACCGTGGCGGCGAGCGGTGCCACGACCGTGCGGAACACTCCGGCGCTCGCGGCGGCCGCCCGGTTGCGGCGGAAGAAGGCGAACACGGCGAGGCCGGCCAGCGCCTGGAGCACCAGGATGCCCACCACCCCGGGGGAGTTCACCCAGAGGAAGAACTGGTTGTACGGATCCGCCCCGATCAGCGCCGCCACCCCGACGGCCACCGCCGCCAGCACCGACTGCGCGATGCCGCCGATCCATGGCGAACCGTGGCGCGGGTGGACCCGGCCGAGGGCGGCCGGGGCGGCCTGCTCCTTGGCCAGCGCGTAGCCGTACCGGGTGATGGTGTTGTGGAAGGCGAGCAGCGCCGCGAGCAGGCTGGTGACGATCAGCACCCGCTGCACCTCCGTCGCCCAGCCGCCGACGTAGTCGGTCATCGCGGTGAAGAACATCCCGGCCGGGTCGGCGGTGGCGGCGGCGACGGCCTCGGTGTCGCCGAAGGCCTGCACGATCATCCAGGTGACGAAGGTGTAGAAGAGGCCGAGGAAGGCGATCGCGGCATAGGTCGCGCGCGGCACGGTCCGGTGCGGCTGCCGGGCCTCCTCGCGGTAGATCGCGGTGGCCTCGAAGCCGATGAACGCGGCGAAGGAGAGTCCGAGCACGCCGCCCATCCCCCCGGAGAACACGTGCTCGGGGGCGAACGAGGACAGGCTCGGCCCGTGCGCCCCGCCCTTGACCAGCACCGCCACCGCGAGCACCAGCAGGATGCCGGTCTCGGCGATCAGCAGCGCCCCGAGCACCTTGGCCCCGAGGTCTATCGAGCGGAAGCCGAGGAACCAGACCACCGCGACCCCGAACAGCGCCCAGACCGGCCAGGGCAGGTCCAGCCCGAGCAGGTCGGCGGCCGTGGTGCGGGCGAAGAACCCGAAGGCGCCGAACATGCCGATCTGGATGGTGTTGTACGAGAACACCGCGAGCAGCGCCGCACCCAGCCCGGCGGCCCGGCCGAGGCCGCGGGTGACGTACGCGTAGAAGGCACCGGCGTTGCGGATGTGCGCGGTCATGGCGGTGAACCCGACCGCGAAGAGCGCCAGCACCACGCCGGTGGCCAGGTAGGCGACCGGTGTGCCGATGCCGCCGAAGGAGATCGCGAACGGTGCCACGCCGGCCATCACGGTCAGCGGCGCGGCGGCGGCCACGACGAAGAAGACGATGTCGCCGGTACCGAGCACCCCGCGTCCCAGGCCGCCGGAGCCGCCGGAGCCGCCGGAGCCGCCGGGGGAGCCCATGGCGCCGGGGGAGGCGGGGGAGGCGGACGTGGAGGTGGCGGAGCCGGAAGCGGCGGCGGAGCCGGGGGGACGGAGCGCGGAGGAGGAGGCCGCGTCGGAGGGCGGGTTCATGGGGGAGCTCTCCTGAGGTCGTGCGAACGAGGAAGCGACGGTCGGCGGCGGACACGCGCCGGCCGCCGACCGGGGAACGAGGCACGGCCGCCGTGGGGGACGGCCGGAACCGGTCGGGAAGTCCGTCGGGGCGGCTGGGGTTTGCCGGGGTGGCCGGGGTGGCCGGGGTGGCCGGGGCGGTTGGGGTGGCCGGGGGGAGCGGGGCGCCTCAGCGGGTCGAGCGGTCGGCGCCACCGGGCGGGCGGCCGTGGGTGCGCCGCCCGCCGAGCCAGGTGCCCGCCACCTCGATCGAGGCCAGCTCACCGGCCGGCACCGCGTAGGGATCGGTGGCCAGGTGCACCAGGTCGGCCCGCATGCCCGGCCGCAGCACGCCCCACTCGGCCTCCTCGAAGGCCTGGTGCGCCACGCTCGCCGAGTACGCCGCCAGCGCCTCGGTGAGTCCGATCCGCTCCTCGGGCAGCCAGCCGCCGTCCGGCAGGCCGTCCGGGGTCTGCCGGGTGACGGCGGTGGCCAGCCCGGCCAGCGGCTCGTAGCGGGTGACCGGCCAGTCGCTGCCGAAGGACACCCGGGCGCCGCCGCGCAGCAGGGCGGCGATCCGGTACTGCCGGGATCCGCGCTCCGGGCCGATCCGGGGCAGGGTGAGCTCGGTCATCAGCGGGTCGGTCTGGGCCCAGAGCGGCTCGAAGTTGGCGATCACGCCGAGCTCGGCGAAGCGCGGCAGGTCGTCGGGGTGGACCAGCTGCACGTGTGCGATCACCGGCCGGCGGGCGCGCGGTCCGTTGCGGCGGGCGGCGGCCTCGACGGCGTCCAGCGCGATCCGTACGCCGAGGTCGCCGATCGCGTGGATGTGCGGCTGGAAGCCCAGCGCGTCCACGGCGGTGACGGCCTCCGCCAGTTCGGCGCCGGTCCAGTTGGCGACGCCGTGGGAGTGCGGGCAGTCGCTGTACGGCTCCAGCAGCGCGGCCGTCCCGGACTCGATGACCCCGTCGGCGAAGAACTTGACCGCGCGCGCGGTGAGCCGCCCGTGCCCGGCGGCCTGGACCCGGTCGCGGTCGGCGGCCAGGCGGGGGAGCCGCTCGCGCCAGCCGTCCGGTTCGAGCAGCAGGGCGAGCCCGGCCCGGACCGGCAGGCCCTCCTCCTCGACGGCCGCCAGCCAGGTGTCCACCTGCGCGGGCTCGACCCAGGCGTCCTGGAGCCAGGTGATCCCGGCGGCCGCGAGCGCGGCGGTGCTCTCCCGCAGTGCGGCGACCTGCTCGGCCAACGGCGGCGGGGGGACGAGCGCGAGGACGGGGTTGAGCGCACCGAACTCGCGCAGGGTGCCCAGCGGGCTGCCGTCCGGCCGGCGGACGATCTCGCCGCCCACCGGCTCGGGGGTGTCCGGCCCGTACCCGGCCCGGCGCAGCGCCTCGCTGTTGGCCCAGCCGGTGTGGTGGTCCATGGTGCGCAGCAGCACCGGGCGGTCCGGGACGGCGGCGTCGAGCAGTCGGGCGTCGAACAGTCCGCCCTCGGCCAGCCACGGGTCGACGGCGTCGCCGGTGATCCACTCGGCCTCGGGGTGGCGCTGCGCCCAGCCGCGGACGGCCGCCACGACCTGCTCCAGACTGGTGCAGTCGCGGACCGGCGCGCCGCGCAGGCCGATGCCGCCGAGCAGCGGGTGGACGTGTCCGTCGCCGAAGGAGGGCAGCAGGGCGCCGCCGTCGAGGTCGACGGTCTCGGTGCCTTCGTCGCGCAGGGCGAGGGCGGCGTCGCCGAGGGCGGCGATCCGCCCCGCGCCGACGGCGAGGGCGTGGGTGCGGGGGAGGGCGGGGTCTCCGGTGTGGATCCGGCCGCCGGTGAAGATCGTTTCGGCACGCATGAGGGGGTGTGCGTCCTCTCCGGGGCAGGGCGGGCCGACGGGTGCGCGGCCTGCCTAACCGAATGGGGTTCGGTTACCGTAGGCGCGGCACCGGCGGGTGCGGAAGAGTTTTACTGAAAGCCGTTCAGTAACGCTTGGATAACGACGATCTTGGTCTGCCGGTGCCGACGGGCCGCTCGGCGACCCCGAAGGTGAGGAGCCGGGCATGCCCAGGCCGCGCACACCCCTGCTGGACCGGCAGCGCATCGTGGACACCGCGCTGCGGCTGGTCGACGAGGCGGGGGACCTCACCATCCCCGCGCTGGCCGGTGCGCTCAAGGTCAGCCCCTCCGCGCTCTACCACCACGTCACGGGCCGGGCCGAGATCGTCGCCCTGATGCGCGCCGAGCTGGTGCGCACGATCGGCGAGCAGTCGATGTGGGATCAGCCCTGGGACGCCGCGCTGTGCACCTGGGCGCACGCCTACCGGGACGCCTTCGCCGAACACCCCGGCATCGTCCGGCTGCTCGCCACCGCGCCGCTGGCCGAATCGTTCATGCACGAGCTGTACGAGCGGGCCGTCGCCACCCTGGAGGACGCGGGCTTCGCCGCACAGGACGTGATGGGACTGATCACCGCCCTGGAGAGCTTCGTCCTGGGCTCGGCGCTGGACCTGGTCGCCCCGGACGTCATGGTCGACGCCGTCGACCGGGACGCCACCCCGCGGCTGGCCGACGCCCTGGACGCCGTCCCCGCGGGGCGCGAGCGCGCCGACCGGGCCTTCGGGCTCGGGCTCACCGCCCTGATCGAGGGCTACCGGGCGCTGCTGGGCTGACCCGGGCCCAGGCGCGCAGCCCCGGTCCGGCCCCGGCGTGCGGCCCAGGTCCGGCCCCGGTTCGCCCCCCGGTTCGCAGCTCGGCCCGGCCTCGCCCCGTTCGCCCCGGGGTCGCTGCCGTTCGCCCGGCCACGATTTCTGACCAGGCGTGATGTCCTGCTAGTGTTCATCCCGTCGAGAGGAAGTGATCTTCCGGGAAACGGAATCTCGAACAGGCGTCAGCGGTGCTACCAGAGCACGCCCTACTTTCAGTAGGGAGAGTCCGTGCGATCCGGGCCTGGCGCTCCCATCGAAGGGGCTCGTTCCGTCCAGCGGAACGGGCCCCTTCGTCGTGTTCGCCTTCCGTGCCCGCGCCCTCTTATCGTACTTTCGGGCTCGAAACCCTCCCTTGGGGCTTGATACCGGCCAAGGTGCCGTGCCAGGTGGCCGGTAAACGGTACTCCAACCCCCCTGGTCCACCCGTGGGGTCGAGGCTGCATCCGGTCTGATGTGCCGTCAGTTCTTGGCTGGAACTGGCTGTTACTGATGTGAATATGCCATTGGAATGTTCGTCATATGGAATCCGGCAGTAGCCTTCCGTGTCGAACTAGCCACTGCTGGTGGTGAACCGGCCGGTGCCGCGCTGCGCCCGGCCGCCCAGACCCCGCGAAGGAGCCGGTGTGCCCGGTATCGACGAATGCCTCTCCGGAGCGATGGCGATCCACGGGGCCCGCGCCGCGAGCCTGGTCGACTGGAGCAGCGGGCTCGCCCTCGGCAGCCTCGGGGACAGCCCGACCGGAGAGCACGAGACCTCCGCCGCCGAGGCAACCGACCTGGTGCGGGCGGCCGTTGAGAGCCAGACCTTCACCGTGACGGAGGACCGGCGGGCCCCGTTGGAGGACATCATCGTCACCGCCGGCCGCAGTTACCACCTGATCCGCTTCATCGACACCGTCTTCGACAACAGGCTCGTCCTGCACCTCTGGCTGGACCGCGCGGAGGGCAACCTCGCCGCCGCCCGCTTCCGCCTCCAGGCACTCGCCGAGGAGCTGGTGCTGGGGTGAGCGCGTGACCGCCGCGACCGGCACCGCGCCGCCGCCCCCGGCGGAGGTCGCCACCCCGAGGTCCCCGGGCGAGGCGCTCGCCCTGCTCGCCGACCGCCGCGCCACCGGCGCCCTGCGCGGGCCGCTCGGCAGCCTCCACCTGGTCGATGGGCGGGTGGCCGCCGCCGAGTCCCTCCGGGCGCCCGGACTGGCCGACCTGCTCATCGGCTGCGGCCGGACCACCCCCGAGGACTGGGCGGAACTGCTCCGGACTCACGGCCCGAGGTCGAGGGTCGGCGAGGCGCTGGTCGAACGGCGGCTGCTCACCCGGGGAGAGCTCGAACTCGGCCACCTGGGAACGCTGTTCGACGCCGCGTTCTTCGTGCTGGCCGACCCGGCCGGCGGCGTCTGGCGGTTCGAGGCCGACGCCCGGCACTGGCTCGGGCCGGTCGCGGAGGTCGACCCGGCCCGGATCCGCCGCGAGGTCGAACGCCGCCGGAAACTGCTCGACGGGATCTGGCCGTGGGCGCAGCTCGACACCGCGCCCGTCCGCCCGGCCGAGTGCGGCCGCCGGTCGTCCCACCGCTCGTGCGGCCGCCGGCGACGTGAGCTGTTGGACCATGCCGACGGTCGCAGGACCCCGGCGGACCTGGCCCGGCTGCTCGGCCGCTCCGGCTTCGGGGTGACGGCCGATGTCCGTCGACTGGCCGCCGCCGGACTGCTGGACGCCCCGCGCCCGCCTGCCGTGCCGCGCCCGTCCGCCGTGCCGCACCCGCCTGCCGTGTCGCGCCCGTCCGCCGTGCCGCACCCGCCTGCCGTGTCGCGCCCGTCCGCCGTGCCGCACCCGCCTGCCGTGTCGCGCCCGCCCGCCGCGGCACCCGCGGCACCCGCGGCACCCGCGGCGCCGGAGGTCCCGGCGGCGGCCCCGGTGCCCGGGGCGCGGCCGACGGCCGCGCCCCGGCCCGAAGCCGCCCCACCGGTCGCGAGCGGACCGGCCGGAGGGCTGCACCGCCGGGTCCCCGGCGCCAGCCTCCGGGGCGTCGACCTCCCCGGCACCCCGGTCACGGCCGTTCCCGCCCCCGCCGCCGCCGCTTCCATTCCCGCCTCCGCCCCCGAGGCGGCCCGCAGCGGGACCGACGCCCCCACGTGCCCCGAACGCCCGCCCATCACGGCAGCGGCCCACCCGCTGGCCGTCCCCGATCCGGACGTCGCGCTGCTGACCCGGATCCGAGACCTTCTGGAGGCCCGACTTTGACCCATTCCCCGCCCGCGACCCCGTCGTTCCGGCCATGAGGCGGGCACTCAAGCAGCGTGTCGGAAGGAGACAACTGATCGCCTTGGAGACCGAGTTGCTCGCCGAACTGCGTGCCGTCAAACACCGCGTACCGCACCTCGCGGGTGGTCTGGTGGCCAGCGTGGACGGCCTGTTGGTCGCGCACGACACCCACGGCACCGAACCCTCGGGACTGGCCGCGATGACGGCGGCCTCGCTCTCGCTGGCCCAGCGGCTCGCCGACACCACCGGCCAGGGCGAGTTCCGCGAGTCGCTGGTGCGCGGCGAGAACGGCTACGTCGCCACGTACGCGGCCGGCGGCAGCTGCGTGCTGACCCTGCTGGCGCACCCCGACGTCAACGTCGGCCGACTGCACCTGGAGGCCCGCCGCAGCGCCCAGCGCATCGCGGGGCTGCTCAACGACGCCCTCGTGCCCAAGGATCCGCGCGACGCGGGCTGACCCGGGCCGACCCGGGCCGACCACCGAACCATCGTCCCCATCCGTCCCGAACAACCCATCAACGAACGGGAGTTACCCAGATGACCGACGCACCCGGCGCGCTCAAGCAGGCCATGACCAGCATCGAGGGCGCCATCGGCGCGGCCCTGGTGGACTACAACAGCGGCATGGCGCTGGCCACCCTCGACGGCCCCGGCGGCCTGGACCTCAACGTCGCCGCCGCCGGCAACACCGACGTGGTCCGCGCCAAGATGCGCACCATGGACATGCTCGGCCTCCAGGACGGGATCGAGGACATCCTGATCACCCTGAGCAGCCAGTACCACCTGATCCGCCCGCTCACCGGCCGTACCGGCAAGGGCCTGTTCCTCTACCTCGCGCTGGACAAGGCGCGCGCCAACCTCGCGATGGCCCGCCACCAGTTGGGCCGGATCGAGGCCGAGCTGGAGGTCTGACGCACAGTCCCGGCGCGCCACCCGGGCGCGCGGGTCTCGGGCGCGCGGGCCGCGGCCGCGCGGGTCACGGGCGAGGCCCCGGCGGTGGTTCGGGCCACCGCCGGGCTCCGTCCGGCACGGCTCACCCCCGGGGCAGGTCCGGCCCGGCGGCCTGCCCGCGCACCAGCTCGGCCGGCCCGCCCGACCGTTCCCGGGCGGCCAGCGCGGCGGCCGTCCGGTCCCAGGACGGGCCGGTCAGCAGCGTCCGTGCCTCGGCCGGATCGCAGAGCCGCCACTCCACCAGCTCCTCCTCCGGCAGCGCGATCGAGCCGAGCATCCGCTCCGTCACCGTGCCGCCGTCGAACACGTACACCAGGACGGCGGTGTCCCGGCCGGTCACCGGGTCCGCCGCCGGGTCGGCCGCCGCACCCGGCTGCCAGTCCAGCGCCAGCAGCGGTCCCGGTTCGACCTCCCAGCCGAGCTCCTCGCGGATCTCCCGCCGGGCCGCCGCCCGGGGCATCTCCCGGTCCGCCTCGACCCCGCCGCCCGGCAGCGTCCAGTACGGGATCTGCCCGCGCGGCCCGTCCCACGGCCGCAGCCGCACCAGCAGCACCCGGCCGGCGGCGTCGGTGAACAGCGCCCGTGCCTTCGCCCGGATGCGGGGCCGGGTGGCGTAGTAGGTCTCCCGGTCCATCGGCGGCTCAGGCCGCTCCTCGGTCGGCGGCGTCAGCCCCGGTGCCGCGGCCAGTCCGGCGTACGCGGGCACCGGCCCGTCGGCGGGAAGTCGCCGGAGCGTGTGCCCGACCGGCCGGCTGTCCTCCAGCTCCAGCGGCCCGTCGCCGCGCGGCGCCAGCAGGCAGGCCGTCACCCGGCGCGACAGCCGGGGCGGCAGCGCGTGCCCGGCCTGCTCCGTCGTCAGCCAGGTCCAGCCGCCGACCTCCGCCGCGTCCGGCCGGAACGCCGCCGCCTGCGCCGCCGTCAGCGGCTCGGCCCAGTACAGGTACGCGACGATCGGCAGGTCGCCGTGGCGCAGCAGCGCCCAGTCCACGCAGGCCAGCGGTCCCAGTCGGGCCGTGAAGCCCAGCTCCTCCCGGATCTCCCGCAGGGCGGTCTCCCTGGGTGATCGGTCCGCCGGCTCCCACCCGCCGCCCGGGATCGCCACCGGATGCTTCCGGTCGTACGGCAGCCGCACCACCAGCACCCGCCCGGCCCCGTCCGGGAACAGTACCCCCGCCGCCGCCAGGACCTCCCGAGCGGCCGTGCCCGCGCTCTCCACCCCGACTCCCTCCGTTATGTTCTCCCCGGACACGACAACCGGGCCCACCTCTACGGTTCCCACCGGACAGCGCCGCCGACCCTCCACGATCGGGGGATCGGGAGGCCCGGCGCCGCCCGGTCCGGCCGTTCGCGGCGTTCGGTCCGAGTCGGCCCACGGCGGTACTCCGGGGCCGTCCGGCGTGGTCACCGGCACCCGGGGCCCGTCGACGTCGCGGAGCCGGCTCCCGTCCGGACCCAGGTGGTGCGGCTCCTCCGGGTGTCCGCCGGACGCCCGGCAGGGGTTGCTCCCGACGATTCCGCGCGGTGTCGCGCGCTCCTCCCTGGGCCACGCGCGGCTCCACCGTCCGGCGCCGGTGAACTCCTCCTCGAACAGCCGTCGTTCCGGGGTGGGCGCGAGCCCCTCACCCCAGGGAGGCCAGCGCCTGTGCCGCCGCGCGCGCCATCTGTTCGTCGTGCCGTCCGCTGCCGCCGCGCAGACGGGCGACGCCCTCGGCGGCGGCCAGGGCGAGCAGGCCCGGCAGCAGGTCGGTGCTGCGGGCGGCGAGCCAGCGGGTGCCCCGGGTGGCCATCCACCAGAGGTCGGCGGCCGGACCCGGCGGGGCCGCGGCGGGGGCGGCGGCCGGGGGTGGGCCGAGGGGGTGGCCGGCCTCGGCGAGCAGGTCGTGGAACCGCAGGGCGATCAGGTGGTGGCCCTCGGCACTGGGGTGCAGGCGGTCCACGCTCAGCAGCCGGCGCTCGGCCAGCCACGGCAGTTCGGTGATGTGCAGGTGGATCGCCCGGTGGCGCTCGGTGAGGGCGTGCACCACGGTGTTGACCGCCCGCATCCGGCGCGCCAGCGGCCGGGCGAGCGGCGCCGGGAGCCGGAGCAGGCTGCCCGGGTCGGGCAGGCAGGCGGTCAACAGCCTGGCGCCGTGGCCGGACAGTTCCCCCATCGTGGCGTCGAGTTCCAGCGTGGCGCGCCGGATGTCGAAGCCGGTGCGCAGGGTGTCGTTGCCGCCGACCACCACGGCCGCCAGCTGCGGCCGCAGCGCCAGCGCCTGCGGAAGTTGACGGACCATCAGTTCCGTGGTGAGCGCCCCGCTGTACGCCAGGTTGGTGAACTCCGCGGCCCGCCCCTCAGGTGCCAGCGCGTCGGCCAGGACGGCGGCCCAGCCGCGCCAGCCCTCGCCGACCCGGTCCCCGACCCCTTCCGTCAGCGAGTCCCCGAGGGCGACGAAGCGCAGTGGTTCGCCCGTCGCAGGGCGCTCCCGCGCCGCCCGGTCACGCCCGGCTTCCAGCATGCTCGTCCCGACCCCCGTCCACCGCCTCGTCGTGGTGCGCGCCGTGCGCCGCCAGGAACGCCGCCACCGCCGCCGGCCAGCCGTACCGCTCGGCCTGCGCCCGGGCGGCGGCCCGCCGCAGGTCCTCCGGCCGCCCCAGCAACTGCCGTACCGCGGAGGCGAATCCACTGCCCGTGTCGACGGCCGTCGCTCCGGCGAGCCCGATCAGGCCGGGCAGCGCGGAGGAGCGGCTGACCGCCACCGGGGTTCCGCAGGCCAGGGCCTCCATCGCGGCCAGGCCGAAGGTCTCCACCGGCCCGGGCGCGAGCACCACGTCCGCGCAGCCCAGCAGCCGGGCCAGCTCGGCACGCCCGCCCAGGTGCCCGAGGAAGCGTACGGGCAGTCGCAGCCGTGCGGCCCGGGCCGCCAGCCGTTCCCGCAGCGGGCCGGTCCCGGCGACCACCAGCACGGCGGGTCGCCGCCGTGCACGCAGGTCGGCCAGGGCCTCGATCGCCCGCTCGGGCCGCTTCTCCGCCGAGAGCCGCGAGCAGAGCACCAGCAGCGTCTCGTCCGGAGCGGCGTAGCGGGCCCGCTCGGCGGCGCGGGCGGCCGGCGGCAGCGGTCGCATCGTCTCCAGGTCCACCCCCAGCGGGGCCCGGACCAGGTTCGGGGTGCCGATCCGCCGGAACTCCGCGGCGGCCCAGTCGGTGGTGCAGAGCACCGCGTCGTAGGCGCGGGCGGTGGCCGCGTTGAGCCGGTCGGCCGCCGCGCCCGCCAGCGGGCCGGGCAGGCCCCAGGTGCGCAGCACCCCGGCCGCGCTCTCGTGCGAGACCATCACCGACCGCACCCCGTGCCGCCGTGCCCAGGCGCCGGTCCAGCGCAGCGTGGTGCGGTCGGACACCTCCAGCCGGTCGGGGGAGAACCTGGTCAGTTCGGCGGCCACCGCCCGCCGGTCGGTGAGCAGCCGGTAGCCGCCGGCGGCCGGCAGCACCGTCCCGGGCAGGGTGACGACCACCCCCTGCTCGGTCTCCTCCTCGGAGCGCCGCTCCCCGGGGACGATCAGCACCGGACGGTGCCCGGCCGCCCGGTACCCGGCGCCGAGGTGGCGCAGCGCGGTGCGCAGGCCGCCGGAGACCGGGGTGACGAAGTTGGCCAGCCGGACGATCGTCAGCGCCTCGCCGGCCCTGGGCGCGTGGTCGGCCCTCGGCGCGTCACCCGGCCGCGGCGGGTCGTCGGCCCTCGGCGCCCCGGCGGTCGGCCGAGGAGCCCCGGCGGTCGGCCGAGGAGCCCCGCCGGTCGTCCGTGCGCTGTCGTCGGGAACGGGGGTCATGCCGGCAGCTCCTCCGGCAGGACGGGCGCCACCGGTTCGACCGGCGCGGGGGCGGCGGCCGGCAGCGGCAGCCCGCGGTGTTCCGCCAGCACCTCGGCGTAGTGCCGCAGCAGCAGGTCCCCGACCGCTTCCCAGGTGCGTGCGGTCACCTCGGCCCGGCCGGCCCGCCCGTACGCGGCCCGCCGCGCCGGGTCGGCGGCGAGCTCGGCCACCGCGCGGGCCACCGCCGTGCCGTCCCGGGGCGGTACCAGCAGGCCGGTGCGGTGGTGGGCGACGAGGTCCAGCGGTCCGCCCGCCGCCGGGCCGATCACCGGTACGCCGCTGGCCATCGCCTCCTGGATGGTCTGGCAGAAGGTCTCCAGCGGGCCGGTGTGCACGAAGACGTCCAGGGTCGCGAAGCAGCGGGCCAGTTCGTCACCGGTGCGCCGGCCGAGGAACACCGCGCCCGGCATCGAGGCCTTCAGCCCGGGCGCCGAGGGGCCGTCCCCGACGACCACCACCCGTACGCCGGGCAGTGCCGAGGCCGCGGCCAGCAGGTCGACCCGCTTCTCCGGGGCCAGCCGTCCGACGTACCCGACCAGCACCTCCCCGCCGGGGGCGAGCGCCCGGTGCAGCGCCTCGTCCCGGTGCCGGGGGTGGAACCGCACCGAGTCCACCCCGCGCGGCCACAGCTGCACCCGCGGCACCCCGTGCGCGGTCAGGTCCTGGGCGGCGGGGGTGGAGGGCGCCAGGGTGCGGGCGGCCGCGCGGTGCACGGCCCGGATCCGCCGCCAGGCGGCGGCCTCACCGAGCCCCCGCCCGGCCCGGTAGGCGTGGGCGTAGCCGGCCAGGTCGGTCTGGTAGACGGCGACGGCGGGCACCCCGAGCCGCGCCGCGACCTGCATCCCGCGCGCGCCGAGCACGAAGGGGCTGGCCAGGTGGACGATGTCCGGCCGGTGCCCGGAGATCGCGGCCGACAGCTGCCGGCTGGGCAGGGCGATCCGCACCTGCGGGTATCCCGGCAGCGGGACGGACGGGATGCACACCACGGGAATCTCGCCCGCCGGGGTGCCGCCGAAGGTCTCCGGCGGGCACTCGGTGCCCCGTGCCGGTGCGGGGGTGACGACGAGGGGCCGGTGGCCCCGGCGGACGAGGTGCTCGGCCGTCCGCAGCACGCTGTGGGCGACTCCGTTGACCTCGGGCGGGAAGGATTCGGTGACGATGGCGACGCGCATGCCAGTGTTCTGTCCGCGTCCGGCGTGCACCCGGCCAAAGGGATCTGTCGTAGAGGAGAACGCGGGTCGGCGATTTGCACCGCCGACCCGCGGCGCGGTTCGCGTCCGGTCACACGGACCCGGCGGTCTCCTTGAGCTCCGCGTACGGCGCGAGCTTGCGGATCGACTCGATGCTCCTCAGGCAGTCGTCCTTGCTCTCCTGCGGGTCGCCGGTCACCACGATCGTCCCGTTGCTCGCCTTGAGCCGGAACCGGTGCATGCCGCCCTCGTCCACGTACAGCTCGAATTTGCCAGCCATGCCAGAAACAGCCTTCCGCTCGGTTGACCCCCTGGCACCGGAACCTAGGGTCAAATCCCTTGTGCGGCACGTCAGATGATCCATCCGAGTGCACCGGAACGGGAGTTGGCGCGGGCCGGACGGTCCGGGCGGGCGGCTCAGTCGATCGGCTCGGCCCGGCCGGAGGCCAGCCCGGTGACGGTGGCGGTCAGGATGCGGGCGAGCCGGGGTTCGACCTCGATGACGGCGTGTGCCAGCCGGGGATCGGTGCGGTAGAGGGCGGCGACCTCGGTGCCCGGGTTCGCGATCTGCCACATGGCCCCGGCGAGGGAGACGGCGGTGGCGATCAGGTCGGTGACGTCCTGGTCGTCCAGTGCGGGCAGTTGTTCGCGGACGGCCGCGCCGATCGGTTCGCGGGCGGCGAGCGTGGCGAGCTTGAAGTCGCGCACCGCGTCGAGCGAGACGTTGCGTTCGAGGTTGAGCGGGGCGTGGGCGAGCAGGTCGCAGAACATCCCGCGGGCGGCGAGCGTGGTGGCGAAGGCCCGCGCCACGGCGGCCGGGCCCGGCTCCGTGCTCTCCCGCAGCCGCGCGGTCAGCGCGTCCGACCACTCCGCCCAGCCCTCGGCGGTGAGCCGCAGGAAGATTTCCTCGCGGGTCTCGAAGTACCGCAGCAGCGCCGACTTGTGCATTCCCACCGCGGCGGCGATGTCGGTCAGGGTGACGTCCCTGATGCCGTGCTCCTGGCCGAGCGAGCGGGCCGCGGCCAGGATCGCGGCCTCGCGCCGGCGTTTGGCCTCGGGCGAGCGTGCGCGCTGGAAGTCCGATGCTGCATCCACCCGCCCATGGTAGGGCAACGCCGTTGCCGTAATACCGCAACGCCGTTGCACTAATAACGCAACGGTGTTTTACTAGGTGGCATGGAGCAGAACACGGAACAGACCTGGTTCATCACCGGCAGCTCGCGCGGCTTCGGCCGCGCCCTCGTCCGCGCCGCGCTCGAAGCCGGCGACCGGGTGGCCGCGACCGCCCGCCGACCCGAGCAACTCGCCGACCTCGTCGAGGAGTTCGGCGACCGGATCCGCCCGATCGCGCTGGACGTCACCGACCCGGCGGCCGCCCGGGCCGCCCTCGCCGAGGCGCACGCCGCCTTCGGCCGGATCGACGTGCTGGTGAACAACGCCGGCTACGCCAACGTCTCGCCGATCGAGACCACCGAGGACGCCGACTTCCGCGCCCAGTTCGAGACCAACTTCTGGGGCGTCTACCACGTCACCAAGGCCGCGCTCCCGCTGCTGCGCGAGCAGAAGGGCGGTCTGGTCGTGCAGTTCTCCTCGATGGGCGGCCGGGTCGGCGGATCCCCGGGCATCGCCTCGTACCAGGCGGCGAAGTTCGCCATCGACGGGTTCAGCCGGGTGCTGCGCGCCGAGACCGCGCCGTTCGGCGTGCGGGTGCTGGTGGTCGAACCCAGCGGCTTCCGCACCGACTGGGCCGGCTCCTCGATGGTCGTCCACGACGTCCCGGAGGCCTACGACGAGACGGTCGGTGCCGTGAACCGGCGGCTGCGGCAGGGGGGCGACGGCGCCGCGGGCGACCCGGTGCGGGCCGCCGAGATCCTGGTCCGGGTGGCCAAGCGGCGCGACATCCCCCACCACCTGCCGCTCGGGGTCAACGCCGTCGAGGGCTCGATCGCCATGGACCGGCGGCTCCTGGCGGAGGACACCAGGTGGCGCGAGGTGGCCCGCTCGGCCGACTTCGCCGAGGCCTACCCGGTCGACTTCCCGGTCGACTCGGCCGACTGACCGCGCCGACTCGGCCGACTGACCATGCCGAGCGGCCCGGCACCACCACCGCAGCCGCGCCCGGCACCATCGCCGCGCCCGTGCGCGGCGCTGCGGCCCGGCGCGGGGTGAGCGCCGGGCCGCAGGGGTTTCGGGTCAGCAGTTGTCGAGGATGCCGGTGAGCGCGGTCTTCTCGGCGCTGTCCACGCCCAGGCCGTAGTACTGCTTCACCTGCACCCAGGCGCGGGCGTAGGTGCAGCGGTAGGAGGCCTGGGGGAGCCACTCGGCCGGGTCGCGGTCGCCCTTGGAGCGGTTGCTGCTGGCGGAGACCAGCAGCAGCTGGGGGCGGGTGACGTCGTTGGCGAAGGCCTGGCGCTGCGCGGTGGTCCAGGCCCAGGCGCCGGAGGCCCAGGCCTCGGAGAGCGGCACCAGGTGGTCGACGTCGAAGGAGGAGGCGTTGGTGGTGGTCGCGCCGTCGTACGGCGAGGACCAGTTGCCGCTGGTCGCCTTGCAGGAGGTGTCGGTGGCGACGTTGCTGCCGTCCCGCTTGACGACCCACTCGCGGGTGTCGCAGGTGCCGCTGATGGTGATCCAGGTCGGGAACAGCGTGCGGTCGTAGGTGTCCCCGTGGGTCTCCGCGGTGGCGGGCATCGCGGCGAGGTAGCTGCGGGCGGTGGCCGCGGAGATCGGGGTCGGCAGGGCGGCCTGGGCGGGGGTGCCGGCCGTGAGCACGGTCGCGGCGGCGAGGGCGGCGGCAGCCGGTATGCAGGGCAGGAACCGGCGCACGGGTGCGGTGGGGGCCATGGCGGACGCTCCATCATCAGATCGGAAGAACTGCTGAATTGCGTGCGCCAGTGTGGCGATCCGGTCACCTACGCGGGTAGACCCGGGAAGTGAAATCCTCGTGCACATCGGACGTGCACCGGACAAGTCCGGCGTACGTCAAGGGGGTTCGGGGTGGTGTGTCCGGTTTTCCGGCTGCCGCCGGGGGGTTTCAGTCGCGGCGGCGGCCCGCCATCCAGACGTAGACCAGGATGCCTGCGAACAGGAACAGCACGCCCTGGTAGACGGCGGCGTAGCCGGCCCCGGCGAGCAGCCAGAGCGAGAAGGCGAAGGCGCCGAGGCCGAGGACGGCGTCGCGCACCAGTCGCCCGCGGTCGACCTTCTCGCCCGCCCCGCGCACCAGCCAGTACAGCTGGGCGGCGGTGGAGAGCAGGTACGGCACGGTGGCGGTGAAGGTGGTGACCAGCACCAGCATGTCGAAGGCGCCCTTCGCGCCGCTGGCGAAGTTGACCACGGTCAGCGCCGAGGCCAGTGCCACGCTGACCAGCACGCCGAAGGTCGGCACCCCGCGCCGCTCCTTGCCGAAGGCGGCCGGGAACAGGCCGTCCTTGGCGGCCGCGTACGGGGCCTGGGCGGAGAGCAGGGTCCAGCCGTTGAGGGCGCCGGTCATCGAGACCAGCGCGGCGACGGCGATCGCCGTGCCGCCCCAGCCGCCGCCGAACATGGCGTCCACGGCGTCCGAGAACGGCGCGGCGGAGTGGACGAGTTGCTGGTGCGCCACGGTGCCGAACACCGCGATGGTGCCGAGCAGGTAGACCACCGCCGCACCGATGGTGCCGAGCACACTGGCCCGGCCGACGTTGCGCTCCGGGTCGCGGACCTTGCCGGCGCTCATCGCGGCCGACTCCACGCCCAGGTAGCTGAACAGCAGGATCGCCGCGGCGGCGGTCATGCCGCCCGCCCAGCCGTGGCCGGTGGCGTCGAAGGGCCCGAGGTTCTTCGGGTCGAAGAAGAACAGGCCGCCCACCGAGACCAGCAGCAGCGGAATGAACTTCAGCACGGTGGAGACGAGTTGGACGGCCCCGACGTAGCGGGTGCCGGCCAGGTTGGCCAGGGCCGGCAGCCACTGGAAGGCCAGCGCGGCGGTGATCTCCAGCGGGATGGAGTGGTGGAGCGGCAGCAGCACGTCCAGGTACCCGACGGCGGCCACGGCGAGCGCGGCGTTGCTGACCCAGGTGGTGATCCAGTACGACCACGCGGACAGGAAGCCGGCGAAGTCCCCGAAGGCCTCGCGGGCGTAGACGTACGGCCCGCCGGTGCGCGGGTTGCGGCGGGCGAGCTGCCCGAAGACCAGCGCCAGCGCGATCGCGCCCACGGTGAGCACTCCGAAGGCGGCCAGGCTGACCGTCCCGAACGGGGCCACGGCGGCGGGGATCATGAAGATGCCGCCGCCGATGATGTTGCCCATCACCAGGGCGGTGGCGGTCAGCAGCCCGAAGCGGCGGCCGGTGGTCCGGGCCGCGGGGCCGTCCTGCGGGGAGCCGACCGGTCCCGGGGTCTCCGGGCCGCTCGGTCGGGTCGCCTGCCGGGGTGCGGCGGGACTGGTCTGCATGAGGGTGGTGCGCCTTTCGTGGTGCTGCTCCTGCTGGCGCTCGCGCTCGGTGGAGCGTCATGGAGCGACCGTTCATGCTCGGACCGGGCGGCACCTTGCACCAAATCGCCGGGATTTGTTTAGTTCGCCCGGTCCATCGCCGCAAGACTTGCGGCCGGGGGACGGCCGGACGGGTAGTCGTCCGGCCCCCTCCGTCCGGCCGTTCGACCGGATTCACGCGGGTACGCCCGTATTCCTCGACGTACGCCCGGATTCGCCCGGCCGGGGGAGTTGCCTCACCCGAACGCCTCAGCCCGGTTGCGGCGCGCGCCCGAAGCCGCGCGTTCGTGTGCCAACGTTGGCGCGGCGCCCCCGGTGGGGCGCCGCCCGGCCCGTCGGGCGGCCGAACAGGCCGGTCGGGGGCGCGGGTTGAGGACCAGAGACGAACCAAAGGACATCAGATGTCGCTTCGTGGGAAGATCCGCAAGCTCGCCGTGATCGTCGCCGTGGCCGGTGCCGTGGTGGCGGTCCCGACCTCGGCCATGGCGGGGGGCTTCGCTCCGACGCAGTCGGAGGGACAGCACCTGGAGTCCGGCTCCGCGGGCGTCGGGCTGGTCGGCCCGCACGCCACCTGGTTCAACTACTCCGAGCACAGCGAGAGCGACTGCGGCTGCTGATCCCCGCCCCCCGAGCCCGGAGGCCGCCCGTCGGCCTCCGGGCTCACGGCCGTCCCGCGGCGGCCGGCTCCCGCAGGTCCGTCGGACGGGTTCCGGGGCCGCGGACCGCCGCCCGGTCCCGCAGTTCCTTCAGCACCGCGATGTCCATCGCGTGCCCGGTGCCGTCCCCGCCGTGCTTGCGGTCCGGGGTCTCCACCACCAGGGGCACCCCGGCTGTCTCCGGGTGCTCGAACAGCTCGCGGAACGGCTCGGCGCCGATCATCCCGGCGCCGATGTTGGCGTGCCGGTCCTTGCGGGCGCCGACCACGTCCTCGGAGTCGTTGGCGTGGATCAGCCGCAGCCGGCCCGGACCGGCCGCGGCGGCCAGGGCGTCCAGCGCGGCCGTCACCCCGCCCGGCTCCGCCAGGTCGTGCCCGGCGGCGAAGGCGTGGCAGGTGTCCAGGCAGACTCCCACCTTCGGGTGATGGTCCAGCGCCGCCATGTACGCGGCCAGCTCCTCCAGCCGCGAGCAGAGCGAGCTGCCCTGGCCCGCCGTCGGCTCCAGCAGCAGCCAGGGCGCGTCGTCGCCCAGCCCGTCCAGCTCCTCCAGCAGCGGCCGGACGTCCGTCCGGACCTGCGCCATCGCCTCGGCCCGGCGCGAACCGCCGCCGGGCGCGGTGCCGACCGCCGAGCCGGTGTGCAGGACGACACCGAGCGCGCCGATGGCGTGGCCGCGGCGCAGCGAGTGCCGCAGCGACTCGGCGGAACGTTCGCGGGTGGCCGGGTTGTCCGAGCCGAAGTTGATCAGGTACGGCGCGTGCACCCAGGCCGGGACGCCCTGTTCGGCGCAGGCGGTGCGGAACTCCTCGTCCTGGGCCGGGTTGCCCGGGGGAGTGGCCCAGCCGCGCGGGTTGGCCACGAACACCTGCACCGTCTCCGCGCCGACCCGGGCCGCGTACGCCAGGCCGGTGCCGGCGAGTCCGCGCGCGGCCACCGGGACGTGGGCACCGATCGGGTTGCGGAGAGCGGCGACGGGCGGTACGTGCACGGTGGTCATGGCCCCGAGCATGCCACGCGTCCGGACCGGGGTGTCGGGCGGGCCGGGCGGAGCGGGGTGACCGGGTCGGGGTGGCCCGGGAGGGTCGGCCGGGGTCCGGAGAAACGATTCACTGTGCTCGATCGAGTGAATCCGGGCCGAAACCCGGGGACCACCCCACCCGCCTCCGTCACGATCCGTGACCAGATGGACTTCGCGACTCCTGAGGAGGCAGCCGTGAGCACCGCCGAACCGGTCGAGACCGTCGACCTGCGCGCCGACCACCTGATCCGCGACCCCTTCACCGCCTTCGCCGACCTGCGCGAGCGCGCCCCGCTCGCCCGCGCCACCATCCCCGGCGTGGAGCCCTTCTGGATCGCCGTCCGCTACCAGGACGTCCGCGCCGTGCTGTCCGACCCGCGCTTCGTCAACGACGTGAACGCCGTCAACGGCCCCGTCGCCGACGAGCCCGCCGACGAGCCCGCCGCCGCCGACGACCCGTCCGGCCCGGCGGACGCGCCCGCCGCCCCCGCCCCCGTCCCCGCGCACCGCACCGAGCAGGTCTGGCGCGCCCGCGGCATGCCGCCGGAGTGCGCGAAATACCTGCGCGCCGGGGTCTTCGGCGCGGACGGCGCCCGGCACCGCCGGATGCGCGGGCTGGTGCACCCCGCCTTCACGGCCGGTGCGGTGGAGCGCCTGCGGCCCCGGATCGAGCGGCTCGCCGAGGAGTACGCCCGGGCACTGCCCCGGCACGCCGGCCCGGACGGCGTGGTCGACCTGGTGGCGCACTTCGCCTACCCGCTGCCCGTCACGGTGATCTGCGAGCTGCTCGGGATCCCCGAGACCGACCGCCCCCAGTGGCGCCGCTGGAGCTCCTACCTCGGCCGGGGCGCCGGGCCCGGCCTGGACGAGGCGCTGCGCGCCATGGTGACCGCCGCCCGCGACCTGGTCGGGCGCCGCCGGGCCGAACCGGCCGAGGACCTGCTCTCCCGGCTGGCCGCCGCGGAGGGCGACACCCTCGCCCCGGTGGAGACCGTCTCGCTGATCCTCAACCTGATCGTGGCCGGGCACGAGACCACCGCCACCCTGATCGGCAACGGCACGGCCGCGCTGCTCGCCCACCCCGAACAGCTGGCACTGGTCCGGTCCGACCCGGGCCTGCTGCCCGCCGCCGTCGACGAGCTGATGCGCTGGTGCGGCCCGACCATCGGCGGGGTGCCGCGCTACGCGACGGAGGACCTCACCCTGGCCGGCACCCCGATCCGCAAGGGCGAGGCGGTGATGCCGATCCTCGCCGGGGCCAACCACGACCCGCGGGCCTACGCCGAGCCGGAGCGCCTGGACGTCCGCCGGGCGAGCGCGCCGGACCGCGCGGGGCAGCACGAGGCGCACCTGGGATTCGGCCACGGCACCCACCGGTGCCTGGGCTCGGTGCTGGCGCACCAGGAGGCCGTCGTCGCCTTCGACACGCTGCTGCGGACGTACCCGCAGCTGGCTCTCGCGGTCGGCCCGGAGGCCGTCGAGCGCGGACCGAACCCGGCCGCCTGGCACCTCGCCGCGCTGCCCGTCCGCCTCGGGCCGCAGGCCCCGGCCACGGGCTGACCCGGGCCGAAGCGCCCACTGCCGAAGCGCCCACTGCCGACGCGCCCGACCGCCCCCGTGGCCGGGCGCGTCGCCACGACTGCCGCAGCCGCCCACCCGCCGCACGGCACGCCCGCCCCCACCACCCCGCGCCACGCCGGGCCGTCCCACGTCCGGTCGACGCCCCGTCAGTCCCGCAGCCCAGCCCTGGTGGCGGGCCCATCCGGCCGCCCGTACCGTCGACACGGCCGCACCCACCGGCCGTCACCGCCCGCGCACAGCGCGTCAGCCCACACCGCCGGCCCGTGCGGGGGACCACGACACCCGCACGAAACACCGCGCGCGCCGAAAGAAACAGGTCACCACTCATGTCCACGCGACGGGTCCACCACCTCGCCGCGGCCACCGCCGCCGCCACCGCCCTGACCACCGTCCTCGCCGCCCTGGCCGCCGCCCCCGCGGCCCGCGCCGACGGCGGCCTCCCGCTGCACCTCGTCCGGCCAGGAGAATCGATTCAGCGGGCGGTCGACGCCGCCCGGCCCGGTGACACCGTCCAGCTGTTCCCCGGCACCTACCGGGGCAGCGTCCGCATCACCACCCCCGGCATCACCCTGCGCGGCGCCGGCCGGGACAGCGTGATCGTCCCGGGGGACGGCACCGAGAACGCCTGCGCCGCCGCCGGCCACGGCATCTGCGTGGTCGGCACCGAGGAGCACCCGCTGTCCGACGTCACCGTCCACGGCCTCGCCGTCACCGGCTTCCGCAAGAACGGCATCGACGCCAGCGGCACCACCGGTCTGACCGTCAGCGGCACCTACGTCCACGACAACGCCCAGCAGGGCATCAGCCAGGAGATGTCCACCCGGGCCGTCATCCGCGGCAACCGCTCGACCGACAACGGCCAGTCCGGCGTCTTCCTCGCCAACTACGCCTACCGCGAGGGCGGCTCGCCCGACACCGGCGGCACCGTCGTCGAGCGCAACGAGCTGACCGGCAACCGGGTGGGCGTCACCGTCCGCCGGTTGCGCGGACTGGCCGTCCAGGACAACGGGATCAGCGGCAACTGCGCCGGCGTCTTCGTGGTCGGCGACGAGGGCGTGCCCCGCGCCGGGAACCTCGACGTCCGGCGCAACACCGTCGTCGGCAACAACAAGTTCTGCCCGGCCAACCCGCGCCTGGGCGCCATCCAGGGCGCCGGCATCGTGCTCACCGGCACCGAGGACACCCGGGTGACGGAGAACGAGGTCCGCGACAACACGGGCACCTCCGACTTCTCCGGCGGCATCGTCCTCTTCCGGAGCGTCGTCGGCGTCTCCAACGCCCGCGCCGTGATCACCGACAACGAACTGAGCGGCAACGGTCCGGCCGACCTCGCCGACCGCGACGCCGGCGCCGACAACACCTTCGCCCGCAACACCTGCGAGCGCTCCGAGCCGGCCGGCCGCTGCTGAGCCCCGGCGCCCCCTCACCCAGGCCGGCGGCCCGTCGCTCCCCACTCCCACTCCCACCCCCGCCGCCGGCCCGCGGCCGACCGCCGCCCGCCGCCGGCCCGTCGCCCCTCGCCGCCCGCCGCCCCAGGAACCCCCAAGGACCCGAGGAACCCGCCATGACCACCGCACCCGCCCATACCAGCCACCAGGCCGCGATGCGCCTGCGCGAACTCGTCTTCGGCGCCGCCTGCGCCGCCGCCGTCCGCGCGGCCGCCCGGCTCGGTGTCGCCGACGTGCTCGGCGACACCCCGACCACCGTCACCGACCTCGCCGTCGCACTCGACACCGAGCCCCGCCAGCTGCGCCGCCTGCTGCGCGCGCTCGCCTGCTACGGCATCTTCGAGGCGAGCGGCGACGACCGCTTCGAGCACACCGAGATGTCCCGGCTGCTGCGCGAGGACGCCCCCAACTCGCTGCGCTACATCTCCCTCTGGTGCACCGAGCCCTGGACCTGGGAGGCCTGGCCGAAGCTGGACGAGGCCGTGCGCTCCGGCCGCAACGTCTTCCCCGAGCTGTTCGGCAAGGAGTTCTTCGACTACCTGCACAGCGACGCGGGCGACTCGGCGAAGGTCTTCGACAAGGCGATGACCACCTCCAGCCGGCAGTCCGCCGAGGACTTCGCCGAGTACCTGGACCTCACCGGCATCGACTCGGTGGCGGACATCGGCGGCGGCCAGGGACACGTGCTGGCCAGCCTGCTGGAGAAGCACCCGGCGCTGCACGGCACCCTGCTGGACCTGCCCAAGGTGGTGGCCGGCGCCGACCCGCGGCTCCAGGACGGCGGCGCCTTCTCCGCCCGGGCCCGCCTGGTGCCGGGCGACTGCCGGGTGGAGATCCCGGTCCGCGCCGACCTCTACATCATCAAGAACATCCTGGAGTGGGACGACGACAGCACCCGCCGCACCCTCGCCAACGTGGTCAAGGCGGCCGGCTCCGGCGCCCGCGTCGTGGTGGTGGAGAACCTGGTCGACAACAGCCCCTCGATGCGGTTCACCACCGCGATGGACCTGATGCTGATGCTCAACGTGGGCGGTGCCAAGCACTCCGAGGAGAGCATGGTCGGGCTGATGGCGGAGGCCGGGCTGACGGTCACCGCGGTCCGCCCGGTCAACCCCTACCTGCACGCCTTCGAGGCCCTCGTGACCGGCTGAGCCGCCGCCGTACGCCGGTACGCCGGTACGCCGGTACACGCGACCGCCGGCCCCCATCGCTCGGGGGCCGGCGGTCGCGCGTGCCCGGGCCGGATCGGGCCGGATCGGGGCGGGTCAGCCCGGGTGCGAGGACTCCAGGTGGGCGAAGACCACGACGTTGTCGAGGTAGTCCCGCCGCTTCTTGTCGTAGGTGCCGCCGCAGGTGATCAGCCGGAGCTGGGCGTCCGGGGTCCTGCCGTACACCTTGGCGTCGGGGAAGGCGTTCTTGGCGAAGGTCTCCACCGAGTCGACCGAGAACACCGCGACCGTCCCGTCCGCGCGGCTCACCTCGACCTTGTTGCCCGGCAGCAGGAAGCTCAGCAGCAGGAACACCGCCGGGCCCTTGGCGGTGTCCACGTGCCCGGCCAGGACCGCGCTGCCGCGCTCCCCCGGGGTGACGCCGTCCCGGTACCAGCCCACCAGGTTCTTGTCGTCCGGCGGCGGCGCGTCGAGCTGGCCGGCCGGGTTGACGGCCAGTTCGGTGAACGGCGCGTCCACGGCGATCTGCGGGATCCGCAGCCGGGTCGGCTTGGCGCGTTTGAGCGCCGGCGTCTGCGGCGCCGCGTCCGCGTCCGCGGCGCCCGCGGGACCGGGGACGGCCGGTGCGGCGGCCGCCGGGGGAGCGGGCCGGCCGTCCTCCGTGCCGGGGTCCACCGAGTTGTAGATCAGCAGCAGCCCGACCGCTGCCGCGCCCATCCCCGCGCGCAGCAGCCGGGGTGTTCCAGAGGCGGGACCGCCCGTCATTCCTGTCCTCCGCTCGACCTGTTCCACGACGGCCCGCCGCCCCCGGTGCGCCCGCCCCGTGCGGGGAGGCGTCCGGAGGCGGCGGAAGCAGGGTGCCCGGCGTCAGGCGACCGCGCCGGTGGTACGGCGGCCGCGGCGCAGGGCGTACGCGCCCGCCCCGAGGCCGCCGAGCAGCAGCACCGCGCCGGAGGCGAGCCCGCTGCCGGACAGCGCGAGGCCGCCGCCGCCGGTGTGCACGCCGCCGTGCGGGGTCTTGTGGTCCTCGTCCTTGGCTTCGGAGCCCTTGTGCTCGTCGGAGCCCTTGTGTTCCTCGGAGCCCTTGTGCTCGTCGGAGCCCTTGTGTTCGTCGGTGCCCTTGTGCTCGTCGGAGCCCTGGCGCTCGTCGGCGCCCTTGTGCTCCTCGGAGGCGGCACCGCCCTTCCTGTCGTCGGTGGCCTTGGAGTTGTCGGAGGTCTTCTCGGACTTGTCCTGCTTCTCCTGCCAGGTCAGGTTCTTGCCCTGGTCGGCGGCACCGTCGGCGAATGCCATGGGGGTACCGACGGTGATCATGGCGGCGACGGCCGCCCCGGCGAGCAGTGTGCGTGCAGAACGCATGAGGATGATCCTTCCGGCGCGCAGGACCGCGACCGCCGACACGGTGCCGGACAAGGGGACTCGCGGGGGATGCGCCTGATCCACGGTCATCCACCGTGCGGCCGACTGCCACCGGAGTGTGGCAGCGCCGGTACGCAGCGTGCGCTCTTCGGGTGGAGTCCCGGGAGTGTTCACCCGTACGGCCGGGCGATCCGGGTGAATCCGGGCGGGTGCACCCGGGGCGGCCGGATCCGATCCTGGCCGGTCCGATCCGGGGCGCTGCGGCCGGGCACGCGTGGGCCCGCCCCCGGCACACGGCCGGGGGCGGGCCCATCGGGGAGGCGCCGGGTCAGCGGTCCCAGCGGTAGAACTCCCGCGCCATCGCGTCCTTCGGCTCCCGCCAGGTGGCCGGGTCGTACGCCTGCACGTAGGCGGTCAGGCGGTCGCTGACGGTCCGGAAGTCCGGGTGCCCGACGACCTTGGCGACGGCCGGGCCCGGCGGGCGGTCGGCCTCGATCAGGTGCAGGTAGACGTCGCCGAACTGGAAGAGGCTGCGGCCGGTGACACCGATCAGGTGCGGCAGCTCGCCCTGGTCGGACTCGGCGAACACCTCGGCGATGTCCGGTGCGGCCTCGGGCTTCATCCGGGCGACGATCAGCGCCCGGTGGACGCCGGTCACAGCTCCGCCGCCCGCTTCTCGACCTTCTCCCGGATCAGCTGCATCTGGATCTTCGAGTTCCGGTTGATGTGGCCGGTCATGCCGGCGTCGTCGACCGGGGCGGTCGGCTTCATCGCGAAGTCCTGGATCCAGCGCATCCTGGTGCCGGCCGGCACCTCGGCGTACTCCCAGCGGATCTCCATGAACTCGAACGGGCCGGGTTCGACCCGGCGGGCGCGCACCGAGAGCGCCTCCCGGTCGGTCTCCCGCTCGGAGACCCAGCTCCACACTTGGCCGTTCTCGTCGGGGTGCATGGTGAGCCGGAACCGGACGAGGCTGCCCTGCCGGTCCAGCACCTCCACCGAGGCGTACTCGCTGAACAGCTGCGGCCAGTTCTCCAGGTCGTTGGTCATCTCCCAGACCAGGTCGAGCGGAGCGGCGATGACGATCTCGTTGTCGGTGTGTCCGGGCATCTCAGGCACCAGCCTTCGTGGCGAGGGAGGAGTTGATCAGCTCCAGGAACTCGGCCGGGGTCTTGGCCGATTCGGCGCCCGAGGTGACCTTGAGGCCGTGCCGGTTCTCCAGCTCGCCGACCACGCCGAGCAGGCCGAGCGAGTCGACGCCGAAGGTGTCGAACTCCGCGCCCGGCCGCGCCAGGTCGCCCGGGTCGACGGCGACGCCCGCCCGGGCCTTGAGCAGCTCGGCGAGTTCCGGATAACTGAGGGTGTTGCTCACAGGGGTGTCCCTTCGAAGGTGTGGGTGGTTCAGGGCCGCACGCGCCGGACGACCAGTGCGGAGTTGGAGCCCATCAGCCCGCGGCTGAGCACCAGGGCGGTGTTCAGCTCGGCCGGTCGGGCGCGGCCGGTCACCAGGGCGAGGTCGTGGCAGACCTCGGTGACGTTGGGGGTGGGCGGCAGTACGCCGTCCTCCATGGCCAGCACGGCGGCGGTCACGTCGAGCAGCGGGGCGCCGCAATAGGCCCGCCCCGTACCGGTCTTGGGAGCGGTGACCGGGACGCGCTCGGCGGCCGGGCCGAGGGCGTCGGCCAGCGCCAGGGCCTCCGCCCGGTCGGCGGCCGGCACCCCCAGGGCGTCCGCGAAGACCACGTCGATCTCCTCGGGCGCGATGCGGGCCTCGTCCAGTGCGATCCGGATGGCGGCCGCCAGCCCCTCCCGGGACTCCGCCCAGCGGGAGGCGCCGGTGAAGGTGGCGCCGTGCCCGGCCAGCAGCGCCCGGACCCGGGCGCCGCGCAGGCGGGCCGCCTGCTCGTCCTCCAGCAGCAGCATCGCGCCGCCCTCGGCGGGGGCGAAGCCGCAGGCCTGCGCGGTGAACGGCAGGTACGCCTGCTCGGCCTGCTCGGCCAGGCTGAGTTCGGGGTAGCCGAGCTGGCAGACCATCGAGTACGGCGCCAGCGGGGCCTCGGCGGCGCCGGCCACCACCGCGTCGGTGCCGCGCTCGATCGCCCGGACGGCGTGTGCGAGGGCGTCCAGCCCGCCGGCCTCGTCGCTGGCGACCACTCCGCAGGGGCCCTTGTAGCCGCCGCGGATCGAGATCTGGCCGGTGCTGGCCGCGTAGAACCAGGCGATGGACTGGTACGGGCCGACGAACTTCGGCCCCTGGCCCCAGAGTTGCTGGAGTTCGCGCTGGCCGAACTCGCCGCCGCCGGAGCCGGCCGCGGTCACCACGCCGATCGCGAAGGGCTGTTCCGGGTCGGGCCGGAACCCGGCGTCCGCCACCGCGAGGTCGGCGGCGGCCATCGCGTAGTGCGTGAACCGGTCGGTCTGCACCAGGAAGCGGTTGTCGATCGCCGACTGCGGATCGAACCCGTTCACCTGGCCCGCGATCCGGAGCGGAAGCCCGGTGCAGCCCTCGCGGGATATCCGGTCGAGGACGCTCACGCCCTGCCTGGTGGCCTTCCAGAAGGCGTCGGCCCCGACCCCGTTCGGTGCCACCACGCCGAGGCCGGTGACCACCGCCCGGCGGCCCTGCTGACGTGACGTCATGGAACTCACCCCGTTCTGTTGAGCACGACGGCGGACTGGAATCCGCCGAATCCGCTGCCGACCGAGAGGATGTGGCTCAGCGGCAGCTCGCGCGCGGTGCGCGGCACGTAGTCGAGGTCGCACTCCGGGTCCGGCGTCTCGTAGTTGGCGGTCGGCGGCACGACGCCGTGGGCGAGCGCCAGGGTGCAGGCGACGACCTCGATGGCGCCGATCGCGCCGAGCGAGTGCCCGACCATCGACTTGATCGAGCTCATCGGCGTCCTGAAGGCGTGCGCGCCCAGCGAGCGCTTGACCGCGGCGGTCTCGTGCCGGTCGTTCTGCTTGGTGCCCGAGCCGTGCGCGTTGACGTAGTCCACTTCGGTGCGGTCCACCCGGGCGTGGACGAGCGCGTGGTCGATCGCCCGGGACATCTCCAGCCCCTCCTTGGTGAGGCCGGTCATGTGGTAGGCGTTGCCGAAGGTGGCGAAGCCGCCGATCTCGCCGTAGATCCGGGCGCCGCGGCGGCGGGCGTGCTCCAGCTCCTCCAGGATCAGGACGGCGCCGCCCTCGCCGAGCACGAAGCCGTCCCGGCCGGCGTCGAAGGGGCGGGAGGCGTGCTGCGGGTCGTCGTTGCGCTCGCTGGTGGCCTTGATGGCGTCGAAGCAGGCGACGGTGATCGGCGAGATCGGGGAGTCGGAGGCGCCGGCGACGCAGATGTCGGCGCGCCCCTCCTCGACCGCCTGGAAGCCGTAGCCGATCGCGTCCAGGCCGGAGGTGCAGCCGGTGGAGACGGTCTGCACCGGGCCGTGCGCGCCGGTCCGCTCGGCCACCGCGGAGGCCAGGGTGCTGGGCGCGAACGCCCGGTGCAGCTGTGGCTCGGCCTGCCCGGGGTCCACGTCCCAGCGGGCTCCGGCCGCGCTCACCAGGGCGTAGTCGTGCTCCAGCCGGGTGGTGCCGCCGACGGCGGTGCCGAGCGAGACGGCGATCCGCCACGGATCCTCGGCGGCCAGGTCCAGGCCGGCGTCGGCGAGCGCCTCGTCGGCCGCGACCATCGCGAACTGCACGTAGCGGTCGGCCCGTTGGACGTCCGCCGGGCCCAGTCCGTGGGCCGCCGGGTCGAAGTCGACCTCGGCGGCGATCCGGGAGCGGAACCCGGTGGGGTCGAAGAGCGTGATGCCCCGGGTCGCGGTGCGGCCGGCCGTCAGCAGGTCCCAGAACGCCGGGACGCCGACCCCGCCGGGAGCGACCACTCCGATCCCGGTGACGGCGACGCGCCGGGTCACGAGCCCACCTTGGCGTGTTCCGGCGGTCCGGATGCCGCGGTCCCCTCGGTGCTCACGTGGCCGAGGTCGGGGCGGGGGGCGAGCGGGCCGAGGTGGAAGACCATCCGGGCCTCGGTGTCGCCGACGTTGCGGAAGCGGTGGCGCATGTTGATCGGGATCATCAGGCCGTGGTCCGGCTTGAGCGGATGGGGCTCGCCGTCCAGGTCCACCTCCAGGTCGCCGCAGACGACGAACACGAACTCCTCGGAGTACGGGTGGTAGTGCTCGCGGATCCGCTCGCCGGGCTTGACGATCGCCAGGCCCATGAAGCCGCTGGTCGCGCCGCAGCTGGTCGGGGTGAGCATGGTGCGCAGCTCGGCGCCGTGGCGGCGGTTCTCCGGCGCGTCGTGGACGCTGACGATCCGTGGGGACTGGGTGGTCATGGAGTTCTCCCGTGAGGTGACGGAGCGTCAGTTGTTGATCGGGTCGGCGGAACTGCGGTCGGTGACCGGGTTCATGGCGCGGGCGGCGAGGAAGGCGCCGAGCCCGGTGGCGGTGCGCAGGTCGCCCTGCGGTCCGAGGTCCAGCAGTCCGGCGAGCACGGCGGCCTGCCGGTCGTCGGCCACGCCGAGGGCGGCGGCCGGGTCGGCCTCGGCCGGCACCCGCAGGTCGACCAGGCGCACCACCACGTCCTCGCGGTGGAAGACGGTGGCGGCCGCGACCGGCCCGGTCGGGTCGGCGGTGGCCAGGTTGTCGTGCTCGGCCAGCAACTCGGCCACGTCCTGTCCGCTGCCCGGACGGACCGGGTAGAGCACGGCGTGCCGGTGCAGCCGGGCGGAGGCGGGGGAGCTGGCGATCGCCTGGTGCCGGGCGGGCAGCGCGGCCCTGGCGAAGAACGCCCGGGCGGCCTGCGGGTCGCCCAGCTGCCGGGCCTCCTCCAGGTGCGGGTTCAGCGCTTCCTCGACGGCCCGCACCTCGGGCTGCATCGCCACGTGGCGCAGCGCGTCGCCGAGGTTGCCGACCACCTCGACGGCGCGGACCACCCGGTTGCCGAGCATGAACAGCGAGGTGCGGCGCAGCCGGGTGTGCTCGTCGACCTCGGCCCGGGGGGAGGCGTAGCCGGAGAGGATGCGGGCCACCTCGGGCTCGCTGCCGGGCTTGACGGTGAAGGTCAGCGCGTGGCGGACCACGCCGTCCGGGCCCGGAGGGGCCTTGGGCGGGCCGACGTGCCCGGCCGGGGTGGTGCGCGGCAGCCCGGGCGGCACCTCCATCGGTGCCCGGGTGCCGGTGGAGCCGGCGGCGGAGGTCTCGCGCAGCACGGCGTAGCGCAGCGAGCGGAAGTTGTCGCTGACGCAGCCGTGCATCGGCTTGACCATCTCCCGGTGGGCCGGGCTGTCCACCCACTCCAGGAAGGTCTCCTGGTCCTTCCACTCGCTGGTGATCAGCCACTGGCGCGGGTCGTTGATCGACTGGCACAGCTGGTCGCTGACGTGGCCGGGGACCGAGGCCACCTGGTGGCGCAACTGCTCGTACACGTCGAGGAAGCGCTGCTGGGCGCCGTCCTGGATCTCCAGCATCAGCACCACTCGCAGCCGGGTGTCGGCCTCGTCCTGCTGCTTCGGCTGGGGTTCGGACAGAGTTGTCATGATCCACTTTCTGCTCTGGGCCGCACGCTGCGGGCCGTGTCGGCCGTGCCCGGCGGGTGCTCCCCGGCCTGGGAGGGCGGTGCGACGGCGGTTCGGCCGGGCGAGTCGGCGCCAGGCCTGAGGTCGATCGTGGGCGGCGCACCGGGCGCGGCGCGAGATTTGCGGGCCATCCGGGCGAAGGGGCGGCACGGGCCGCCTCCGGCGGGGGATGGAAGAGCGGGGCCCCGGCTGAGCGGGCCCGCCGAGGGCGGCGCCGAGCCCGGTGGCCGGGCCGCGGAATCCCCTGACAGGGCGGAGCAATCGATGAATCCGAAGGTTGACGACCGGGTGCCGGTCCTGATCGTGGGCGGCTCGCTGGTCGGGCTGTCGGCCTCACTCTTCCTCGGCCGGCTCGGGGTCCGGCACCTGCTGGTCGAGAAGCACGCCGACACCTCGCACCACCCGCGGGGACGCGGCAACAACGTGCGGACCATGGAGCTGTTCCGGGTGGCCGGGATCGAGCCGGCGATCCGCGAGGCGGCCTCGATCCTGGCCCCCAACCACGGCATCCTCCAGGCGCCCTCGCTGACCGGCGCCGAGCAGGAGTGGCTGTTCCGGGAGATCGACCCGGGCGGCCGGCTGGCCCGGTTCAGCCCCAGCTCCTGGTGCCTGTGCAGCCAGAACGACCTGGAGCCGGTGCTGCGGCGGGCGGCCCGCGAGCTGGGCGGCGCCCTGCGGTTCAGCACCGAGCTGATCTCCTTCGAGCAGGACGCGGACGGCGTCACCTCGGTGCTGCGCAGCCGGGAGAGCGGCGAGGAGCGGGTGGTGCGCTCGGACTTCCTGATCGCCGCGGACGGCCCGCGCAGCCCGGTCCGGGAGAGCCTGGGGATCGGCCGGTCCGGCAAGGGCGAGCTGTTCCACAACGTCAGCATCACCTTCCGGGCCAAGCGGCTGGCCGAGGTGGTCGGCGACCGGCACTTCATCGCCTGCTACCTGACCAACCCGGAGGCGGACGGCGCGCTGCTGCCGGTGGACAACCAGGAGGAGTGGGTGTTCCACGCGCCCTGGCACCCGGAGGACGGCGAGCCGCTGGAGGCCTTCACCGACGAGCGCTGCGAGCGGCACATCCGCACCGCCGTCGGCCTGCCGGAGCTGGACGTCGAGGTCACCGGCCGGGCTCCTTGGCACGCCGCCGAGCGGGTGGCCGAGCTGTACGGCGCCGGGCGGGTCTTCCTCGCCGGGGACTCCGCCCACGAGATGTCCCCGACCGGGGCGTTCGGTTCCAACACCGGCATCCAGGACGCCCACAACCTGGCCTGGAAGGTCGCCGCCGTGCTGTGCGGCTGGGCCGGGCCGCGGCTGCTGGAGACGTACGGGCAGGAGCGCCTCCCGGTGGCCCGGGTGACCGGCGAGCGGGCCTCGGCCCGGTCCGCCGAGCACAGCCACCCGGGCTACGCGGTGGCGCCGGGCGTGGGCCGGCAGGCCGGGGTGCTGGCGGTGGCGCTCGGCTACCGCTACCCGGTGGGCGCGGTGATCGGCGCGGACCGGGCCGGGCCGGTGGTCCCCGAGCAGTTCGAGTCGGCGGGCGAACCGGGCAGCCGGGCCCCGCACCAGTGGCTGCGGCGCGCGGGCGTGAAGCTCTCCACGCTGGACCTGTACGAGCAGGCGATGGTGCTGCTCACCGGCCCCGAGGGCGGGGCCTGGCAGGCGGGCGGCAGGCGGGCGGCCGACCGGCTGGCCGTCCCGCTGGACGGCTTCCGGATCGGCGACGGCGCCGAGGACGATCTGGCGCCGGAGCCGGGCGCGGACTTCGCCGCGCTGCACGGCATCGGCCCGCAGGGGGCGGTGCTGGTCCGCCCGGACGGCTTCGTCGCCTGGCGCTCGCCCGGCCCGGCGCAGGACGCGGAGGCTGAGCTCGTCACGGCACTGCGGACGGTGCTGAGCCTCTGAGGACGCGGAAGGGCCCGCCGGTCGCACGGCCGGCGGGCCCTTCCTGACGGTCGTCGGCGGTCAGTGGCCGCCCTCGTCGACCACCTCGACGTCGGCGATCTCCTGCTCGATCGCCTCGGTCGGCAGCGCCACCCGGATCGCCCAGTAGTAGATGACCAGCGAGAACACCGACACCAGGGCCATGTCGGCCCACATCGGGATGTTGCCGGTGCCGTCCCCGAAGCTGCCCTGCCAGGAGATCAGGCCGAGGCCCACCAGGTAGGGCGGCAGCCACTGGGCGGACTTCCAGCTCAGCCGGGGCGCGTTCGGCAGACCCTTCTTGATCGCGTACGCGGCGTAGCTGCCGAGCAGGACGTAGCCGAGCACGATCGCGATGCCGAGGCGCGAGAGGGTGTGCCAGCCGGACCAGTAGATGATCAGACTGGAGACCACGAACGCGGCCGGGGAGATCAGCTCGCCCGCCGGCAGCCGGTAGGGGCGCTCGTGCCCGGGCAGGCGGCGGCGCATCGCGCCGAAGGCCAGCGGGGCGCCGGCGTACATCAGCACGCTGGCGGAGGTGATGAAGCCGACCAGCTCCTGCCAGCTCGGGAACGGCAGGAAGCAGATCACGCCGGTGACGAAGGCGATGACCAGGCCGAACCACGGCACGCCGTTCTTGTCGAGCTCCTCGAACCTCTGCGGGGCGTAGCCGTTGCGGCTCAGGCCGTAGGAGATGCGCGAGGTCGAGGTGGTGTAGATCAGGCCGCTGCCGCCGGGGGAGATCACGGCGTCCATGTAGAGCACCCACGCCAGCCAGCCGAGGCCGACCACGGTGGCGAGGCCCGCGAAGGGGCCGTCGATGCCGGGGAAGTCGAGCTTGTCCCAGCCGTTGGCGAAGGCGCTGACGGGCAGCGCGCCGATGAAGACGACCTGGAGCAGGGTGTAGATCAGGCTGCCGATGGCGACCGAGCCGAGCACGGCGCGGGGGATGTCGCGCTTGGGGTTGCGGCTCTCACCGGCGAGCTGGATGGCCTGCTCGAAGCCGAGCAGGGCGAAGATGATGCCGCTGGTGCTGATCGCCGCCAGCACGCCCTGGGCGCCGAACGGCGCGAAGCCGTGCGAGGTGAAGTTGGAGCCGTGGAAGTTGGTCGCGGCCAGCACGAAGATGGTGAGCAGCGGGACGAAGATCTTCAGCCAGGTGGCGATGTTGTTGGTGCGGGCCAGGACGCGCACCCCGAGGAAGTTCACCGCGACGAACACCGCCATGAGCACGGTGGAGACGGCGAAGCCGCTGGCCGTGAGGGTGTTGTTGTCGTTGAGCAGGCCGCCCGCCCAGGACCAGTGCCGGGCGTAGCCGATCATCGCCTCGACCTCGATCGGCGCGACGGTGGCCGCCTGCAGCCAGGAGAACCAGCCGAAGGACATGCCGGCCAGGCCGCCGAAGGCGTAGTGCGGGTACCGCGCGGTGCCGCCCGAGACCGGGAACATGCTGCCGAGCTCGGCGTGCACGAGCGCGAGCAGCACGATCGCGACCGTGCCGATGCCCCAGGACAGGACGGCGGCCGGACCGGCCGCCATCACGCCCTCCTTCGCGCCGAACAGCCAGCCGGAGCCGATGATCGAGCCGACCGAGGCCCACATGAGGCCGATGAGCCCGACGTGGCGGCGCAGTGAGCGGTGGGGAGTCCTGGAGGAGGAGTCGGTGCCCTGGTCGGGCGGCGAGATCTGGTTGAGGGAAGCCATGAACGATCTCTCTGTGGGTGGGGGCTCCGGGGTGGGCGGAGCGATGAGAGTTGCCACACAGTAGGACTATTCAGGGGCCCCTGCACAGATTTCATTACTGAATGTTTACATTCTTTTCTGGACGTCCCTGCAGGTAGGGGGCGTCATTGTCCCCGATCTCTTACGTATTCGATCGACCCACTCGGAATTCGATCAGTGCCGAGTGGGGCCGCATGATAGACGCTCCTTTCGACGATGGGAATAGTGGTCTCCGTATAGCGGTGCGGCGCTAATCCACCAGATCGGACGGGTCGGTGTTGGCGCCGCAGAGCAGGACGGCGACCCGCTCGCCCTCGGCCAGGCCGGCGGCGGCGAGCGCGGTGGCGGCCGCGTACTCGACGGCGATCCGGCGGTCCTCCCAGAGCTGCCGGCGGGCACGCACGATGGCCTCGTCGTCGACCAGCACCGAGCGGACGCCCGCGTGCGCGGCCGCGTCCACGGCGAGGACGGTGGCGCGGCGGGCCCCGAGCGCGTCCTGGGCGACGGAGTCCACCGGGACGTCCACCGGGCGGCCCGCCTCCAGCGCGGCGTTCAGCGCACGGCTGCCCGACGGCTCCACAGCGAGCACCCGGACGCCGTGCTCACGGGCCGCCACCGCCACCCCGGCGAACAGCCCGCCGCCACCGACCGACAGCACCACGGTGTCCAGCCCGGGCACCCCGGCGCGCATCTCCGCCAGCACCGTCCCGGCGCCGGCGGCGATCAGCGGGTGGTCGTACGCGTGCGAGGACAGCGCCCCGCTGCCGGCCGCGAACTCCTCGCAGGCGCTCAGCGCCTCCGCGTACTCCCGGCCCGCCAACCGCACCTCAGCGCCGTACGAGCGCAGCCGCGCCAGCTTCACCGGGGAGGCCGTCTCGGGCAGGAACACCGTTGCCCGGACGCCGAGTTCACGGGCCGCCCAGGCGCAGGCCAGTCCGGCGTTGCCGCCCGAGGCGATGGTCACCCCGCTGTCCGGGAGGGTGCCCGCCTCGGCGTGCGCGAGCAGGAAGTTCTGCGCGCCGCGGGCCTTGAAGCTGCCGGTGTGCTGGAGGAACTCCAGGGCCAGCCAGGTCCGCCCGCCGTCGTCCCCCGGCGCCACCGCCACCGGGCGCACCCGCCCGGCGATCCGCTTCCCGGCGGCCTCGACCTCGTCGTACGTCAGCTGGTCCATCGTGTACCGCTCCTTCGTCGAGTGGGGCGTTCCACCGGGAGCCCCCGGCCCGGTCGACCGTACGTCCCGTTCGTGGGCGAGGAAAAGATCGCGAACACCGCGGCCGGGCGGCGTAGGGTGGCCCCGTGCGTCTTGTGATCCTCCCCCCGCCGGCCCGCTAGCGGGCGGCCCACTCCACCCACTCCGGCCCGACGGGACCTGCCCGCAGCCGGGGCGATGACTGCCGCCCGCCCACCCAGCGGACCCGAACCGGCACCTCATCGTGGAGTACCGACGCATGACCCCCTCGTACACCGCCGTGCCCTTCCGGCACGGCCTCCTGTCCATTTCCGCCGCCGCCGTCGCCTGGGGCGTGGGCGGCGCCGTGTCCGCGCTGCTGATGCGCACCGGCGGGCTCGGCCCGGTGGGCGTCTCCTGCTGGCGCTTCGGCGTCGCCGCGCTCTGCCTGGCCCTGCTGCCGAGCCGCGGGCCCCGCGCCGACCGGGGCGCCGCCCGGTGGCGCTCCGCGGCGCTGACCGGGCTCGGCCTCGCGGTCAGCCAGTGCGCCTACTTCGGCTCGGTGCGCTGGGCGGGCCTCGGGCTGGGCACCCTGATCACGATCGGCGCCGGGCCGGTGTTCACCAGCCTCGGCGCCCACCTGCTGCTCGGCGAGCGGCTGACCCGTCGGGCGGCGGCCGCGGTGGCGTTGGCCCTGGCCGGTCTCGCCCTCCTGGTGGCCGCCCCGGCGGCGGGCCCGCGCCCGGCCCTGGGCGTCGCGCTGGCCGTCCTCGCGGGCGCCGGCCAGAGCGGCCTCACCCTCTGGGCCCGCAGCGGCGGCTCGGCCCGGGCCGGCACCGGCGCCTTCACCACCGGCCTGCTCTGCCTGCTCCCGCTCGCGGCCGTCCAGGGCCTCCACGGCCTCCTGCCGACCGGTGGCGACCCGGTGGTGACCGTGCCCGCGCTGCTCTTCCTCGGCACGGTGCCCACCCTGTTCGCCTACCGCTGGTACTTCACCGGCCTGACCACGGTGCCCAGCACCACGGCCGCGGTGCTGGTCCTGCTGGAGCCCGCGACCGCGGCGGTGATCGGCGTGCTGTTCCTCGGCGAGCCGCTGACGGCGGGCCTGCTGGCGGGCTCCGCGCTGCTGCTCGCGGCCATCGCCGTGCTGGCGCGGGAGTAGCCGGGGCGGGCGGCCACCCGGGCGGCCACCCGGGCGGGCGCCCTGTGGTCGCCCGGGGCCCGGCGGCGTGCTGTCGTGGTCCGCATGAACAGCTCACTCCCGGCCCGGGTGGCCGCCGCGACCGCCTCCGTCCTCCTGCTCACCACCGCCGCCGGGGCCGTGGTCGCCGCCGCCGGTCCGGCGGCGGCGACCGGGCGCCGGGACGTCACCGCGGACCAGTGCCGGAGCGCGGGCGGGCACGTCGAGGGCAGCGGCTACTGCGTCGACGCGGCCGGTGAGGACGGCTGGGGCCAGCCCATCGACGGCCAGGCGATCAACCCGGATCCGCGGCCCGGGGAGGAGTGAGCGCGCTCCGGCGCCCCGCCCCCGGGCGGGGGAACGGGGCGCCGGGTCGGCGGCCCGGACCGGGGCCGCTCACGGCACCGCTACGGCACCGGGCGCAGGGTGACCGGGGCCGGGGTGAGGGCGCGCAGGACGAGGTCGATGTGCACCTTGGCGGCGCCCGCGCGGTGCAGGGCGGCGGCGATCGTCCGTAACTCCTCGGGGCCGGTACAGGCGAGGCGCAGTTCGAGGTCGGCCTCGCCGACCAGGGCCAGGCCGCTCTGGACGGCCGGGAACTCCGCCGCGAGGCGGTCGAAGTCGAGCGGGACGGGGCCGTGGCTGATCCGGACGATCGCGTGCAGGGAGCGGGCCGGCTGGGCCCGCACCGCCGGATCCGGGCCGTCCGGGACGAGTCGGAGCGGGGCGGTCACCGGCGCTGGAGCCGGGCAGCCGGGGCCGGGGCCGGGGCGGTCGGGGTCGGGGCCGGGGCGAGCGGCGCGGCGGGCGGGGCGGAGACGGGCGGGGCGGTGACGGAGGGGGCGACCAGCCGCGGGTCCAGCACCAGGGTGTCGATCCCGAGCGGGGCGGTGAGGTCACGGAGGGCGGGCTCGCCGAGTTCGGCGTGGGCCTGGTCGGGCCCGAGGAGGGCGACGAGGGCCTCGGGGCTGGAGAATCCGACCGCGCAGCGGCGGCCGTCGCGCAGGCGGAACAGGCGGAGTGCGGTGGTGCTTCCGGTGCCGGAGGCGGTGACCGGAACGTGCCAGACGACGCGGGCCATGCGGATGCTCCCGAGTGGGGTGGTGGTGCCTGCCGGAACTACTGCCTCGACGCTAGGGCGGCCCGGCCCGGGGAGCGCCGGTCCTGACGCGCCGTTGACCGAATGGGGTCGTGCGTTGACGCACTCCTGACGTCCGACTCACCCGAGTGGACCAAACCACCGGTCGAGCGCTCCGCTTGCCGTGCGTGCCGACCCGGACCACCGTGGAGTTCGGCTCCCGGCGCGTCCTGCGTCGAGTCCTGCGTCGAGCCCCCCGCTCACGGCCGCCGGAGCGCCCCGCCGCGGGCGCCGCCGTGCCCGCCGACCGGACCCGTGCGGAAGCGGAACGCGACCGGAACGCGACCGGAAACGGGGGGAGGTGGAGCCGGAGGCCCGTGACGAGATATCTTGACGTCAAGACGTTGGAGACGTGAAGCGGAGTACCGATGACTGACTCGACCATCATCTATACGCACACCGACGAGGCTCCGGCCCTGGCGACCTACTCGTTCCTGCCGGTTGTCCAGGCCTACGCCTCGACCGCGGGTGTGCGCGTGGAGACCCGCGACATCTCCCTGGCCGGGCGGATCATCGCGAGCTTCCCGGAGCGTCTGACCGAGGCGCAGCGGATCGGCGACGCGCTGGCCGAGCTGGGTGAGCTGGCCAAGACCCCGAGCGCCAACATCATCAAGCTGCCGAACATCTCGGCCTCGGTGCCGCAGCTCAAGGCCGCCGTCGCCGAGCTGCAGGCCCAGGGCTACGCCCTGCCGGACTACCCGGACGACCCGCAGACCGACGAGGACAAGGACGTCCGCGCCCGCTACGACAAGGTCAAGGGCAGCGCCGTCAACCCGGTCCTGCGTGAGGGCAACTCGGACCGCCGCGCCCCGCAGTCGGTCAAGAACTACGCCAAGACCCACCCGCACCGCATGGGTGCCTGGACGGCCGACTCGAAGACCAACGTCGCCACCATGGGTGAGAACGACTTCCGGTCCACCGAGAAGTCCGCCGTGATCGCCGCCGACGGTGCGCTGCGCATCGAGCTGCTCGGCGAGGACGGCGCCACCACCGTGCTGCGCGAGAAGGTGCCGGTGCTGGCCGGCGAGGTCGTCGACGCCTCGGTGATGCGGGCCGCCGCCCTGAACGAGTTCCTGGCCGCGCAGGTCGCCCGCGCCAAGGCCGAGGGCGTGCTGTTCTCGGTGCACCTCAAGGCCACCATGATGAAGGTCTCCGACCCGATCATCTTCGGCCACGTGGTCCGCGCCTTCTTCCCGAAGACCTTCGCCAAGTACGGCGAGGTGCTGGTCGCCGCCGGTCTGAACCCGAACAACGGCCTCGGCGGCATCCTGGCCGGCCTCGACAACGTGCCGCACCTGGGTGCCGAGATCAAGGCCTCCTTCGAGGCCGAGCTGGCCGAGGGCCCGGCCCTGGCCATGGTCGACTCCGACAAGGGCATCACCAACCTGCACGTGCCGAGCGACGTCATCGTCGACGCCTCGATGCCGGCCATGATCCGCACCTCCGGCCACATGTGGGGCCCGGACGGCAAGGAGGCCGACACCCTCGCCGTGCTGCCGGACAGCAGCTACTCCGGCGTGTACCAGGCCGTCCTCGACGACTGCCGCGCCCACGGCGCCCTGGACCCGGCGACCATCGGCTCGGTGCCGAACGTCGGCCTGATGGCCCAGAAGGCCGAGGAGTACGGCTCGCACGACAAGACCTTCGAGATCGCCGCCGCGGGCACCGTCCGCCTGGTCGACGCCGAGGGCAACGTGGTGCTGGAGCAGGCCGTCCAGCCGGGCGACATCTTCCGCGCCTGCCAGACCAAGGACCTGCCGATCCAGGACTGGGTCAAGCTGGCCGTCACCCGCGCCCGCGCCACCGGCGTCCCGGCGGTGTTCTGGCTGGACGAGAACCGCGCCCACGACGCGGTGCTGATCGAGAAGGTCAAGCAGTACCTGCCGGAGCACGACACCACCGGTCTGCAGATCGAGATCAAGTCCCCGGTCGAGGCCACCACGTTCTCGCTGGAGCGCATCCGCCGCGGCGAGGACACCATCTCGGTGACCGGCAACGTGCTGCGCGACTACCTGACCGACCTGTTCCCGATCCTGGAGCTGGGCACCAGCGCCAAGATGCTGTCGGTCGTCCCGCTGATGGCGGGCGGCGGCCTCTTCGAGACCGGCGCCGGCGGCTCCGCCCCGAAGCACGTCCAGCAGCTGGTCAAGGAGAACTACCTGCGCTGGGACAGCCTGGGCGAGTTCTTCGCGCTGGCCGCCAGCTTCGAGCACCTGGCCACCACCACCGACAACGCCCGCGCCCAGGTGCTGGCCGACACCCTGGACCGCGCCACCGGCACCTTCCTCAACGAGGACAAGTCGCCGAGCCGCCGCCTCGGTGGCATCGACAACCGCGGCAGCCACTTCTACCTGGCCATGTACTGGGCCCAGGAGCTGGCCGGGCAGACCGCCGACGCCGAGCTGGCCGAGGCCTTCGCCGGCCTGGCCGCGACGCTGACCGAGCAGGAGTCGGCCATCGTGGACGAGCTGATCGCCGTCCAGGGCTCGCCGGTCGACCTCGGCGGCTACTACCAGCCGGACGCGGCCAAGGCCGCGGCCGTGATGCGCCCGTCCAAGACCTTCAACGAGGCGCTCGCCAACCTCGGCTGAACCTGGCCGAGCTGAGCTGACGAGAGGCCCCGGGTCCGCATCGGACCCGGGGCCTCTCGGCGTTCAGGCCCGGATCGCCGGTTCGCTGTTCACGTCCGGACCACCGGTTCGGTGTTCACGCTCCGGACCGCGGTTCAGGCCCGGCCGAGCAGGGCGAGGGCGGTGCCGACGGCCTCGCGCAGCAGGAGGTACGGGCCGTGGGCCAGCGGGCCGTCCGCGCCGAGCACGGCGGCGGTGGCGCCCGCCCGGCGGGCGGCCAGCGCGGAGCGGACGGTGTGGAAGCCGTTGGTGACCACCGTGCAGCGGTAGCCGGGGTGCTCGGCGGCCATCAGGGCGGCGCTGAACCGCAGGTTCTCGGCGGTGTTCACGGCCCGCTCCTCGCGTCGGATCCGCTCGGCCGGGACGCCCCGGGCGGTCAGGTAGCGGGCCATCGCGGCGGCCTCGGTGCACTCCTCGTGCGGGCCCTTCCCGCCGGTCACCAGGAGCAGTGGGGCGTACCCTGCGGCCTCCTCGGCGGCGAAACGTTCCAGCGCGGCGTCCAGCCGGGCCGCCAGCGGGGGAGCGGGCTCGCAGCCGTCCAGCGCGGCGCCCAGGACCACCAGGTAGTCGGAGCCGGCCGGCGCGGGCCGACGGCGCTGGTACAGCGCCACGCCGAGGAAGCCGAGCGGCCAGAGCAGGACGGACCCGCAGAGCAGGACGGCGACGAACAGCAGGACGTGCATATCCGTTCGAACGCCCGCGGCGGAACGACCGTTCCGGGGCCCGGTGGAACCCCCGCCCCGCGACCGCTCCGGCCTCCCGTGGACCCCTGCTCCGCGGGCGGCCGGAAACGGCGGAACCCCCGTTCCGGAGGTGGAACGGGGGTTCCCGGGAACAGGGGTTCCGCGGCGGGCGGCGGGCTCAGCCGACGTCGGCCGCCGGGGCGGCGCCGGTGACCGGGGCGGCCGGGGCCGTGCCCGGGCGCCGGTCACGCTTGTGCAAGGAGGCCAGGTAGGCGTTGTACGCCTCCAGCTCGGCGTCGCCGGTGCGCTCCTCGGAGCGGTCGCGGCGGCGGGCCTGCCGCTGCTCGGAGCCCATCCACTGGTAGACCAGCGCGATCAGCACGATCGCGGTCGGGATCTCGCCGAACGCCCAGGTGATGCCGCCGGCCAGCTTCTGGTCCTCCAGCAGGTTCGTCCCCGGTGGCGCGCCCTCCACGGTGAAGGTGGTGACCAGCGGGTGGGCGGCCATCATCACCGCCACGCCGAAGAAGGCGTGGAACGGCATCCCCATGAACAGCTCGATGATCCGCATCACGTGGCCGGGGCGGTGCGGGCCCGGGTCCACGCCCATGATCGGCCAGAAGAAGGCCAGACCGGTGAGCAGGAAGTGCACCATCATGAAGATGTGCCCGAGGCGGTACTGCATCAGGAAGTCGAACAACGGGGTGAAGTAGACCCCGTACAGGCTCGCGATGAACATCGGGATGGTGAACGCCGCGTGCGAGACGATCCGGACGTACCGGCTGTGCAGCAGCGCCACCAGCAGCTCGCGCGGCCCGCGCGGACGGCCCTTGCCGGCCGGGCGCAGCGCCCGCAGCGCCAGCGTGATCGGGGCGCCGAGCAGCAGCAGGATCGGCGTCAGCATGGAGAGCACCATGTGCTGGATCATGTGCGCGCTGAACAGCACCATGCCGTAGTCGTTCAGCCCGGTGCAGGTGACCAGCAGCAGGCTGGCGACACCCATCGTCCAGCCCACCATCCGGCCGATCGGCCAGCGGTCGCCGCGCCGGTACAGCCGCACCACGCCCGCCGCGTACAGCCCCAGGAGGACCAGGCCGCCGAGCAGGAACACCCAGTCCGGCGACCAGGTCCAGACGTTGGACAAGGTGAACGGGCCTAGTCGGGTCATCCCGCCGTGGTGGTGCATGCCTGACATTCCGTCGCCCATCGGCGGGTCCCGCTTTCCGTCCTCGTGGTCCCCGGTGGGGGTCCGGTTCGCCCGTTTTGCTTGGTCTACAGCCTAGGTGGGCCTTACCTCGGGCCATCCCCCCACCCCCTCCGTACGGGTGCCTCCCCACGGGGGCGCCCGCTGGCTAGACTGACCGGCCGGTCGGCAGGGAGGCTCGGAGATGGCGACGGAACACGGATCCGCGGCGCGCCCCGCGGTCGCACTGACCGGGGCGACCGGCTTCATCGGCTCCGGCGTGCTGGTGGCCCTCAGGGCGCGCGGCGTCCCGGTGCGGGCGCTGGCCCGCACACCGCCCCAGGACGCCGCTCCCGGCACCGCCTGGGTACCGGGCGACCTCGCCGACCCGGCCGCGCTCACGGAGCTCTGCACGGGCGCCGGGGCCCTGGTGCACCTCGCCTCCCGGGTCGACGGCGGCGCCGAGGAGTGCGAGGCGGTGAACGACCGGGGCACCGCCGCCCTGATGGCGGCCGCCACCCGCGCCGGGGTGCGGCGGATCGTCCACCTCTCCACGGCGGCGGTCTACGGCGAGGGCCCGCACGCGGACGTCGAGGTGGGCGAGGTGCCGCCCGCCCCGGTGTCCGAGGCCAGCCGCACCCGGCTGCTCGGCGAGCGCCACGCGCTCGCGGCCGGCGGGTACGTGCTGCGCCCCGGACTGGTGACCGGCACCGGCGACCGCTGGGTGGTGCCCGCGTTGGCCGAGCTGGTCCGCCGGGTGCCGGTCCGCTGGGAGGGCGGCAGCGCCCGGCTCTCCCTGGTGGACCGCACCGACCTGGCCCGGCTGATCACCGCGCTCGCCCTGGACGAGCACGCCGCCCCGCCGGGCGTCCACCACGCCTCGCACCCCGGGCCGGTCCGTGGCGGCGACCTGCTCGCCGCCCTGGCCGCCCTCGGCCTGCTGCCCGCCCCGGACGGCCCGGCCGTCCCGTGGGAGGAGTGCCGCCGACTGCTGGCCGCCGCCCCCGGCCGGGTCTCCGAGCGGCAGTTCGGCCTGATCGCCCGCGACCACTGGTACCGCAGCGAACGGATCTGGCGGCTCGCCGCCTGCCCGCCCGGCCCCGGCCCGCTGGCCCGCCTCCCGGAGGCCGCCGGCTGGTACCGCGAGGTGCTCGGCCTGAGCGGGTCCTGACCGACAGGGGCGTAGGCAGCCCCGCCCGGCGTGGAACCGTCAGGCCGTGGCCTGCCCGGTGCCGGGACGCTGGTTCTTCGCGTCGACGACGGCCCGGGTGAGGATGGTCGTGCGCTCCACGACGGTGCCGGGCTTGACGCCGTTGAACTCCCGGACCTGCACGCCACGGCTGCCGAGGTACTGGTGGCTGTCCCGGTCGAAGATCCACTCCGATCGCTCGCCGGTCTGCGGGTCGAGTCGCGCCAACGCGATGCCGTCGCGGCCGGAGGCGTCCTGCGCGTGCTCGACCACGACGACGCCCGGGATCTTGCCGGCGGCCTCGTAGAGCGAGGCGGCGAGGCCGGAGGGGACGAGCTGCTCGCGGATGATGGAGCCGATCTCGTTGAACGCCTGCTGGTCGTGGTCCCGGTTGCCGCTCACCGTCGAGTAGACGGACTTCAGGAACGCGTCGGGGTCGGCGGGTTGGGCCGCCAGCCACGTGTAGGACAGCTGCTTGCGGGGCTCGTTGGTGTCCAGCGTGATGCCGCCCTTGTCCTGGTAGCCCGGCTCGTCCAGCCAGCCCTTGGTGCCGTCGGGGGACTTCCACACCTCGCGGTCGTGCAGCGGCTGGACCCAGGTGACGGACTCCCCGGTGTCCGCGTTGTTGCGGGTGGACATGAAGGAGACCTGGCTCTTGATGTAGATGAACTGGCCCGGTCCGGGCTGGGGTGTGGTGCGCGCCGTCGCGGCGGCGGCGATCGCGTGGACCGTCGAGGCGAGCTGGACGGTGCTCCCCTCCTCGATCTGTACGACGGGGGCCTTGACCGGCCGCGGGGAGGCGATGGTGCCGGCCGGGTTGCTCATGGAGACGACCACGGCCAGGGCCGCGGCCGCGGCGACAGGTGCCGCGAAGAGGACGGTGCGGCGCAGCGGGCGCCGCAGCGGGCGCCGCACCGGGGACGCCGCGGGGGCGTGGTCGGGCCGGTGGATCTCGCTCATCAAGTGCTCCTCGAGCAGGTCCTGGCGGCTGGCCGCCAGTTGGGGATCGGCCGGCGCCGGCAGCAGACGGGCCAGTTCCGCGTGGTCGAGCGGTTCGGTGCGCCGCCGCGAGTTGCGGATCATCGGTGCGTCTCCTTGTGCGGCCGGGCCGCAGTGCTGCGGCTGTCCTGTACTTGTCCGGGGATCGGGAGCGGTTCCGTGTTCTTCTTCGCGGCGCGCAGTTCCTCGGCCGCGAGTTTGCGCAGTCGGGCGCGGGCGCGGGAGAGGCGCGAGCGTACGGTGCCGACGGGTACGCCGAGGGTGGCTGCCGCTTCCGCGTAGCCGAGCCCGGACCAGACGCAGAGGGCGAAGACCTCGCGTTCCGAGCGCCGCAGACGCCCCAAGGCCTTGTGGGCGGCCGCGAGTTGCTCGGAGTCGGCCATGCGGCCGACGAGTTCGTCGGCGAAGTCGGGGACCGGATCGGCCGCGGGCATGCGGGCCATGGCCGCGCTGTGGCGGCGGGCGGCGCGCGTCGTGTTGCGCAGCACGTTGACGGCGATGCCCATGAGCCAGGGGCGTGGACTGTCGCCCTCGTCGCGGAGTTTCCCGCGCAGGCGCCAGGCTTCGAGGAAGGTCAGCGAGACCACGTCCTCGGCGAGTGCCCAGTTTCCGGTCACGCGCACGGCGTGGCGGTACACCAACGAGGCGTGGTCCCGGAAGAGGTCGCGGAACGCTTCGGGGTTCCCGGCCCGGAGCCGGGAGTGTGGATGGTTCACGTCATGCCTTGTCCGAGCGGCGGCACCGGTTCCCGTGACACGGGTCACCACCCGCGGCCGGCACGAGCGTACGACTGCGGACCGGGGAGCTCGCGTTCCGGATCCCTGCGGGCTACTTCCTGGGGACGAGGGTGTTCTCGTTGGTGCGCCCGGCGGCGAAGTCGTCGATGTTGCGGGCGGTGGCGTCGATGATCTGGCCGACGGCGGTGCGGGTGAAGTAGGCCTGGTGGCTGGTGACGAGGACCTGGGGGAAGGTGACGAGGCGGGCGAGGGTGTCGTCGGTGATGCCCTCGATGGAGCGGTCGGTGAAGAAGACGCCGGTCTCCTCCTCGTAGACGTCGAGGCCGACACCGGAGAGGCGTCCGGCGCGCAGCGTTTCGACGAGGGCGGCGCTGTCGACGAGGCCGCCTCGGCTGGAGTTGATGAGGATGGCGTCGTCCTTCATCCGGGCGAGGGCGGCGCCGTCGATGAGGTGGTGGGTGGCCGGGAGCAGGGGGACGTGGAGGCTCACCAGGTCGGCGCGGGTGAGGAGTTCGGGCAGTTCGGTGTAGTGCATGCCGAGGTCGAGGCAGGCGGGGTTGCGGGCGATGTCCCAGCCGAGGAGTTCGGTGCCGAAGCCGGCGGCGATGCGGGCGAAGCACTCGCCGATCTTGCCGGTGCCGATGACGCCGACGGTCATGCCGTGGATGTCCCGGCCGAGCAGGCCGTCGAGCCGGAAGTCGAACTCGCGGGAGCGGTTGGCGGCGCGGGTGAGGCGGCGGTTGACGGCGAGGGCCAGGGCCCAGGCGTGTTCGGCGACCGCGTACGGGCTGTAGTGGGAGACCCGGGCGACGGTGAGGCCGAGTTCGGCGGCGGCGTCGAGGTCGATGTTGTTGAAGCCGGTGGAGCGCTGGGCGATCAGTTCGGTGCCGCCCGCCGCCAGGGCGGCGAGCGTCCCGGCGTCGAGGACGGCGTTGACGCTGCTGCTGACGGCCGGGTAGCCGACGGCGAGTGGGGCGGTGTCGCGGTTGAGGAACACGTCCAGGCAGCGCAGCCCGTGTCGGCCGGCGAAGGCCTGCTCCAGCAGCGGCCGCTCGTCGGCCTGTACTCCGTACGCGAGGATCTCCATGCCGGACACGCTAACGGCCGGGGCCCGCGGACGCCCGCCGGATGCGGCGGCCCGTCCCCGGGACGGGCCGGGCCCCCGGACGGTGCGGTCCGGGGGCCTCGGGAGGGGCGGAGGGCGGTCAGATGACCGTCTCGGCCTCCAGGTAGCGGTCCTGCGGCACGGTCTTCAGTTCGGCGACCGCCTCGGCGAGCGGCACCAGGTTGATGTTGGTGCCCTGCAGCGCGGTGATGTGCCCGAAGGCGCCCTTGTGGACGGCCTCGACGGCGTGCCAGCCGAAGCGGGTGGCGAGCACCCGGTCGTAGGCGGTCGGGGTGCCGCCGCGCTGGGTGTGGCCGAGGATCACCGGGCGGGCCTCCTTGCCGAGGCGGTGCTCCAGTTCGCGGGAGAGCTGGGTGGCGATGCCGGTGAACCGCTCGTGGCCGTAGATGTCCTTGGTGCCCTCCTCCCAGTGCATGGTGCCGGGCTCGGGCTTGGCGCCTTCGGCGCAGACCACGATGGCGAACTTCTTCTGGCGGTCGAAGCGCTCGCGGACGACGTCGGTGAGCTTGTCGATGTGGAACGGGCGTTCCGGGACGACGATGGCGTGGGCGCCGGCCGCCATGCCCGCGTTCAGCGCGATCCAGCCGGTGTGCCGGCCCATGACCTCGACGACCATGACCCGCTGGTGGGACTCGGCGGTGGTCTTCAGCCGGTCCAGCGCCTCGGTGGCCACCGAGACGGCGGTGTCGAAGCCGAAGGTCACGTCGGTGGCGGCGATGTCGTTGTCGATGGTCTTCGGCACCCCGACGATCGGCAGGCCCGCGTCGCTCATCAGCTTGGCGGCCTTGAGGGTGCCCTCGCCGCCGATCGGGATGACCGCGTCGAGGCCGAGGTCGGAGCAGTACCGCTTGGCCCGCTCGACGCCGTCCCGCAGGTGGCTCGGCTGGACCCGGGAGGAACCGAGGATGGTGCCGCCCTGGGCCAGGATGCCGCTCACCGAATCCAGGGTCAGGGGGCGGTGGTGGCCCTCCAGGAATCCGCGCCACCCGTCCTCGAACCCGATGATCTCGTCGCCGTGGTCGACCACCCCCCGGTGGACCACGGAGCGGATCACCGCGTTCAGGCCGGGGCAGTCACCGCCGCTGGTCAGCACTCCGATACGCATTAGCTTTGCAACTCCCGAGCAGAACCGAGGAACGGCCGGACTACAGGCTGGGACGACGAGCCGTCACCGTAACGGGGCGCTCCCACGCCGCGGTGGCGGGGAGGTGGCCGTGGGGTGAAGGACCGGCCGATCCGGACAGAACGCCCGAAAACGGCCGCGAAGTCGAGCATACGGCCCCTGGTCCGGCCGGGCAGGAGCCGACGCGGGAGCGGCGCCGTCGGCGCCCCCGCGCGGAATTGCAGCCTGCTGCCGAGGAGGGTGTGCAGTAGGCAGCCCCATTGTGGTACGTCCGGGGCCACCCGCGGACCGGGTGACCGCATGGCGGGCACCCGGCCGGGGCGTACCGGACGTACTACTGGGGGCGCGTCGCGGCCGCGATGCGCTCGGCGCGCAGCGCGTCGTACCAGGTGGTGTCGGCCGGCGGCAGGGCGTTGACGTCCAGCGCCAGCTTGAGCAGCATGTCGGCCACGGCGGGGTTGCGGGCCAGCACCGGGCCGTGCAGGTAGGTGCCGAACACGGTGTCCCGCCAGGCGCCCTCGGTGCCGTCCCCGGTGCCGTTGCCCCGGCCGACGGAGACGGTGGCGAAGGGCTGCACGCCCTGGCCGAGATGGGTGACGCCCTGGTGGTTCTCGAAGCCGGTCAGCTGCGGCAGGCCGAGTCGGGGGTCGACGTCGGCGAGCACGTCGCCGACGCAGCGCTCGCCCTCGCCGCGGGCGGTCCAGACGTCGAGCAGGCCCAGGCCCGGCTCGCGCTCGCCGAGGTCGTTGATGAACTCGTGGCCCATGATCTGGAAGCCGGCGCAGACGCCGAAGATGATCGCGCCGTTCTCGGCGGCCCGCACCAGGCCGCTGTCGGCGCGCAGCCGCTCGGCGGCCAGGCGCTGCGGGCGGTCCTCGCCGCCGCCGATCAGGTAGATGTCACCGCTGGTGGGGATCGCCTGGTCGGAGCGGACGTCGATCCGGGTCACGTTGAGGTGGCGCTGGCGGGCCCGGCGCTCCACGACCAGGGCGTTGCCCCGGTCGCCGTAGGTGCTGAGCAGGTCCGGGTAGACCCAGACCACGCGCAGGCTGCTCTCACTCATCCTCGAAGGCCTTCCGTCACGTAAAGACTGGTGTGCGGGCGCGGCATCAGCCGGCCACGACCTTCCGCAGCTGCTGGAAGGCGGTGTAGTTGGCGATGGCCTCGATCCGGCCGGGCGGGGCCATCCGGACGGCCTGCTCCAGGGTGTCGACCACGTGGAACTGGAGTCCGGCGACCTCCAGGCGGACGGCCAGGTCCAGCTTGCGCTGGCCCATCACGAAGACCGGGTGCCCGGCGAGGCGCTCGTAGTCGACGTCCCACAGCCAGGAGGTGTCGGTGCCGTCGGCGTCGAGGGCGTTGACGGAGAGGATCACCGGGGCGGGCGGGCCGTCGATCAGCGAGAAGGTCTCCAGCCAGCCGGCCGGGTTCTTGGCCAGCAGCAGGCGGATGTCCCGGCCCTGGTACTGGACCACGTCGTAGCGGCCGGCCACGGCGGCCACCGAGCGCATCCGCTCCAGGGCGACCTGCGGGGCGACGCCGAAGACGGCGGCGACGGCGGCCGAGCTGGTGGCGTTGGCCAGGTTGGCCCGGCCGGGGAGCTGGAGCTGGATCGGCCAGGCACCGCGCTGCGGGTCGATCACGTGGGTGCCCTGGAGCGCCCAGTGCGGGTTGGGCCGGCGGAAGCCGCAGTCCTGGCAGAACCAGTCGTCGCCGGGGCGCTGCATCACGCCGCCGCAGGCGGGGCACGACCAGGCGTCCTCCTTCCAGGCCTGTCCGGCGGCCACCCAGACCACCTTCTTGCAGGAGGAGGCGGCCCAGGTCACCAGCGGGTCGTCGGCGTTGGCGATGACCACGGCCTCGGTGTTCTGGAGGCCCTCACGCCACTTCTCGGCCATCATCCGGGTCTCGGCGGCGCGGTCGAGCTGGTCGCGGGAGAGGTTGAGCAGGGCGATCGCCTTGGGGCGGGTGTCGCGGGCGACCATCGCCAGGTACTTCTCGTCGACCTCGATCACGCCGAAGCGGGCGTCCGTGCCGCCGGCCAGGGCGGAGGTGATGCCGGCGGGCATGTTGGCGCCCAGGGCGTTGGAGACCACCGGGCCGGCGGCGCGCAGCGCCTCGGCGATCAGGCGGGTCGTGGTGGTCTTGCCGTTGGTCGCGCTGACCAGGACGACGTCGAGGTGGTCGGCGAGGGTGGCGAGCAGGTCGGGGTCGAGCCTGAGGGCGACCTTGCCGCCGATCACCGAGCCGCTCCCGCGTCCGGCCTTGCGCGACACGGCGGCGGCGACCCGCCCGGCGGTCACCGCGATCTTCGCGCGGGCCGGCAGCGAGGCGTCGCGTGCGCCTGTGGGCTCCGATTCGGTGCCTGCCATGCTCAGTGGTTCCTCCTTGCTGCGGCACCGCTCGCGGCCGGATAACGGGCCGTCGGGCGGCGGGGACGGGGGTCAGCCTACCGACTCCGTCGCCCGGCCGGACGATCCGGACCCCGTGCCGCCTGCTGCGACGCGTTCGCGGGTGCGGCTGAGGGCCCGTCGAGGAGGGCGGTGTACGGAGCGACCCCGGGGCTTCGGCCCCGGCCGAGCCCCTACTCCTTGACGACGTTCCGCGGGCACCGCCGGGTTCCCGAGGTGCCCGGGTAAGGATCTGGTGAAGAAATGATCAGCGGCCCGGACGGTGGGAGCAGTCGGCCGGATCGCCGGCGGCCAACGTGGCGGTGATCACCAGAGTGCCGTCCTCGGCCCGGAAGTCCAGCGGCGCGCCCAGTCGGCGCATCGCGGCGATCAGCCCGCTGTTGGTGCCGTGGGTCACCGCGTACACCGTCCGCACGTCGGCCGACCGGGCCGCCGCCGACAGCCGCCGCAGCAGCGCCAGACCCAGCCCCTGGCGCTGCCAGGCGTCCTCGACCAGGACGGCCAGCTCGGCCTCGCCGTCGTCCCACATCAGGTGCCCGAGCGCGACGAGCCGCCCGTCCGGGGCGGTCACCGCGAAGCTGCGGCCGTGCCGGGGGTCCAGCAGGTGGTCCAGGTAGCGGCCGGCGTCGCGGACCGGGCCGTGGTAGCGCTGCCGCAGCGAGGCGGGGGAGCAGCGGCCGTGCATCGCCAGCGCCGCCGCCCGGTCGGCCGGCCCGGCCGGGCGCAGCAGCAGCCCGGTCCCGTCCGGCAGGGACAGCCGGGACGGGGCGTCCGGCGTCCGGGCGGCGCGGGTCGCGGGCGGGTGGGGCCGGGCGGTCCGGTACGGCCCGCCGGTGAGCGCGGGCAGCCGGGTGGCCTGGCCCTCGGGCGCCGCGCACCTGCGGTCGGACCTGCGGAAGGGCCGGTGCCAGAGCCGTTCGGGGCGTGTGCGTGATGCCTTCATGCCGCCGACGCTACCGACGGTGCGCTTCCGTTCGGTTACGTGATCGTGAACGCGCGAATGCCCCCGGGGCGTGGTCGGCGGCCCGGGACCGGGCGGGCCCCGGCCCGGGACTGCGGGCCGCCCGGCCGGGACGGTGTCGGCGCAGGTCACGGCCGGTGCCTCATGCGGGTGGGACGGCGGGCGGCCGACGGTGGGTTGCGTCCCGGTTGCTCCTGGTGAGCAGGAGGCCGGGCCCCGTACGTCCACGTACCGAAGGCCGTTCCCATGCGTGACACCCCGTCCGTCCCCACCACCACCGACACCACCACCACCACCGCCACCCCCGTCGTCCCGCACGCCCGCCGCGCTCCGGCCGGCACCGCGCTCACCGGCCTGCTCGACCGGCAGGCGGGCCTGCGGCCGGACGCGCCGGCCGTGCTCGGCGCCGGCGGCGGCCTCAGCTTCCAGGAACTCGTCGGGACCGCCCGCCGGCTGGCCGAGCGGCTGCGCGGCCTGGGCGCCGGCCCGGACGGCTGCGTCGGCCTGTACGTCGAGCCGTCCGTCGAGCTGATCGCCGGAGCCTGGGGCGTGCTGTACGCCGGGGCCGGCTACCTGCCGCTGTCGCCCGAGTACCCCGAGGACCGGATCCGCTACATGATCGAGGACAGCGGCACCGGCATCGTGCTCACCCAGGCGCACCTGCGCGAGCGGCTGGCCGCGCTGGCCCCGGCCGGGACGGCGGTCCTCGCCTTCGAGGACGCCCCGCCGCCGCGGGACGCGGAGGGGCGGGAGCCCGTCGAACCGGAGTCGCTGGCCTATGTGATCTACACCTCGGGCAGCACCGGCCGGCCCAAGGGCGTGATGATCGAGCACCGCTCGGTGGTCTCCCAGCTGCACTGGATGCACTCCGCGGGCCACCTCGACCCCGAGGTCACCGTGCTGCAGAAGACCCCGATGAGCTTCGACGCCGCGCAGTGGGAGATCCTCGCCCCGGCGGTCGGCGCCCGGGTGGTGGCCGGCACCCCCGGCCTCTACCGCGACCCGGAGGCGCTGGTCGCCGCCGTCCGCCGGCACGGGGTGACGGCGCTCCAGTGCGTGCCGACCCTGCTCCGGGCGCTGCTGGACACCGAGGGCTTCGCCGGGTGCACCGGCCTGACCCGGGTGTTCTCCGGCGGCGAGGCGCTCTCCCGGCGGCTCGCCCGCGACCTGGGCCGGGCCCTGCCGCAGGCCGCCCTGGTCAATCTGTACGGCCCGACCGAATGCACCATCAACGCCACCTCGCACCTGGTGGACCCGGCCGATCCGGCCGACGGCGCCGGATCGGTGCCGATCGGGCGCCCGGTGGCCGACACCGACTGCTACGTCCTCGACGAGGAGCTGGTGCCGGTGGCCGCCGGCGGCGTGGGCGAGCTGTACATCGGCGGCGTCCAGCTGGCCCGCGGCTACCTGAACCGGCCGGAGCTGACCGCGGAGCGGTTCGTCTGCTCCCCGTTCGCCCCCGGCGAGCGGTTGTACCGCACCGGCGACCTCGTGCAGTGGAACCCGGACGGCACCCTCCAGTTCGCCGGCCGGGTGGACAACCAGGTCAAGCTGCGCGGGTACCGGGTCGAGCTGGACGAGATCGCCCGCGCGATCGAGGAGCACACCTGGGTGCGCCGTGCGGCCGCCGTCGTCACCGGGGACGGCCGCACCGGGCACCCGGACCTGGTCGCCTGCGTCGAGCTCAACCCGCGTGAGGCCGCCCTGATGGACCAGGGCGTCCACGGCGGCCACCACCAGTCCAAGGCCAGCAAGCTCCAGGTCAAGGCCCAGCTGTCCGACCCGGGCCTGCGCGACCGGGACCGGCTGGCGGGCCGTGAGCGGGTCGAGCTGCCCGGCCGGAAGGAGACCGCGGCCCAGCGCCGGGAGGTCTTCGCCCGCAAGACCTACCGCTTCTACGACGGCGGCGCGGTCACCCGGGACGACCTCACCGCGCTGCTCGCCCCGCGCCCGGCCGGCGCCTTCGGCCGTGACCCGGAGCTGCTGAGCCTGCCCGAACTCGGCCGCGTCCTGCGGTGGTTCGGCCAGTTCCACAGTGAGGAGCGGCTGCTGCCCAAGTACGCCTACGCGTCGCCCGGCGCGCTGTACGCGACCCAGCTGTACCTGGAGACCGGCGGCCTGGACGGGCTCGCGGCCGGGCTGTACTACTACCACCCGGTCGAGCACGTGCTGGTCCGGATCGGGCCGGCCGAGACCCGGGCCGAGGCCTGCCTGACGCTGCACTTCTCCGGGAAGCACGGCGCCGTCGAACCCGTCTACCGCAACAACATCCGGGAGGTGCTGGAGTTCGAGACCGGCCACATGCTGGGCGTCCTGGAGGAGGTGCTGCCCGAGTACGGGCTGGACGTGCGTCCGCTCGGCCTCGACCCGGCCGTCAAGGACCGGCTGGACGTCGCCGAGGAGGACCACTACCTGGGCGGCTTCGCGGTCGTCCGGGCCGGCGGCCCGGCCCGGGCCGAGCGCACCGAGCTGTACGTCCAGGCCCACCAGGACCGGGTGGACGGCCTGCCGGGCGGCCTCTACCGGTACGCCGACGGCGAGTTGACGCGCGTCTCGGACGAGGTGGTGGAATCCCGGCACGTGATCGCGATCAACCAGGCCGTCTACGCCCGGGCCGCGTTCGGCATCACGGCCGTCGGCCGCGCCGAGGAGGAGTGGCTGGAGTACATCGCGCTCGGGGCGGTGCTGCACCGCCTCCAGCGCAACGGCCTGTCCCTGGGCTTCATGTCCTCCGGCTACAGCTCCAAGTCCGGCCACCCGCTGCCCGCTTCGCGGCGCATCGACGAGATCCTGGCCGGCCTCGGCATCACCCCCGGCCCGTCGTACTTCTTCCTCGGCGGCAAGGTGAGCGAGGAGCAGATCAGCAGCGAGGGCATGCGCGAGGACACCGTCCACATGAAGGGCCCGGCCGAGATCATCAAGGACGAACTGGCCACCCTGCTGCCCGACTACATGCTGCCCAACCGGGTGCTGGTGACGGACGCCCTGCCGCTCACCGCGAACGGCAAGGTGGACCTCAAGGCGCTGGCCGCCTCGGAGGCCGTCCGCACGGCCGACGCGCGCGGCGAGTACGTCGCCCCGGCCACCGGGTACGAGCGGTGGCTGGCCGAGGCCTGGGGGCGGGCGCTGGGGTACGAGGACGTCTCGGTGACGGACGAGTTCTTCGCCGTCGGCGGGAACTCGCTGATCGCCGTCGCCCTGGTCCACCGGATCAATCGGGAGTTCGGCATCGCCCTGCCGCTCCAGGTGCTCTTCGAGTGCCCCCGGCTGGGCGAGCTGGCCGCGCGCGTCGAGCGGGCGTGCGGCGAGGACGGCGCGGGCGGGGCAGGGGCCGCCGGTTCGCGGCTGATCCGGTTGCACCCGGGAGCGGCCGACCGGGCGGTGTTCTGCTGGCCCGGACTGGGCGGCTACCCGATGAACCTGCGGCTGCTCGGCCGGGAGGCGAGCGGGGACCGGGCCTTCTACGGCATCCAGGCGCACGGCATCAACCCGGGCGAGACGCCGTACCCGACCATCGGGGAGATGGCCGCCGCCGACGTCGCCGAGCTGCGCCGGGTGCAGCCGCGGGGGCCGTACACGCTGTGGGGCTTCTCCTTCGGCGCCCGGGTCGCCTTCGAGGCGGCCTGGCAGCTGGAGCGGGCCGGGCAGCGGGTGGAACGGCTGCTGCTGATCTGCCCGGGCAACCCGAAGGTGCGCCGGGCCGACGGCGAGCGGTGGGGCCGCGAGGCCTCGTACGCCAACCCGGGGTACCTGACCATCCTGTTCGGGGTGTTCGCCGGCCGGATCGGCGGCCCCGAGCTGGAGCGCTGCCTGGCCGACACGGTGGACGAGCCCACCTTCGTGGCCTCCGTGCACCGGATGCTGCCGGAGCTGGACGAGGAGCTCATCCGGCGGATCACCGGGATCGTCGGTGAGACGTACGAGTTCGAGTACAGCTTCCGCGAACTCGCCGAGCGGCGGCTGGACGCGCCGGTGACCGTCTTCAAGGCCGCGGGCGACGACTACTCCTTCATCGAGGGCAGCACCGGCTACTCGGCCGCCCCGCCCGCCGTGGTCGACCTGGCCGGCGACCACTACGGGGTGCTGCGGGAGCACGGGGTGGGCGAGCTGGCCGCCGCGATCCGGGAGGTGGAACGGACGGTCCCCGGGGAGCTCCCGGACCGCTGATCGGATGATGTGGACACGCTCACGGACGGCCCAGGATCCGTGAGCGGGGAAGCCCCTTCGGGTAGGGATGGCTCGGCTTTCCGCCGATCCCGACTCCCTACCGAAGGGGTTCCCCGTGTTCCAGAAGTCAGTACGGGCCGCCGCGTGTTGCGCGCTGCTCCTCGTCGCCCCGCTCGCCCTCGCCCAGCCGGCCGCAGCCGTCGCCTCCTCCACCGTCAACCCCTCCGGCAACCAGGGGCCCAAGACCCCGGAGGAGGCCGCTGCCTGCAAGTCCGTCACCAGCGCACTGCTCGGCGGCTTCGGCACGTTGCTCGGCAACGCCGTGTGCGTCGTGAAGCCTGCCGACCAGGGCTGAGCAACCACCCCCTCGCCGGTGCGTGCCCCGGGCGCGCACCGGCGAACCCCTGAGCGGAACCGGGGCCTCGGGGACAGCCGCGGGAGGGCCGCCGACATGGCGCCGGGCGGACGGCCGACGGACGATGAGGGGGCGGCGGAGCCCCGGTCCGGGAGGTGACCCGCCGGAACCTGCTGAGAACGGAGCCGTGCCATGCAGGAGTTCCTGGTCGAGATCACCACCGCCGTACCCGAGGGCACCGCCGAGGAGGAGGTCGACCGGCGGCGCGCCGCCGAGGCCGTCCGGGCCCGTGAGCTGGCCGCCACCGGCCACCTGGCCAGGCTGTGGCGCCCGGTCGGCGAACGGCGCAGCCTCGGCGTCTGGCGGGCGGCCGACGAGGCGCAACTGCGCGCGGAGGTGCTCGGCAGCCTTCCGATGTGGCCGTGGATGACCGCCGTGGTGACCCCGCTCGAACCCCACCCCAACGACCCTGGCCCGGCCTGAGGCGACGGCTCAGGCGATGCGGGTCGGCGCGTCCTGGAGGGTGTGGCCGGTGGTGGTCAGCAGCGCCGTCAGAACGGCCGGGGTCACCGAGTGCTCGGTGCGGAGGAAGAGCTCCTGGGGGTGGAGGGAGAGCAGGGTGATCCGGTGGTCGGCGAGGGTGGTGGGGGTGTGGGCGAGGACGGTGGTGCGGACGCGCCAGAGGGTGGTCGGGGGCGGGGCGTGCGGGGACACCCAGGCGTGCAGGAGGGTGACGGCGAGCAGGGCGAGGGCGGAGCCGACGAGGACGGCCGGGCCCTCGGGGCCGTGGACGACGACCTTCGCGATCAGGTCGGCGGCGGTGACGGAGAGGAAGACGGCGGCGAGTTCGACGGTGTCACGGCGCCAGTGACGGGTGCGGCGGGCGCGGGGACCGGCGGGGGCGCGGAAGGCGTCGGGGGCACCGGGGGCACGGCGGGGAGAGGGCTTCGAATGCTCCATGCCGCCACCGTGCCCGACCGGTGTTTCCCGGTCGGGCATCCGTCGTGACCAGCCGGTTACGGTCCGCGCCGGGCTGTTACGGGAGGAACGCGCGGGGCCGCCCCGGGGGGCCGGACGGCGTCCGGCGGCCTACCGGAGCAGCTCGCGGGCCGCGGCCCTGACCTCGGCGAGCAGGAGGTGGAGGTCGGCCTCCGTCGTGGCGGCGTTGAGGAGGCAGGCGCGGAGCATCTCGGCGCTGCCGAGGCGGGCGCCGGTGACGAAGACCCGGCCGCGCCGCTGGACGGCGGCGGGGAGGTCGCGGTTGAGGGTGTCGCGCGCGGCCTCGTCCAGGCCGGGGGCGCGGTGGCGGAACGCCACGATCGAGGTCTGCACCTCGGCGAGCAGCTCCAACTCCTCGTCGGCCTGGACGAGTTCGCCGAGCCGGCGGGCCAGCGCGGTGCACCGGGCGATGTCCCGGGCGAGGCCGGCGCGGCCCTTGTGGGCGATGGTGGCCCAGACCTTGAGGGCCCGGAAGGGGCGGGTCTGCTCGGTGCCGTACTCGGAGAACCAGCCGAGCGCGCCGGCCGCCTCGTCGCGCAGGTAGGACGGGACGAGGCTGAAGGTGCCGCGCAGCTCCTCGGCATCGCGGACCAGCGCGCAGCCGCAGTCGACCGGGACGCCGAGCCACTTGTGCGGGTCGAGGGCGAGCGAGTCGGCCCGCTCCAGGCCGGCGTAGCGGTGGGCGATGGCCGGGTCGAGCCGGCCGAAGGCGCCGTACGCGCCGTCGACGTGCAGCCAGAGGCCCTGCTCCTCGCAGAGGTCGGCGATCGGGCCGAACGCGTCCACCGCGCCGGTGCCGACGGTGCCCGCCGAGGCGACGACCAGGAAGGGCAGCAGGCCGGCCGCGCGGTCGCGCTCGACGGCTGCCCGCAGGTCGGCGGTGTCCAGCCGGCCGTCGGGGCCGGAGGCCACGGTGCGCAGGTGCCTGCTGCCGAGGCCGAGGAGTTCGGCGGCCTTGCGGACGCAGGAGTGGGTCTCGCCGGTGACGTAGCCGACCAGCGGCGGCAGGCCCGCCAGGCCCTCCTCGCGGACGTCCCGGCCGGCCCGCCGGGCGGCCCGGTCGCGGGCGGCGGCGAGGCAGACGATGGTCGCCATCGAGGTGCCGGAGGTGAGCAGGCCGCCGCCGGCGGGGTGCGGGAAGCCGACCAGTTCGGCCGTCCAGCGGACCACGGCGCGCTCCAGGTGGACGTCGGCGTGGTCGCCGCCGGCCGAGCTGGGGTTCATCGCGGAGGCGGCGAGGGTGGCGAGCACCCCGGCGGGGGCGGGGGCGGAGTTGACCCAGCCGAAGAAGCGCGGGTTGCCGTTGCCCATCGGGTACGGCAGGACGTCGCGTCCGATGGCGCCGATCAGCTCGTCGAGCGGGCGGCCCTCGGTGGGCAGCGGGGCGTCGAGCAGGGCCCGGCGGGCGGTCTCGTCCATGGGCTGCCAGACCGGGCGGCCGGGCAGTTCGGCGAGGTAGTCGGAGACCAGGTCGGCGGTGGCGTGGGCGGCGCGGCGGAAGTCGGTGCCGGGGAGGTCGGTGCCGGGGAAGTCCTCGGTGGTCATGGCGTGCTCCAGGGAGGCCGGGGGACGGTCTGGGCGAGGCGCGGCGTCCTTGGCGCACCCTGATCAGGCGATGATCGGGCGATCCTACGCATGAGGGCCCGCGCCGTGCGGCGCGGGCCCTCATGCCGGGACCGGGGTGTCGGTCGGGAGACCGGGGCGTCAGTCCAGCGAGCCGGACAGGCCGCTCGCCGAACGGCAGTACCCCTGCATCTCCTTGTTGGTGATCTTGGCGCAGAGCCGTCCGGCCGCGCCCCCGTCGGTGTAGTTGACCGTGTAGTAGCTGACCAGGCCCTCGGCGCAGGCCTTGCGCTGCCAGCCGTCGGCGGCGGTGGCGCACTGCTCGGCCGCCCAGTCCTCGCGGTCCAGGTTGTACTTCATGGTGCGCGAGCCGACACCGCGGCTGCAGTCCACCGCCCCGCCGCTCGCCTTGCCGTTGAGGCACCACTTGAGGGCCTCGGCGTAGACCTCGGGGTGGTTCGGATAGTCGTGCGAGGACAGGAAGAAGGTCGGGGCGTAGAAGAAGCAGGCGGACTGGAACAGCGACGGCTGGTCCTTGCACGGGTAGAGCGGGTCCTGGGCGAGCTTGTCGGCGGGCAGGTTGGCCTTGGCCAGCTCGTCCTCCTCGTCCGGGCCGAAGAGCTGCATGAACAGGCCCTCGGAGCAGCGGATCCGGTTCTGGTCGGAGGGGAACTTGTTGCACAGGTCGCGGGCCTTGGCGACGTCCTGCTTGACCACGAACATGGTGCCGTGGCCGACGCCGTGGATGCAGGGGCCGCTGTTCTTGGGCGCGCAGAGCTTGAGCAGGTCGGTCTCGGGCTGGGCGGAGGCGTTGAGCATCTCCTCGACCGCGCCGTGCAGGTAGCCGGCCGCGCAGGTTTCGTGCGGGTAGGAGATGACCTTCTGGAAGTCGGCGTTGAAGCGCTTGACCGCCGCGTGGCCGAGCTCGTGCGCGATCGGGTGGCAGAAGCGCACGGTGTACGGCTTCTCCTTGGTGATCCTGTCGAGGTCGGCCAGGGCGACGCCGGGGTCGCTGGCGTCCATCTCGGCCATCAGCTTGTTGCGCAGCGTGGAGCGGGTCCACACCGCGGGGTCGCCGGTCGGGGTGGCGCTCGCGGGCCCGGCCGCGGCCGGCCGGGCGCCGGTGGCGGGGGCCCCGGGGGCGACGGCGGCGGGGGCCGCGCCGGACGCCGCGGGCGACCAGTCGGTGACGGCCACCGATCCCAGGCCCAGGACGCCCAGGAGCAGGGCGGTGAGAATCGCGAAGACTCGCGGCTGCATGACGGGATCCCCCGGCGGATCGAGGTGAACGTTTCGCTCCCATCCTGACGGCAGATGAGCGGTTAATCCGCGAATTCGCCCGCCATTCGGGAGGTGTCGGCGACGCTATCGCACGGTCGGACCGCCGGGACCGGCGGGATGCTCCCCCTCACAATCACCCGGACGGAGTATGGGGGCGCGGGCGCGGGCCACTGCGCCGTCCGAGTGGTGGTACCCGCGCCCCGGTGCCCCGCGCGCCGCCGTTCGGGGGCTCCGGCGTCCTCCTCGCGCCGCCGTTCCGGGGCTCCGGCGCTCACGGCCCCGGTGGTCGGGGCGCCGGGCCGCGACCGTTCACAGCTCCAGCGTCACCTGGTAGTCCGTCAGCCAGGCGTCGAAGTCCAGTGCGAGGTCGACGGCCAGCCGGACGGACTGCGGGTCGGTGTCCGGGGCGAGCGCGTCGGCGAGGCGCCGCCGGTCGAGCAGGTCCAGGGCCGGGGAGGTGCGCTCGGCGGCGAGCCGGGCGAGTTCGGCGCGCAGTTTCGCCGGGTAGTGGGGGTCGGTGGTGACCGGGTACGGGCTCTTCGGCCGCTCGGCGACCGCGGCCGGCAGCACGTCCCGGACGGCGGCGCGCAGCAGGCTCTTCTCCCGGCCGTCGAAGGACTTCATCGCCCACGGGGCGTTGAAGACGTACTGGACCAGCCGGTGGTCGCAGAACGGCACCCGCACCTCCAGCCCGTTGGCCATGCTCATCCGGTCCTTGCGGTCGAGCAGGATGCAGACGAAGCGGGTCAGGTTGAGGTACGAGATCTCGCGCATCCGGCGTTCCACCGGATCCGCCGCCGGCAGGTGCGGGACCTCGGCGATCGCGTCGCGGTAGCGGGCCCTGCGGTAGCCGTCCAGGTCGAGCTTGCGGAGCAGCTCGGCGTCCAGGAGGTGTTCGCGCGGGGTGGCCCCGCCGCCGGCGATGCCGGTGAGGCCGAGGGCCCAGGGGAAGTCCTCGACGGCGACGGTCTTCGGGTCGTGGAACCAGCGGTAGCCGCCGAAGAGCTCGTCCGCGGACTCGCCGGACAGTGCGACCGTGGAGTGGCGGCGCACGCCCCGGAAGAGCAGCAGCAGCGAGGTGTCCATGTCGCCGACGCCGTTGGGCAGGTCACGGGCGCGCAGCACGACGGAGCGCCGGGACGGGTCGGTCAGGTCGGCGGCGTTCAGCTCGACGACGCTGTGGTCGGCGCCGACGTGCGCGGCGAGCAGCCGGGCGAACGGGCCGTCCTGGGTCTGCCGGACGTCGTTGGCGTGGAAGGTCTCGCTCTGCCCGGCGAAGCCGACGGAGAAGGAGCGCACCGGGCCGGCCCCGGCGGCGCCCAGTGTCCGGGCGGCGAGGGCGGTGACGGCACTGGAGTCCAGGCCGCCGGAGAGCAGTGAGCAGAGCGGGACGTCCGCCTCCAGCTGGCGGTGCACGATGTCGTCCAGCAGGGCCCGGACGGTGGCGACGGTGGCCTCCAGGCTGTCACGGTGCTCGCGTGCCTCCAGCGCCCAGTAGCGGCGGACCGACAGGCCCTCGCGGCGCACCCGGACGACGTGCCCGGGCCGGACCTCGTGGATGTCCCGGTACGGGGTGAGGCCGGGGGTGCGGGTGTAGCCGAGCAGTTCGCGCAGCCCGTCCAGGTCCACCACCGGGCGGACGGCGGGGTGGGCGAGCAGGGCCTTGACCTCGGATCCGAAGATCACGCCGTCCGGGGTGCGGTGGTAGTACAGGGGTTTGACGCCCATCCGGTCGCGGACCAGCAGCAGCTCCTCGCGCCGGACGTCCCAGACCGCGAAGGCGAACATGCCGTTGAGCCGCTCGGCCAGGTGCTCGCCCCACTCCAGGTAGGCGCGCAGCACGACCTCGGTGTCGCTGCGGGTGCGGAAGCGGTGCCCGGCCGCCTCCAGTTCGGCGCGCAGTTCGCGGTGGTTGTAGACCTCGCCGCTGTAGGTGAGCACGGCGAGCGTCCGGCCGTCGTGCTCGGCCGTCATCGGCTGGACGCCGCCCTCGATGTCGATCACCGCGAGCCGGCGGTGGCCGAGCGCGGCGTGCGGCTCCAGGTGGACGCCGCCGGCGTCCGGGCCGCGGCGGACCTGGGTGGCCGTCATCGCGTCGAGGACACCCCGTTCGGCGGTGAGGTCGCGCTCGAACGCGACCCATCCGGTGATCCCGCACATCAGCAAGCCTCCGGTCTTCCGCTTCGTGTTCAGGGGGTCACGCTACGTGCGGAGTTGGTGCCGCTTCAAGGGGCTTTCGGGAACGGGGGTGATCGGGTGGTCGTTCGGTGGTCGAATGTGAAGGAGGAGTGAAGCCAGTCTGAAAGTCGTAATGTCTGCCCGATTTCGGGCAGAAACTTTGGCTTCGGCGGGCCCGCCGACCTAGGCTCCTCACTCGTGCCGAGCTCACCCCACCCCCACGAAGACCTCCTCGCCCACCTCACCCGGACCAGCCCGCTCGGGCCCCGGGAGGCGGCGCGGGTCGTGGCGGAGGTGCTGGCGTACTTCTCCGAGAGCACCGAGGACTACGTGCGCCGCCGCCACACCGAGCTCCAGGCACGCGGACTGACCAATGAGCGGATCTTCGCCCGGCTCGCCGAGGAGCTGCCGCAGCGCCGGGTCTCGGCGCCGGAGCTCTCGGCCCGCCAGCTGCGGCGGATCGTCTACGGCTGAGCCGTCGTTCCCGACCTTCTGAAGACCTCGAAGAGGAGACCACGCATGTGCGGAATCGTGGCCTACATCGGCCCCAAGGATGCGACCCCCTTCCTGCTGGAGGGGTTGGCGCGGCTGGAGTACCGCGGCTACGACTCGGCCGGCGTCGCCGTCACCGGGCGCAGCGGCGGGATCAAGCTCCGCAAGGTGAAGGGGCGGGTCGCCGACCTGGCCGCCGCCGTGCCGGCCCGGTTCAAGGGCACCACCGGCATCGGCCACACCCGCTGGGCCACCCACGGCGTCCCCAGTGACGCCAACGCGCACCCGCACCTGGACAACGCCGAGCGGATCGCCGTCGTCCACAACGGCATCATCGAGAACGCCGACGAGCTGCGCGCCAAGCTCACCGCCGACGGCGCGGTGTTCCGCTCCGAGACCGACACCGAGGTGCTCGCCCACCTGATCGCCGCGAACGTCGCCGAGGGCGTCGAGCTGGAGGACGCGGTACGGGCCGCGCTCGCCCGGGTGGTCGGCACCTACGGCATCGCGGTGCTCGACGGCGAGCGGCCGGACCGGATCGTGGTCGCCCGCAACGGCAGCCCGATCGTGCTGGGCATCGGCGAGAAGGAGATGTTCGCGGCCTCGGACGTCTCCGCGCTGGTCCGCTACACCCGCCAGGTCGTCCACCTGGAGGACGGCGAGCTGGCCACCGTCCGGGCCGACGGCTTCCGCACCTTCACCGCGGACGCCCGCACCACGCACCGCCAGCCGTCCACCGTGGACTGGGAGGTCGACTCCTACGACACCGGCGGCTTCGAGCACTTCCTGCTCAAGGAGATCCACGAGCAGCCCGGCTCGGTCGAGCGCACCCTGAGCGGCCGGCTCGACGAGCGCTTCGCCACCGCGCACCTCGGTGGCCTCAACCTGGACGCCCGGGAGCTGCGCGAGATCCGCCGGGTGAAGATCCTCGGCTGCGGATCGGCCTACTACGCGGGCGAGATGGGCGCGCAGCTGATCGAGGAGCTGGCCCGGATCCCCGCGCACAGCGAGCCGGCCTCGGAGTTCCGCTACCGGAACCCGGTGATCGAGGCGGACACCCTGTACGTGGCGGTCAGCCAGTCCGGCGAGACCTACGACACGCTGGCCGCCGTCCAGGAGGTCAAGCGCAAGGGCGGGCGGGTGCTCGGCGTCGTCAACACCGTGGGCAGTGCTATCGCCCGAGAGTGTGACGGCGGTATCTACCTGCACGCCGGTCCGGAGGTCTCGGTCGCCTCCACCAAGGCGTTCACCTCCACCGTGGTCGCCTTCGCGCTGCTCGCCCTGCACTTCGGGCGCATCCACGACCTGTCGCCCGCCGACGGGCGCCGGATCGTTTCGGCGCTCCAGGCGCTGCCGGACCAGATCCGCGAGGTGCTGGAGCAGAGCGAGGCCATCGCCGGGCTCGCCGCCGAGTACGCCGACTCCACCGGCATGATGTTCATCGGCCGGGTGCGCGGCTTCCCGGTGGCCCGCGAGGGCGCGCAGAAGCTCAAGGAGATCTCCTACGTCCACGCCGAGGCCTACCCGGCGAGCGAGCTCAAGCACGGCCCGCTGGCGCTGATCAGCCCCGAACTGCCCACCGTGGCACTGGTTCCGGACGACGAGCTGCTGGACAAGAACCTGACCACGCTCGGCGAGATCAAGGCCCGCTCCGGGCGGATCATCGCCGTCGCCCACCGGCGGCCGGAGGAGAAGCTCGCGGACCACTGCATCCTGGTGCCCAAGAGCGAGCCCGAACTGGACCCGCTGCTGCTCAACATCCCGCTCCAGCTGCTGGCCTACCACGCCGCCGTCGCCCTCGGCCGCGACGTGGACAAGCCGCGCAACCTGGCGAAGAGCGTGACAGTGGAGTAGGGCCCCTCGCGGCGAGCGCCCCGGGAGCGGGGCGCTCGCACCGGACCCGCGGGTCCCGGTCGCTGTGCGGACGGCCGGGGCCCGCGTCCTCTCCTTGCGTGCTCTCGGATTGCGTGCTTTCAGAACACCGAGCACCCGGAGAGGGTGGTCAGGGTGTCCAGGGCAGCGACCGCGGCGACGGAGTTGCCGGCCTGGTCCAGGCGCGGGCCCCAGGCGCAGACGGCGGCGCGGCCGGGGAGTATGGCGAGGATGCCGCCGCCGACGCCGCTCTTGCCCGGCAGGCCCACGCGGAAGGCGAACTCGCCGGCCGCGTCGTAGGTGCCGCAGGTGAGCAGGACGGCGTTGATCCGCTTGGTCTCGCTGCGGGACATCAGCCGGGTGCCGTCGGCGCGCACGCCGTAGCGGGCGAGGAAGGAACCGGCCAGCACCAGGTCGCGGCAGCTGGTGGCCACGGCGCAGTGGGCGTAGTAGTGCTCCAGCACGGTCTCGACCGGGTTCTGCAGATTGCCGTGGCTGGCGATGAAGTGGGCCAGCGCGGCGTTGCGGTGGCCGTGTTGGGCCTCCGAGGCGGCGACCACCGGGTCGGTGTCGAGCAGCGGGTTGCCGGACTCGCGGCGCAGGAACTCCCGTACCGCGCCCGAGGCGTCGCCGGTCATGGTCTGGAGGCGGTCGGTGACCACCAGGGCGCCCGCGTTGATGAACGGGTTGCGCGGGATGCCGTGCTCGGTCTCCAGCTGCACCAGGGAGTTGAACGGGTTGCCGGACGGCTCGCGGCCGACGCCCTGCCAGAGCGCGTCGCCGCCGTACGCCACCGCGAGGGCGAGCGAGAACAGCTTCGAGACGCTCTGGACGGAGAACGGCCGCTCCCACTCCCCGACGCCGTGCAGCTCCCCGTCGACGGTGGCGACGGCCATGCCGAAGGCCTCCGGGTCGGCGGTGGCGAGGGCCGGGATGTAGTCCGCCACCCGGCCCCGGCCCGCGGTCGCCCGGGCGGCCGCCTCGGCGGCCTCCAGCAGCACCGGCCAGTCCAGGATCTCCCCGCCGGGCACACCGTTCAACGCTTCTCCTCCACCGGCACCGACCGCGGACAGCACCGGGACCGGCAGCGGACACCGGCGGGACCGGCTGCGGACACGGGCGGGACCGGTCGCGCGGTGCGGGGGCGTCCGGTCCGACCAGGATTATCCGTGTTCCGGACCCGGACCCGGTACGGGGGTCGGGCGCGGGCGGGTCACGGCGCGTCGGTGGGCGCCTGGACGGGCGGGCCGGTGAGCAGGGTGCCGGAGTCCGAGTACGGCCGGCCGTTGGGGACGCAGCCGTGCAGCCCCTTGATCTGCTGCATCATCACCGGCGCCGGGGCGCCCGGGCCGGGGCAGTCGACGTGGCCGTTGCCGAGGATGTGGCCGACCTCGTGGTTGACGGCGAGCGCGTGGTACAGCTCGGGCCGGCCCTGGTAGAACTCGGACAGCTCGGTCCAGCGCTTGAGGTTGACGACCACCTGGTGGGTGACGCCGCAGTTCACCCAGCCGCCGGTGTCCAGCCCGTACTGGCCGCAGATCCGGTCGGTGGACCTCGGGGTGGCCAGGTAGACGGTGAAGTCCACCGGGTCCGCGGGCACCCGCTGGAACGAGACCGTGCCGCCGGCCGCCCAACCGCGCCGGACGTCGCCCAGGACGGCGTCCACCTCGGCCGCGAACTGCTCCGGGCTCTCCGCGATCCCGTCCTCCACCCGCACCTTGTAGCGGTAGAGGCGCTCACCGGTGCCGAAGCGGGCCGAGCCGCCGGACGCGGTCGTGAACGCCAGCCGGTCCCCGTCCCCGCCGCTCCACGGCTGCCACCAGAGCAGCCCGGCGGTCAGCGCCGCGGCCAGCGCGAGGGCGAGCGCGCCGTGCCGGGGCTCGCAGCGGCGGAGCCGCGCGAGCGCCCTCAACGGCCCGCTCCCGCCGCGTCCGGGTGCGCGCGACAGGCCTCGGCGAGGCGGGCGGACCAGCCGCGCGGGGCGTCGTGGGTCATCGGGAGGGCGGTGGTGTCCGGTCGGTCGTGGATCGGGGCCAGGGTGGACATGGCGGAGGCGCTCCAGGACGGGATCGGCGGGCCGCGGCGGCCGATCGTCGGCCGGGCCGTCGCCCGGTCGTGCGAAAGGGTGGTACCTGGAGGAACGGGACGGGGCGCGGCGGAGGTTCAGGACGTGGCGCACGCCACGGCCGGGCCCTGTCGGACGGCAGGCCCGGGCGGTTCCCGGAACCGCTCGATGGTGTCACCCGCGCGGCGTGTCCCTGGGCGGCGCCGTCGGAATCGGGTGTCGTAGGGCGGGCGGGTCGACCCGTCCGGGTCGGTTCGTCGGAGTCGACGCGTCGGGTTCGACCCGCCCGGGTCGAGCCCGTCCCGTCCGGAACGCCATCGGAGGCGCCGTCATGTCCACCACCGCCGTATTCGCCGTCGACGGCATGAGCTGCGGCCACTGCGAGAAGACGGTCAGCGCCGGGCTCGCCGTCCTGCCCGGCGTCACCGACGTCAGTGCCGACGCGCCGAGCGGCCGGGTCACCGTGGCCTCCGCGCAGCCGCTGGACGAGGCGCTGGTCCGCGGCGTGGTCGACGGGGCCGGGTTCACCTTCGTCGGGCGGGCCTGAGGACGGCGGCGGGGCCCGTCGGGTTCGGCTGTCGCCGAGGGGCCCCGCCGCCGTGCCGCGGGCCGGGCTCAGCCCATGCTCTTCGCGCCGTCCAGCGACTCCCGGATGATGTCGGCGTGACCGGCGTGCTGGGCGGTCTCGTTGGCGACGTGCAGCAGCACCCGGCGGGCCGACCACCGGGCGCCCCCCTCGAACCAGGGGGCCTTCGGCAGCGGCTGGGTGGCGTCCAGGTCGGGGAGGACCGCCACCAGCTCGTCGGTGCGGCCGGCCACCTCGGCGTAGTCCGCGAGGACGCCGGCCAGCGTCTCGCCGGGCAGCATCCGGAACTCGTCCGCGCGGCGGGCGAAGTCCTCCTCCGTCCAGCTGGTGAAGTCGGGCATCGCGGACGGGCCCTGCACGATGAACTCCGCCCAGAGCCGCTCGACGTTGGTCACGTGCTTGATCAGGCCGCCCAGACAGAGCTCGCTCGCACAGGTGCGCAGGCCGGCCTGCTCGTCGGTGAGGTCGCGGGTGGTGAAGCGCAGGAAGTGCCGCTGCTTCTCCAGGGCCGCCAGGAGGTCGGCGCGCTCGCCGGTCAGGTTCTGGGCTGCGGAGGTCGTGGTCATCGTCAAGGCCTTTCGTTCGGGTCCTGCTCCCTCGGACAAGAACAACGCTACGGACCATTGCGGCCACTTCCTGTCCTGAATCCCGGGGAGAATCGACGCATGGCGAACACCAGCACCCGGACGCTTCGACTGCTCTCCCTGCTCCAGACCCACCGGTACTGGCCGGGCGACGAACTGGCCGACCGGCTCGGCGTCTCCGTCCGCACCCTGCGCCGGGACATCGACCGGCTGCGCGAACTCGGCTACCCCGTCGAGGCGCAGCGCGGCGTCGACGGCGGCTACCAGCTGGCAGCGGGCGCGGCGCTGCCGCCGCTGGTGATCGACGACGAGGAGGCGGTGGCCCTCGCGGTCGGGCTGCAGGCGGCGGCCGAGAGCCCGGTGGAGGGGGTCGCCGAGGCCTCGGTGCGGGTGCTGGCGAAGGTCGTCCAGGTGATGCCCGCCCGGCTGCGACGGCGGGTGGAGGCGCTGCGCGCGGTGACCGTCCCGGTGGACTGGGGGACGCCGACGGGCGCGGGCGTCGACCCGGACATCCTGACGGTGGTGGCGCTCGCCTGCCGGGACGACGAGCGGGTGCGGTTCTCGTACACGGCCGGCGACGGGCGCGGCACGGAACGGCACGTCGAACCGCACCGGCTGGTCTGCCTGAACCGCCGCTGGTACCTGGTCGCGTACGACCTCGACCGGGCCGACTGGCGCACCTTCCGCCTCGACCGGCTCACCGCCCCCTCCGGCAGCGGTGCCCGCTTCGCCCCGCGCACCCTCCCGGCCGCCGACGCGGCCGAGTTCGTCCGCGCGGGCCTCAACGGCATACCCCGGCCGCACCTGGTGGAGGCCCTGATCGAGTCGCCGGCGGAGCACGTCCGGGCCAGGGTCGGCCGCTGGGCCACCGTGGAGCCCGTCACCCCGGACCGCTGCCGGCTGCGGATGACCGCCGACTCGCTCGACTGGCCCGCCATGGCCCTGGGCTCGCTCGGCGCCGAGTTCCAGGTGCTCGCCCCGGACGCGCTGCGGAGCCTGCTCGCCGAGTGGAGCGCCCGCTTCGCCCGCAGCGCGGGCGCGGGCGCGGGCGCGGAGTAGGGAGAAGCGGGAGCGGGACGTCGGGCTCGTCGGGCTCGTCGGGCTCGTCGGCTCGTGGTGCGGCGTGGTGGATGGGCGGGGGCGTCGGTCAGGGGGCGATGGCGTCGAGGGTGGTGCGGAGGCGGGTGAGGGCGGCGGGGAGGGTGGGGAGCGGGGGCGTGGCGAGGGCCAGGCGCAGGGCGTTGGGGTGGTGGGGGGTGGTGGCGAAGGCGTCGGCGGTGGAGACCAGGATGCCCTCGGCGGCCAGGGCGGCGGCCGCGTGGTCGGGGCGCTGATGGGGTTCGAGGGTGAGCCAGAGGATGTAGGAGGTGGGGTGGGCGGTGGTGGTCAGGCCGGCCAGGGCGGTGCGGGCGACGGCCTGACGGGCGGCGGCGTCCGCGCGGCGTTCCCGCTCCAGGCGGGCGACCGTACCGTCGGTGAGCCAGCCGGTGGCGAGGGCGGTGATCAGGCCGGGGGCACCCCAGGCCGTGGTGCGCAGGGCGGTGGTGGCGGCCCGGAGCAGGTGGCCGGGCAGGACGGCGAAGCCGAACCGCAGACCCGGTGCCACGCTCTTGGAGAGGCCGGCCAGGTAGCAGGTGCGCTCGGGGGCGAGGGCGTGCAGGGGTGGCGGCGGCGCGGCCTCCAGGAAGGCGTAGGTGCCGTCCTCGATCAGGGTGAAGCCGTGGTCGGCGGCGAGCCGGACGAGGCGCTCGCGCTGTTCCGGGCCGAGCACCCAGCCGAGCGGATTGTGGACGGTCGGCTGGGTGTACACCGCCCGCACCGGCCGGGCGCGGCAGAGCCGGTCGAGCGCGTCGAGGTCCGGGCCCGCGGCGGTGACCGGGACGGGCGCCAGGTCCAGCCCGTGGGCGGTGGCGAGCAGCTTGATGCCCGGGTAGCCGAGGGCGTCCACGGCGAGGACGTCGCCGGGGCGGGTGAGCGTCCGCAGGACGCAGTCCAGGGCCTGCTGCGCCCCGCTGGTGAGCAGGACGTTCCCGGGCGCGGTGTCGATCCCGCGGTCCAGCAGGTGGGTGGCCACCGCGGCCCGGTCGTGCCGGTGGCCGCCCGGCGGGTGCTGGCGCAGCAGGGCTTCGGCGTCGCCGGAGGAGGCGAGCGCGCGCAGGGCCCGCCGCAGCAGGTCGCCCTGCCCGGGGGAGAGCGGCTGGTTGAAGGAGAGGTCGGCCACCCGGGGCACCGGCAGGGCGCGGGAGGGTTCGAGGCCGTCGTAGCCGGCGCGCAGCCGGACGAAGGTGCCGCGGCCCTGCTCGCCCACCACCAGTCCGGCGGCGGCCAGTTCGGCGTAGACCCGGGTGGCGGTGGCGAGGGCGATCCGCCGTTCGCGGGCGAGGGTGCGGTGGGTCGGCAGCCGTGCGCCGGCCGGGAGCGCGCCGGAGCGGATGGCGGTCGCGTACTCGTCGACGATGGCCTTGTAGGAGGGCGGTCGCACGGGTCACCTGCCGTTCCCGGGAGTGGAGGCACGGGCGTGCACGGGTGCGCACGGGCGTGCGCCCGAGTGTATCCAGGACAATAAGTGGATTGTCCTGGCCGGGTGTTCCTAGCCTCGTCACATCCAGCAGCGAGGCCAGGAACGGAGCACGCGCCCATGACCATCCGCAGCGAGCGGGACCGGCACGTCGTCACCCTCACCATCGACCGGGAGAAGAAGCTCAACGCCCTCGACTACCCGACGATCGACGCGCTGCTCGCCGAACTCGACCGGATCGACGCCGACGACACCGTCCGCGCCGTGATCCTCACCGGCGCCGGCGAGCGGGCGTTCAGCGCGGGGGCCGACATCCCGTCCCTGGCGGCCAGCGTCGCGGGCGGGCCCGAGCGGGCGCTGCGCGAGTTCGTCCGGCGCGGGCACACCCTCACCCGGCGGATCGAGGAGTTTCCCAAGCCGGTCATCGCGGCCGTCAACGGCCTGGCCTACGGCGGTGGTTGCGAGATCACCGAGGCGGCCCCGCTGGCCGTCGCGGCCGAGCACGCGAGCTTCGCCAAGCCCGAGATCTCGCTCGGCTTCCCGCCGCCCTTCGGCGGATCGCAGCGGCTGCCGCGGCACGTCGGCCGCAAGCGCGGCCTGGAGCTGATCCTCACCGGCGACCCGATCCCGGCCGCCCGCGCCGCCGAGATCGGCCTGGTCAACTCGGTCGTCCCGGCCGACGAACTGCTGGACACGGCACGGCATCTGGCCGAGCGGATCGTCCGGCACGCGCCGACCGCCGTGGCCGCCTGCCTGCGGGCCGTGACCCGGGGCATCAACCTGCCGATCGACGAGGGGCTCGCGGTGGAGGCGGCGGCCTTCGCGGCGACCGTGCCGACCGACGGCGTCCGCGACGGCATCCGGCGCTTCCTGGACCGCTCGTCCTCCGGCGCGGCCTCCTGAGCCGGGTACGGGAAATCCGTTGTCCGGTGGCGGTCGAGGGCCGATCATGACGGAATGTCGGATCTCCTCGCCCGCGTGACCGCCCTCCGTGCCGCCTTCGCCCGCCGCCAGGCGCAGGAGGTCCTCGAACTGCCGGAGTTTCCCGGGGTGTTCGCCGTCCGGAACACCGAGTACGACCGCTCCGAGGAGCACAACCAACTGATCGTCGAGGGGCCGGGAACCGACCCGGCGGCGCTGCCCGGGCTGGCCGCCCGGTGGCTGGGGCCGCGCGACCGGTACCGCGTCACCGTGCTGGACCAGGATTCGGGCGAGCAGGCCGCCCCGGTGCTGGCGGCAGCGGGGTGGGAGCGGCAGGGCGAGGTGATCCTGACCCGCTCGACGGACGGCTGCCCGCGTCCCGAACCGGCCGCGCACCCCGTGGAGTTGGAGGAGGTACGGGAGGCGGTGCTGCGTCAGCAGCGGGACTGGACCGAGGACGAGGAGCTCGCCCGGCAGCTCACCGACCGCCGCGCCGCCCGGCTGCGCGGCGCCGCGCGGGTGCACTTCCTGGCCGTGCGGACACCGACCGGCGAGGTCGCGGCCTGGAGCGACCTCTACCTCGAACCGTCCGCCGGGCTCGCCCAGTTGGAGGACCTGGTGACCGGCTCGCGGCACCGCGGCGCGGGGCACGGCGGCACCCTGCTGGCGACCGGCCTGGCGCTGGCGGCCGAAGCCGGCATCCCCCGGCTGTTCCTGCTCGCGGACGCGGTGGACTGGCCGCGCGGGTGGTACGGCCGCCGCGGCTTCGCGGAGATCGGGCGCGGCCACTCCTTCTACGGCCGCTGAGCCGCTACAGCCAGGGAGCTTCTGCGGCCACGGAGTTTCGTACGGCACCGGCAGGGTGCCGTACGGCTGCACCGGCCATCATGGAGCCATGGACCGGTACGAGGACCTCCCCGGCGAGGTCAAGGTGATCGACACACCCACGCTCCTGTGGCTGCAGGAACGGGCGGAAGGGCTCGGCCTCTCCCAGCGCTTGGGCCGGGCGTGGGTGCGGGCCCATGCCGATCCGCAGGGACAGCACTGGCTGCGGCCGGCGCTGTGGCACGAGCTGACCCACCGCCCGGAGCTGCCGAGGCAGTTGCGCTGCGAGGCGGCGCTCGCCGTGCGGGGCGGGGACCGCGTGCGCAGCCTGCTGGACGTCCTGCCGGAAGACTTCGCCCCGCGGCGGACGGCGACCTCCCGGGACAGGGTGTGGATGCCGGTCGGAGGCGTCCTGTCGGCAGGGGACCTGACAGCCCGGCAGGATGAGGGGTAGCGGCGGCCGGTCGCCGGGTCAGTCCCTCCCCGCTCCGACGGCCGGCGGGGTGGTTTCGCGACCGCAGTGGGCGGCGACGGTGTCCGCGAAGGCGCGGGCGAGCGGGCCGAGGTTCTCCCAGTCCCGGACGGCCCAGCCGGCGGTGAGGGCGGGCAGGTCGGGCAGCGGGAGCAGCCGCAGGCCGGGGTGGCCGGGACCCTGCCACTGCGGGAGCGCGGGGACGACGGCGTGGCCGAGGCCGAGTTCGGCGAGCAGGATCGCGGTGTCCCAGTCCGCGACGCTGGTGTCGAAGACCGGCCGGACGCCCGACTTGCCGAGCCAGGCCTCGACCTGGGAGCGGGAGACGGAGTTCTGCGGCAGCCCGATCAGCCGGGCGTCCTGGAGGTCGGCGGGCGAGATCCGGGCCCGGCCGGCGAGCGGGTCGCCCGCCGCGACCGCGAGCACCCAAGGCAGGTCGACCACCGGCCGCTGGTCGATGCCCCGGGCCGGGACGCCGAGGGTGATCCAGGCGAGGTCGACCCGGCCGGCGTTGAGCGACTCCAGGCAGCTGCGACTGGAGACCTCCGTCTGGAACTCCAGGCTGACCTGGGGAAAGCGCCGCCGGAAGTCCACCACGGCCACGGACATGAAGTGCCGGATGCTGGTGGCCCCGGTGGTGATCCGTACGGATCCGCCCTCGCCGCGCGCGAGTTCGGCGATCCGGTGCAGCGCGTGGTCGATGTTGCCGAGCCCGGTGGCGACCGCCGCGCGCAGCAGGCTCCCCGCCCGGGTGGGGACGACCCCGCGCGGGTGGCGCTCGATCAGGGCGAGGCCGACCTCCCGTTCGAGCCGCTTCACGTGCTGGCTGACGGCGGACTGGGTGCGGTTCAGGTCGCGGGCGACGGCGCTGAGCGAGCCGGCCCGGCAGACCGCGGCGAAGACGCGGAGGTCGTCGATGGTCACGGAGACCCAAGGTATCGCTTGGGGGTGCCCCAGTAAATCGGCGGATTGACTTGGATGTTCCGCGGGATCGATCATCGATCCAGGGCCCAGGGCGGCAACCCGCCCGCTGTCCTCGCCGGCGTTCCGGACGCCCTGGCGGGGGCACGGGCGGGTGTCGACCCGCATCCGTACAAGGCGATGTGCGCGCCGGTGCGCACATCGATGTCCAGGTCGCCGTTCACGTCGATGCGCATGTTCACGATGCGCATGTCGACGTGCGGGAGCGGTGACGTCGGGCGGGAGCGGTGACGTCGGGCGGGCAGGCCGATGTCCGTCACCCTCGAAGGCATCAAGGCACGGCACCGGCGGAGCGAGAGGCCCGGGCCGGGCGGAAGGAGCGGTGAGGTGGCACGTGTGAGCTGGGCGGGTTCCGAGGTCCTCTGGGTGGGACAGCTCGGTCGGCTGCTCGCCGTGGTGCGGGAGGTGGACGGTGAGCGGATCCTGCACATCGACGACTGGTCCACGGTGGTGGACGACCGGACCGAGATCCGGCACTCCGGTCTCCTGCGCTGTCGCCTCACCGTCCGCCGACCGGACCGGCCGCCGGTCGTGTTCCGCTACCGGCTGTCGTGGCTGGTCCCGGTGATGATCCTGCTGGATCCGACCTACGACCGGTGGGACGCCGAGCAGGACGACCCGGGCCTGCTGCTGGTCGAACTGCTGGGCGGAACGGACGACTGGGAGTAGCCGATCCGCGTGGTGGGTCGGTCAGTCGGCCGGTCGGGCACCGGGCCGGCGCAGTGCCGCCCGGGCCGGCAGCACGCCGGCGAGCAGGGCCAGGAGCAGGCAGAGGCCGGTGGTGAGGGCCATGGTCGACCAGGGCAGGGCGAGGTCGACCCGGGTGCCGAGCCGGGCGGAGAGGCCGGAGCGGACGCCCGCCAGGGTGACCACCGCGATCAGCAGGCCGAGCGCGGCACCGATCCCGACCACCAGGGTCGACTCGACGGCCACGATCCGCAGCACCTGACGGCGGGTCGCGCCGGACAGCCGCAGCACCGTGAAGTCCCCGGCCCGCTGGGCGGTGGCCATCAGCAGGGTGTTGGCGACGGCCAGGCAGCTGCAGCCGAGCGACGTGCCGATCAGGACGACCAGGAAGATCCGGACCAGGGCGTCGTCCTCGGAGGTGGTGCGGGAGGCGTACTCGGCGCTGCTCAGCGCCCGGGCGCCGAGCGGGGCGAGGACGGCCGACGAGGTGGCGCCGGCGGTGTGGACGACCGAGGTGAGCGCCGAGGGGTCGTGCGCCCGGACGGTGCGGGTGGTCAGCAGCACGCTCGCGGTGGCGGAGCCGTCGGTGATCTCGGCGACGACCGTGACGTCCACGGTACTGCCGTCCTCGAAGGTGACCGGGACGCGGTGGCCGGTGGTCCAGCCCAGCCAGGCGGCCGTGCCGGCCTTGACCACCATGGTGTTCTCGCCGGTCAGGCCGTCCAGGGAGCCGGAGGTGACGGTCATCCGGGCGCGGGCCCCGCGGAACGCGGCCTCGCTCATCCCCACCGCGCCGACGTGGTCGGTGCCGCCGGCGTAGAGCCGGGTGGGCAGCAGCGAGGCGCCGCCCGGTACGGCGGCCACGGCGGCGTCTGAGAGCCCGGGTGTGCCCTGCGGGGTGACCACCGAGGTGGCGTGCTGCCGGACGGTCTCCTCCAGCGCGTAGCCGCCGGCCCGCAGCTGGAACAGTCCGGCGATCAGCACCGCGAAACCCACCGTCACCAGCACCGGAGCGGCCGTCGAGGCGGTGCGCCGGACGGCGGTCACCGCACTCTCCCGGGCCACCGCGGCGGTCGCGCCGCGCAGCCCGGCCAGCGGCCGGCAGACCGCGCGGACGATCGGCGGGAGGACGGCGGGTGCGAACAGCATGAGGCCGACGATCAGCGCCATGGCCGCGTACAGGGCGTTGTTGATCATGCTGTCGGACTCGCTGCCGGCCGCGACCACCACCAGCCCGAGGCCGAGGGCGGTGGAGATCCCGCCGGCGATCCACCGGCCGCGGGTCATCGGCCGGTGTTCGACGGCGGCCTCGCGCAGCGCCTCCAGCGGGGCCGTCCGGGCCGCCCGGCGGGAGGCCGACCAGACCCCGAGCAGCGCGACCACCAGGCCCAGCGCGAAGGAGCCGAGCAGCGGCAGCGCCCGGAACCGTACGGTGAATCCCGCCGGCTCCAGGCCGCCCTCGACCATCAGCGCGCCCAGCGCGGGCGCCAGCACCGCGCCGAGCAGTATGCCCGCGCCACCAGCCGCGACGCCCACCCCGAGCGACTCGGCGTACACCGTGCGCGCGATCTGACGGGGGGTGGCGCCGATGGTGCGCAGCAGGCCGAACTCGCGCCGCCGCTGGACGATCGCGAAGGCGAAGGTGGAGGCGACCACGAAGACGGAGACGAAGGCGGTCAGCCCGGCCGTCGCGGTCAGGATCTGCAGGCCGATCCAGCGGGTCTTCTCGGCGCTCCTGTCCTCCAGTGCGGTGAGCGCGGCGCCGTGCAGCACCGTCCCGTCGCCGCCCACGGCGGAGGCCGCGGCCGCGGCGACCGCCGGGACGTCGGCGCCCGGCGCGGTGACCAGGCCGATTACCCGGACCCCGGGGGCGAGCGCCTCGGCGGCGCGGTCGGACAGGTAGAGGGACGGCGGGTCGACGGTCCCGGGGGCGGCTGCGTCCAGGGCCCCGGGGGCGGTCCCGGGGACCGTTCCTGACGCGGTGCCGGAGACGGTGCCGGAGACGAGGCCGGACACGGTGTAGCGGGCCGGCCCGGCGGCGGTGAGCAGGGTGACCGGCGAGCCGGGCGCCAGGCCCAGCGAGGCGTCCAGCACCACCTGGTGCTCGTCGGCCGGCGGGCCGCCCGCGACGAGCCGCTCGGGCCCGAACGCGGTGCCGGACCAGTTGCGGCCGCGCGGTTCCGGGCCCGGGGCGCCCACCGGCCTTCCGTCGATCACCGGCTGGGCGTAGAAGGCGCGGTCCGGCACGACCCGGTCCACGCCCGGAACGGCGGCCAGGGCCCGCAGCAGCTCCCGTGTGCGTTCCTGCGACCAGGGCCGGCTCGGGGTGAAGGTGCCGTCGGACTGGTCGACGGCGGGGCTCTGCACCACGACCCGGGTGCCCGCGTAGCGTCGGGGCACCTCCGGTTCGGCCGAGGTGAGCACCAGGGCGGTCATGGCCAGGACCGTCACGCCCAGGCCGAGCGCGACGAAGGTGCCGAGGAGGGATGTCCAGCGGGCACGGACGGTGGCGAGGCTCAGCATGCCGGGGCCTCCAGGGCGGCCATCCGGCCGGCGATGACCGCGGCCCCGCTGCGGCCGTGCAGCTCTTCCACGATCCGTCCGTCGGCGAGCAGCAGGACGCGGTCGGCGTAGCCGGCGGCGGTCGGGTCGTGGGTCACCATGATCACGGTCTGCCGGTGGCGGTCGACGATGCCGCGCAGCAGGGTGAGGACCTCACGCGAGGTACGGGTGTCCAGGGCGCCGGTCGGCTCGTCGGCGAACAGCACGGCGGGCCGGGTGATCAGCGCCCGGGCGATCGCGACGCGCTGCTGCTCGCCGCCGGACAGCTCGCTCGGCCGGTGCCCACCGCGGTGGCCGAGCCCCACCTCGGCGAGTGCCGTGGCGAGTTCGGCCCGGTCCGGGCGGCGTCCGGCCAGCCGCAGCGGCAGGGCCACGTTCTGTTCGGCGGTCAGCGCGGAGACCAGGTTGAAGGACTGGAAGACGAAGCCGAGGCGCTCGCGCCGCAGCAGGGTCAGCCGGGTCTCGTCCAGGCCGCCGAGTTCGGTGCCGTCGATCACCACGGTGCCGTCGGAGACCTGGTCCAGGCCGGCCGCGCAGTGCAGCAGCGTCGACTTTCCGGAGCCGGAGGGGCCCATCACCGCGGTGAAGCTGCCGCGCGGGAAGGCGACGGTCACGTCGTCCAGTGCGGTGACGGCGCGGTCGCCGGTGCCGTACTGCTTGGTCACGGCCCGCAGGAGGACCGTGTCGGTCGAGTTCGTCATGGTCCCAGGCAACCCGTCAACGGTGGGGGAGCGCAGGGGCGTTGGGGCGAGAACAGAGGTAGTGCCAGCACCCCTGCGGCGGGCGGTGGGCGGCGGCTAGGGTCGGCAGGGTGATCGCTGTCCGCAACACCCTGGAGGCGCTGGCCCAGCGGCCGTCGGCGTTCCTCGGCTCCGTGTGGCCGTGGCGTGCGCTGGGCTTCCTGCTCGCGGGAGCCGTGGTGGGGGCGACGGCGGCCGGGCTGGCGGCGCTGCCGGTGCTGCTGTGGGGCGGGCTGGGCCCCCTGGCGGTGGCGGTCGTGCTGCCGCCGCTGGCCCTGGCGGGGCGGGCGGTGACCGGGTACGAGCGGTGGCGGCTGCGGCTGGTGCTGCCCGGGGCGGGGCCGTCGGGGCGGGTGCGGTCGGGGCGGGCGGTGCCGGGGCCGGTACCGTCGGGGCCTGGGCCGCGGGGCGGGGCGGAGGGTCGGCGCGGACGTGCCCGCGAACTGTTCCGGGGGCCGGCGGCCCGGCGCGACCTCGGCTACGGGCTGGTCTCCTTGCTGCTGCTCTGGTGGATCGACCTCGGACTGGTCGCGGTGGGCCTCGGCACCCCGCTGTTCCTGCTGGCCGCCCCGCTCCAGCCCACCGCGAACCCCACCGCCTCCTGGCTCGGACCGCTCGCCGGACTCGTGCTGCTCCCGGTGGCGGCCTACCCGCTGGCGGCCTGGGCGGGGGTACGGGCGGTGACCGCCCGGGCCGTGCTGGAGCCCGCCGAGAACGAGCTGCACCGGGTGGTGGCCTCCCGGGCCCGGCTGGTGGACGCGTACGAGGTGGAACGGCGCCGGATCGAGCGCGACCTGCACGACGGCGCCCAGCAGCGGCTGGTCTCGCTCTCCGTCAAGCTCGGCCTGGCCGGTCTCGACCTGCCCGAGGACTCGGCCGCTGCCCGGCAGGTCCGGGAGGCCCGGGAGGAGGTGCGGACGGCGCTGCGGGAACTGCGCGAGCTGATCCACGGCATCCATCCGCAGGTCCTCACCGACCGGGGGCTGGAACCGGCGGTGCGGGACCTCGCGGGCCGCTCGGCGGTGCCGGTGGACGTCGACGTCGCGCTGCCCGGGCGGCCGCCCGCCCCGGTCGAGGCCGCCGCCTACTTCGTGGTCTGCGAGGCGCTGGCGAACGTGGTCCGGCACAGCGGCGCCCGGCGCGCCTCGGTGCACGGCCGTGCGGCGGCGGACGGGCTGGTGCTGGAGATCCGGGACGACGGGGCCGGCGGCGCCGACCCGGCCGCCGGGACCGGCCTGCTGGGCATCAGCGACCGGCTCGCCGTCATCGACGGCACCCTGTGCCTGCGTTCCCCGGCCGGTGGGCCGACCGTCCTGCGAGTGGAGATCCCGTGCCGGCACTTCGGTTAGTCGTCGCGGAGGACTCGGTGCTCCTGCGGGAGGGCCTGGTCTCCCTGCTGGAGCGGTTCGGACACACCGTGGCGGCCGCCGTCGGCGACGCCCCGGCCCTGGTCGAGGCGGTCCGGGAACACCGGCCGGACGTGGTGGTCGTCGACGTCCGGATGCCCCCGGACAACACCGACGACGGACTGCGCGCGGCCCGCCGGCTGCGCGAGGAGGATCCGCGGCTGCCCGTCCTGGTGCTCAGCCAGTACGTCTCGCAGGGGTACACCGCGGAGCTGATCTCCGCCGGCGACCGGGGCGCGGGCACCGGCTACCTGCTCAAGGACCGGATCGGCGAGGTGCGGGAGTTCGTCGCCGCGCTCACCGACGTGGCCGGGGGCGGGACGGTGGTGGACCCGGAGGTGGTCCGCCAGCTGCTGACCCGCCGGCACGACCCGCTGCAGCGCCTGAGCCCCAAGGAGCGCGAGGTGCTGGCGCTGATCGCGGAGGGCCGTTCCAACGCGGCCGTCGCCCGCCGGCTGGTGGTCACCGAGGCCACGGTGGCCAAGCGGATCGCGAGCATCTTCACCAAGCTCGACCTGCCGCAGGCGCCGGACGACCACCGCCGGGTGCTGGCGGTGCTGAGGTACCTGGGGTCGTGAGGACTGCCGCGGTCGTGGCCGTCCCCGCGGTCGCGGCCGTCAGATCGGCGTGGCCGTCACCAGGACACCGGGTAGCGGACCGGGTGCCTGCCGATCCTGCCGGGCAGCAGGCCGATGACGACCAGCAGCACGCTGGCCAGGACGAGCAGCGGGAGGAAGGGCACGGGGTGCGGGGCCTGCAGGACCACGATCACGGCGGTGGCCGCGGCCGGGGAGTGCGAGAGGTGGGTGAGCATCATCGAGCCCAGCGAGAGCCCGGCGGCCACGGCCGCGCCCCAGGTGGTGCTGCCGGTGACGGCCAGGGTGGCGAAGCCGATCAGGGCCGACATCAGCTGGCCGCCGATCAGGTTGCGCGGCTGCGAGATCGGCAGCGCGGGCGCTCCGTGCACCAGCGCGGCGCTGGCGGCCAGCGGCGGGATCAGCAGCGGTTGGTGGAGCAGTACGCCCACCCCGACCAGGAGGAGCAGGGCGCCGATGGCGAAGACGGTGGCCCGCAGGACGTGCAGTGGGTGCGGCCTGGGTGTGGCGGCGGGCGGTGGTGTGGACATGCGTGAGCGACTCCGGACGGGGGACAGGGACCCGGAGATGATAAACAGACTGTTGAATGAAAGGTAGGACGTTTTGCCTGTCGGACAGGATCCGTCCACGGAGCCGGACCACCCCGGGAACCAGAACGAGAGCGAGCAACCCATGACCACGCCTTCCGTCACCGTCTTCCGGGACGTCCGCCCGTACGGTGCCGACCGGGCCGTCGACCTGGTCGCCGTGGACGGCCTGCTGGCCGAGCGGGTGCCGGACGGGGCGGTGCCGGAGGTGGTCGAGGGCGGTGGCCGGATCGCGCTGCCCACCCTGGTGGACGCGCACATCCACCCCGACAAGACCGCCTGGGGCGAGCCCTGGTACAGCCGGCGCCCGGCCGGCTCGCTGCCCGAGTACGTCCGGGGCGACGTCGACCTCCACCGGCACCAGCGCACCCCGCTCGCCGACCGCGCCCACCGGCTGCTGAGCCACGCCGTGGCGCGCGGCACCCGCGCCGTGCGGGCCCACGTGGACGTGGCGCCCGCGTACGGGCTGGCCGGGGTGACCGGGCTCGCCGAGGTGCGCGAGCGGCTGGCCGGCGCGCTGGACGTCCAGCTGGTGGCCTTCCCGCAGCACGGCGTCCGGCGGACGCCCGGCGCGGGCGCGCTGCTCGCGGAGGCGGCGGCGAGCGGACTGGTCGACGCCGTCGGTGGCATCGACCCGGCGGGCTTCGACGCCACCCCGGCCGAGGGCGGTGAGGGTGAGGGGCCCGCCCAGCTGGAGCTGCTGTTCGGCCTGGCCGAACAGCACGGACTGCGCCTCGACATCCACCTGCACGACCGGGGCGAGCGCGGCCTCGGCCCGCTGCGCGACATCGCCGCGCGGACCAGGGCGGTCGGACTGGCCGGACGGGTGGTCGTCAGCCACGCCTTCTGCGTCCCCGAACTGACCGGCGCCCCGCTCGCCGACCTCGCCGCCGAGCTGGCCGAATCCGGCGTCGGCCTCACCACCGTGGCGCCCTCGGCCCACCAGGTGCTGCCGTTCCGCGAGCTGCGGGCGCACGGGGTGCGGGTCGGGCTCGGCTCGGACGGCGTACGCGACTCGTGGAGCCCGTACGGCAACGCCGACATGCTGCACCGCGCCCACCTGCTCGGCTGGACCACCGACGCCCGCACCGACGAGCAGCTGGCCGACTGCTTCGCGCTGGCGGCCGACGGCGGCGCCGAACTGCTGGACCTGCCGGTCGCCACCCTGGCGGCCGGCTCGCCCGCCGACTTCATGCTGGTGACGGGCGAGTGCCTGCCGCAGGTGGTGATCGACCTGCCGAGGCCCGACCTGGTGGTCCGCGCGGGCCGGGTGGTGGCGCGGGACGGGCGGTTCACGGGCTGAGCGGTGCCGCGGGGGCCGGTGCGGGCCGGTCCGGGTTGTTGGGGGCCGGCGGGGGCCGGTGCGGGCCGGTCGATTCGAGGATCGGTCAGCCCGCGCCGACCAGCGTCGCCGGGAGGTAGCCGGAGGATATGCCCAGCTCCCACCCGTGCGCCTGGACCGCGAGGGCGGCGAGAGCGATCGGGACGACCGGGAGCAGGGTGCGGGGCCGGGCCGTCGCGGGCGTGCTGTCGCGGTGGAGGGCGAGGCGGGCGGCGAGTGCCTCCTCGAAGGCGGCCCGGTCGTCGTCCAGCAGGACCCGCAGCAGCCGCTGGTCCGGGCTCAGCCCGCCGGGCGTCGCCCCGGCCGCGGCGTCCAGGCCCCGGGCGGCGGCCGCGCGCTCGTCGGCGTCCGGCTTGCGGAGCGGGACGGGACCGGGGGCGATCCACGGCGACCGCTCCGTCTCCACGACGAAGAGGTACGAGCCGAGGGCCGTCATCCCGGCCAGGTCCGCGGGCTCGGAGACGGACGTCAGGTCCGAGTGGGGCAGGCCGTCGCGGACCGCGGGCGCGTAGTCCTCGACGAGCAGCGGGCCGAGCATGCGGTCGCGGTGCGGCAGCAGACCGCCGATCAGGCACATCGCGAAAGCCTCCACCCAGGTCGCGGCCGTGGGCGCGAAGTCCACGACCGCACCGAAGCGGACGTCCTCGCTGTCCAGCGTCCTGCCGATGTACGGGAAGGGGACGTCGAAGTCGCCCCGGGGGAAGCAGCCGAGCTGGAGCACGCCGAGGGCGCACTCGGCCGCCGTCCACAGGGCCGCGCGGGCGTCGGCTCCGGTGAGGGCCCCGTCCTCCAGGGAGAGGGCGGCGACGTGGTCGAGCAGTTCCTCGCCCATCGCGCGGACCGAACCGATGGTCAACTCGTCCTCGAGGTCGTACCAGTGGCCGAGCGCCCGGCCGCGGACGTCCCCCAGGGCGTCGCGGATCCGCTGCTGGACCACGCTGTGTCGCGTCACTTCCCGCACGTGCTGGTGCCTCCCCGTCGGTGGTGCGGTCCGTCGTCCCGCGTACCCGTGCTGACGGAGAGGCACGCTAGCAGCGACCACCGACAGCGGGAGCCGGCGCTCAGAGGAGGCGGGCCGCGCCGGTCTCGTGGAGGTGCACCAGCGCGTCGTAGGCCGGGCCGATCGCCAGACGCGGCAGCGGGTCGCTGCGGAACTCCGTCCCGGCGTCGTAGGTCGGGCGGGCGGTGTCCAGCCAGGAGCGGGTGGCCGGCGGGGCGGAGCGCAGGTCGACGTAGTAGTCGCGGGGGCGCACCCGGTCGAGGACGTACTCGTTCATTCCGGCGGTGGCCGGGGGAACGGTGACCTTCTTCCAGTCGGGGGCGAACGGGGAGTCCTTGGTGAGGAACGAGCCGCGGCCGAAGGTGAGACCGATGGCGACGTAGCCCGTGCCGAGGGCGTCGCGCAGGTACTCGCCCTGGGTCCTGGGGTAGAGCTCGGGGTCGCTGCTCCGGTACCCGACATGGCCGTTGTGCGCGGACAGCAGCACCTTTCCGCCGGTGCGGCGCTGCCACCAGAGGGTGTTGTCGGTCATCGCCCGGTCGCGGAGCTGCTGCATCGCGGCCACGTCGGCGGTGTCCTCCAGGTTCACCGCGCTGAAGGCGAAGGTCAGGGCGATGCTCCGGGCGTTCTGCACCGCCCACGCGTACGCCTCGTCCTCCGTGCCCCCGGCTCCGGCCGCGGGCCCGGCGGCGGTGACCAGTTCCAGCGTCCGCTGCGCCACGACGGCGTTCTGCCGCCGCTCGGCGAGCGGCCGCGTGGTGACGTAGCCGATGGCGTCGTCGAAGGGGCGCAGGCCGGCGTACAGCTGCTCCAGCCGCGGCAGCGACCCGGGGGCGGCCTCGCGCACATAGGCGGTCACCTGGTCGAAGAGCTGGTCGCCGATCGCGGGGAAGTTCAGGTCGTCACCGAGGAAGTGGACCGGGCGCAGCGGGTGTTCACGGTTGTGGTCGCGCATCCAGTCGATCAGGTCGGCGAACTCCTGGCGCTCCCAGGGTGAGGTGCCCATCGTGTCCTTCACCAGCTGCCGGGCGTCGCCGCCGGTGCGGCCCTGGACGTAGTCGTCGATCCGCAGGCCGCTGGACCAGCTCGTCTCCAGGGCGAAGGTGGTGAACCCCTTCTCCTCGACCAGGTGGCGCAGCACCCGCTGCTTCAAGGTGAAGAACTCGTGCGCGCCGTGCGTGGCCTCGCCGAGCCCCACCACCGTGGCGTCGCCGATCATCGCGCCCAGCGGCCGCAGGTCGGTGGTCCGGCCCGTGGGTTCGGTGGACCGCAGGGGGTGGGCGAGCGCGCCCAGTTCGCGGACCATGGTGGAGAACTGACGGTCCGTCCGGTTTGCGCTGTCCGGCTGGTCGGCGCTCCTCGACTGGTCCGCGCGGGCCGCGGGGGCGAGCAGGGTGGCGGTCACGGCGGCCGCGGTGGCGGTCAGCAGGGCGCGTCGGTCGATGCGCTTGCCGCGCTCCTCGCTGCGTGCGGTCATGTCGGGCTGCTCCTCGGTTCCTCGAAACCATCGATCCGCCGGTCCGCCGATCCGTCAATTCGACGATTCGGGCAGCAGGTTCGATGGGTGCGAACGGTTCGCCGACGAATGCCGGCCAACGAATCGTCGATCACCGGGGGGCGGCGACGCGCTGGGGAACACCACCGGATCCGGTGGGGGGACAACCCCCGGGAGGTCCGGCGCTCCCGGCGGGGCGGGTCGGAGCGCGGGACCACCGTACGGACAACGGAAGCAGAAGACAACGGAGTGCGGGGGCTGCGCGGTTCAGGACGACTGGACGCGGACACGGACACGGGGCCCGGGCGGCCCCGCGTGCCCCCGTCCCCGGGGGGCACGGCGGGGCCGCCGGACGTTCGCCACCCGCGCGGCCGGTTCAGAGCGAGGCGGACCGGTGGGTGGGACGGCCGTCCAGGACGGTCAGCAGGACGGGGAGGTCCGCCAGTTCGGTGGCCGGGGTGGTGAGCGGGTCGGCGGCGAACACGGTGAGGTCGGCGCGGTGGCCGACGGTGATCCGGCCCGCCAGCTGCTCCTCTCCGGCCGCGCGGGCGGCGTTGGCGGTCATCGCCAGCAGCGACTCCAGAGCGGTGAGCGCCTGGCCGGGGTTGTGCGGGGCCTGGCTCAGGTCGCGGGTGGGGCGGCGGTGGCGGGCGCCAGCCATGACGCCCAGCGGCGGGTAGGGGGCGATCGGCCAGTCCGAGCCGAGGACGACGGTGGCGCCCGCGTCCCAGAGGTCGCGGCAGCGCCACGCGCGGTCGGCCCGCTCCTCGCCGAGGCGGCGGGACCAGTTGTCGGTGTGGTCGGCGCGGGTGAAGTCGCAGCAGTGGGTGGGTTGCATGGAGGCGACCACGCCCAGCTCGGCGAACCGCCGGACCACCGGGTCCGGAACGGTCTCGATGTGCTCGATCCGGTGCCGCACGGGGGAGGTCCCGGGCCTCGCGCCCCCGTTCGCCGCCGCGTTTCTTGCCGCGTTCGCCGGCTCGCTCGTCGTCGCCTTCTCGATCGAGTCGAGCGCGTGCCGGACCGCGGCGTCGCCGATCGCGTGGGTGGCGGTCGGGACCCCGGCGCGGTGCAGCTCCCCGATGACGTGGGTGTAGTGCGCCGGGTCCGGCCAGAAGGCGTGGGTGGACTCGCCGTGGCAGTCCGGGCGTTCCAGCCAGGCCGTCCCGTTGTCGATCGTGCCGTCCATGAACAGCTTGACGCCGTCCACCCGCCAGAGCCGACCGCCCCGGTCCTGCTGCGCGATCAGCGCGCTCAGCCCGTCCGCGTCCACGCCGGGCTGGCACCAGGGGGCGACGCGCAGCCGCAGCGGCAGCTCGCCCGCCTCGTCCAGGTCGGCGTAGAGGTCGAGGCTGTCGCCGTTGGCGTCCATCGCGTGGCCGCCGGTGAGGCCGGTGGCGGCCATGGCGCGCAGCGCGACGGCGAGGCGGTCGCGGCGCTCGGCGCGGGTGGGCCGGGGGGCGGCGCGCTCGACCAGCTCACAGGCGGCATCCTCCAGCAGCAGGCCGGTGGGGCGGCCCTCGGCGTCGCAGACCACCTCGGCGGCCTGGTCGAAGCTGCGTGGGCCGTCCACGCCGGCCAGCTCCAGGGCGCGCGGGCTGGCGAGCATCGAGTGGGCGTCGAAGAGCTGGAGCAGCGCCGGGACTCCGTCCAGGACGGACGCGAGGGCGGCGGACTCCACCGGACGGTCGCCGAAGACGTTCGGGTCCAGCCCCCAGGCGTGCAGCCAGGTGCCGGGGGCGAGGCGCGCGGCCTCGGCGGCGAGGGCGGCGCGGACGCCGGCCAGGTCGGTGCAGGCGGAGAGGTCCAGGCCGTGGGTGAGCTCGGCGCCGGTGACCGGATGCAGATGGCCGTCCACCAGGCCGGGGGTGACTACGGCGCCCTTGAGGTCGATCACCGTGGTCGTGGGGTCGGCGAGTTCGCGGACTGTGCGGTCGTTGCCGAGGGCGGCGATCCGGCCGTCCACGACGGCGAGGGCGGTCTGCGGGAGGAAACCGCCCGAGGCGGGGTCGAGCAGACGGGCGGAGAGGAGGACCAGGGAGGTGCGCACTTCGGCTCCAGCGGTGCTGCGGGTGGGGGCGGGGTGGGGTTGCGGGGGTGCGGAGGCTTCGGTCAGGACTGCTCGGCGACCGGGGCGGGAGCGGGGGGCGTGGGCGCGTCCGCCGGGCTCGTGGTGTCCGCGGGGTTCAGCGTGCCGTCGGCCAGGCCCAGTTCGCGTTCGGCGGTGGCGGCGGCGAGCCGGGTGACGGAGGACGGGTGGTCGCGCAGTCCGGTGTTGGCGTGGACGGCCAGGCCGTCGATCACGACGAGGATCCGAACGGCGGTCAGTACCGGGTCGTCGGTGCGGAATTCGCCCCGCTCGACCCCGGTGGCGATGACACCGCCGAGTCGGCCGCGCCAGCCGTTCTCCTGGTCGAGCACGCGCTCGCGCAGGACGGGGCGGTAGCGGCTGAGGTGGCGGGCGTTGAGCCAGAGCCGGCTCATGTCGTCGTAGGACGGGCCGGTGGTGCGGGCGAAGAAGCGCGCCAGGTGTCGCAGCGCGGACCCGTCCGGCGGCTCGGTGGGCAGCAGCGCTTCCAGCTCGGCGGTGGCGGCGCTGCCGAAGGCCTCGGCGACGAGGTCCTCGACGGCGGGGAAGTAGTGGCTGATCAGGCCGGGCCGGACGTCGAGTTGCTCGGCGATCCGGCGCAGGGTGATGCACTCCAGTCCCTCGGTGAGGGCGACCTCGGCCGCGGCGCCGACGATCTCCGCCCGGCGGTCCTCGGGGGACTTGCGAACCCGTTTGCGCTGAACGCTTGACGTCATGTTCCGGATGCTATTGAGTGTGCGACCAATAAGCAAGCAGGTGGGCACGACACCCCCACGGAGGGCCCCCAATGGCGTCCACGCTCCCGGACCACCCCCGCACTTCCCCGGACCTGCCCCCGCACCCGGCCGCCCCGCCCCAGCAGGAACGGGGCGGCCGGGTCGAGGTCCACGGCATCGACCACATCCCCGAGACCGAGCGGCGCGGGCGCGCCCGCGAACTGTTCCCGGTCTGGGCCGCGGCCAGCGTCAACTACCTCAACCTGGTGGTCGGCGGCGCCCTCGTCCTGAGCGGCCTCGACCTCTGGCAGGCCTTCGCCGTGGTCGTCCTCGGCAACCTGTTCTGGCTGGGCACCGGCCTGCTCGCGACCTCCGGACCGGCCGCCGGCGCGCCCAGTGAGGTGATCACCCGCGCCATGTACGGCATCCGGGGCAACCGGGTGAACAACGCCGTCACCGGCTGGATGATCTCGGTCTGCTACTTCGCGCTGAACCTCGCCGCGGCCGCCGTCGCCGCCTTCTCGCTCGCCGAGGAGGCGGGAATCACCCCGACCACCCCGATCAAGATCACCATCGTGATCGCGATCGTCGTGCTGACCCTCACCATCAGCGTGTACGGGCACGCCGTGATCGTCCGGCTCTACCTGCCGATCACCCTCGCCCTCACAGCGGCGTTCGCGGTGGTCGGCTACGCGATCGTCACCCACGCCGACCTCGCCTGGAGCCAGCCCGAACCGCTCACCGGCGGACGGCTCTGGGCGGCCCTCCTGGCCGGCGTCACCCTGATCGCCTCCGGCCCGCTCTCGTACACCACCAGCGCGGACTTCTCCCGCTACCTGCCCGCGACCACCGCCCCGCGAGCGGTCCTCGGCTGGACGGCCCTCGGCGGCTTCCTGCCCAGCGTGGTGGTCGGCGGCCTCGGCGTGCTCGGCGCCACCGCCGTCGACATGACCGACCCGCAGGCCGCCCTCCGGCAGATCCTGCCCGGGTGGTTCAACCCCGTGTTCCTGCTCTCCCTCGTGGTCGGCACCATCGTGGTCAACGCCCTCACCGCCTACAGCGCGGGCCTCGCCCTCCAGGCCGTCGGCATCCGCATCCGCCGCACCCTCAGCGTGCTGGTGGACGGCGCGGTCGCGGTCTCGCTGACGCTGTACGCCCTGCTGGTCTCCAACTTCCTCGACACCGTCAGCAACGTCCTCCAGCTGACCGTCGTCCTCCTCGGCCCCAGCACCGCCGTCTACGCCGCCGACATCCTGCTGCGCCGCAACCGCTACGACGGCCGCGCCCTCGGCGACGAGAGCCCCGGCAGTCCCTTCTGGTACCGCGCCGGTGTCAACCCGGCCGGCGCCATCGCCCTCGCGGGCGGCGTCACGGCAGCGGCGCTCGGTGTGGACACGCTCTACACGGGTCCGTTGGCGGCGTTGGCCGGGGTGGATCTGGCCTTGCCGGCGGGTGTGGTGGTGGCCGCGGTGCTGTACGGGGTGCTGATGCGTCGGCGTGGTGTGTAGCGCGCGGCGGTGTGCCGGGCTGCCGGGCTGCCGGTCGCCCGCCTGCCCGCCCGCCTGGCCGCCCGCTCATCGCGGGTGGCCGGCCGGTGCGGCCGGTGCGGCCGGTTCGGGGGAGCGGGTGGGACCGGGCGGCCAAAGGAAACGGCAAGGAGAGTCGATCTCCCTGCCACTATCAAGCTACAGCGTGACCCGGGGCTTGCGGCAAGGCCCCCGTTGTGGCGCAGAATCCCGACCGTAAGGCCATGACCTGCGGAAACGGGAGTCGTGAAATGCGCGTGTTGATGACGACATGGGGATCGCGCGGGGATGTCGAGCCGCTGGCGGGGCTGGCGGCGGCGCTGCGGGGGCTCGGCGCGGAGGTACGGGTGTGCGCGCCGCCGGACGAGGAGTTCGCGGCCCTGCTGGCGAGGGCCGGGGTGCCGCTGGTGCCGCTCGGCCCGTCGGTGCGCTCGATCGTCGCCGGTCCGAAGCCGCCGACCGCGGAGGACGCGTTCCGGCTGGCCCGCGAGCTGGTCGCCGCGAGGTTCGAGACGCTGACCGCGGCGGCCGAAGGCTGCGACGTGCTGCTGGCGACCGGCCTGATGCCGGCCGGGGCGCGGGACGTCGCGGAGAAGCTCGGCCTCCACTACGTGCTGGCCTGCTTCCACATCTTCGGACTGCCCTCGCGGAACTTCCGGCCCGGCCGGCGGCCGGGCACGCCGTCCCCGCAGGACGAGACCGACTACCGGAAGCTCTGGGAGCAGGACGCCCAGCGGGTCAACGGGCTGTACCGGGAGGCGCTCAACGACCACCGGGCGGCCATCGGTCTGCCGCCGGTGGAGAACGTCCGCGACCACGTCTTCACCGGGCGGCCGTGGCTGGCGGCGGATCCGACCCTGTGCCCGTCGGAGGGCATGACGGAACTCGACGTGGTGCCGACCGGGGCGTGGATCCTCCCCGACGACCGCCCGCTCCCGGCCGACCTGGAGGCGTTCCTGGACGCCGGTGAACCGCCCGTGTACGTCGGCTTCGGCAGCATGGCCGCGTACGCCCCGGAGGGCATCGCGCGGGTGGCCGTCGAAGCGAGCCGTGCGCACGGCCGCCGGGTGCTGCTCGCCCGTGGCTGGGCCGGGCTCGCCCCGATCGACGACCGCGAGGACTGTCACGTCGTCGGCGAGGTGAACCAGCAGGCCCTGTTCCGCAGGGTGGCCGCCGTCGTCCACCACGGCGGCGCCGGCACCACGACGACCGCGGCCGTGGCGGGCGCGCCGCAGGTGGTCGTCCCCCGGATTGCCGACCAGCCGTACTGGGCCGCCCGGGTCGCCGAGTTGGGCATCGGCGCGGCCCACCTCGACCGGACGCCGACCGTGGACTCGCTCTCCGCCGCGCTCGGTACGGCCCTGGCGCCCGGGACCCGGGCGCGGGCGGGGGCTGTGGCCGGCGGCATCCGCACCGACGGGGCGACGGTGGCCGCGAAGCTGCTGTTCGAAGCCGTGGGCCGGGAGGTGCCCGCCGGGTCCGGGTGAGTGCTCGGGGAGCCGGGCCGCGCAGGTGCCGGGTGAACGGCGGGGCCCGGTGAACAGCGGCGCCCGGTGAACGGCCGTGCGGGCCGGGTGGGTTCGATTCCGGATCGGCCTCCTTCCGATCGATCAGGGGTGGTTGTCGGCCCGCGCACGGCCGGTTCCGGCAGTGATCCGGCGACCGGCGGCCGGGTGCCGGCAGGGTCGGTTAGGGTGCCCACTTGCGCGCCCGGTCACCGCAGGCCATGCGCGAGGGGAGGGCGGCATGACCGACGGCACGCACGGGGGAGTGGGACAGGACGGGGACGGCATCCAGTGGCTCGCCGACATCGGCCGGCCGGCCACGGGCCGACCGTCAACGGGGCGCCGGTCGACCGGCCGGCCGTCAACGGCCGGACCCGACCCGGACGGTGAGGTCGGCGGCGTCGTCTTCGCCCGGGGGATCACGCCCCAGGAACTCGCCCGCCGGATGGGCGCCGACCCGGCCACCGCAACCGAGCCGATCAGCGACACCGAGATCCGGGACCTGGACATCGAGGTCTACCGCCCCGGTGACGACGGCGACGGTGTGATCCGGGTCGGCGAGTGCGCCGGCTGGTCGTTCGCGATCGAGTACGGCGACTCCACGGGCGGCGAACTGCTCATCGAGATAGCGCGCGACGGCGTCGAGGTGGTGCACTTCCGCCCGATGCCGGAGCAGCGGCCGGCCCTGCTCGACTACGCCCGGGACGGCGCCGTGCTGTGCGGCTTCGGCCTGGGCGAGGAACGCTGGCGCTGGGGCCAGGAGCCGGACCTGCTGGTGCCGGACCTCGTCGCCGCCGGAGTCCTGGAGGCCGACGGCGTGACCCCCCGCGACCCCGGGCGCGAGCCCGAAGGGGACGCCCGCCGCCGCGCCCTCGGTGCCGTCGAGCGGCGCTTCGGGCTGAGCCTGCCCCGGGCCGCCCTCGGCGGGCTGCGCCTGCCGGCGTACGCGGTGCGGGGAACCCCGGGCATGGCGCTGCGCTGAGGGGGTACCGCGCCGGCGATCCGCGGCACCGACGGCCCGCGAAGCGTTGACGCGGGCGCGGAGGAGGACCCGGCGGACGGAGGGCAGGGCGAACGGCAGACGCGGGAGCGGCGGGAACGCGAGCTGCGGGAACGGGAGCGACAGGAACGGGAGCGGCGGGCGCGGAAGCGACAGGAACAGGGTGGTCACGGCAGGGTTCCTTTCCGGGCCCCACCGGCGGGGCCCCGATGGCCGTCATCCTTGCGCGCCGGCTGCTCGTCGCACATGTGCCGATCGGGAGGTTCCCGAGGCGCAATCCCTGCTCTGGCCCTGCTGATCGGCAGGGCCAGGGCAGGACGGGGCCGGGGAGACGCGCCCCCACCGCCGTCGCGAGCCTCCGCAGTCCGGCCGTGCGGCCCCGTCCTTCACCCGGTCGGCCGGTGGAATCCGGTTCGGCGCACGCCCCCGTCCAGGGGGTCCCACCAGGCATCCGCGGGATCCGGCCCCTAGGGTCTGTGGTGCGTCGACGAACCGAGCGCCGGGCGTACGCCGGCCCGTCGAGCGCCGGCGTCGTCCGGCCGGCCCGAGGCCGCGTACCGGGTGCCCGGCCGACCCGAGAGGTGGACCCACCCCATGCACACCGTCGTCCGCGGCGCCGGAGCGTTCGGCCTGGCCGCCCTGCTGCTCACCGCCGCCACCGGCTGCCAGGGCGACGGCTCCTCCGCCGCCGAGCCCGCGCCCACCTCCGCGCCCGGCGGCGCGGGGACGGGGACCGGCGCCGCCACCGGAGCGGCCGCCCAACAGCTGGACTGGCACGCCTGCTCCGCCCCCACCAGCGCCCAGGGCAGCGGCACCGCGCCCGCCACCGAGGACTGGCAGTGCGCCACCCTCAAGGCCCCGCTGGACCACACCAAGCCGGACGGTACGACGATCGACCTCGCGCTGATCCGCAGCCGGGCCAAGGACGAGGAGCACCGGATCGGCTCGCTGCTGTTCAACTTCGGTGGCCCCGGCGCCTCCGGCGTGGCCACCCTGCCCGCCCTCGCCGCGAGCTACAGCTCCCTCAACTCCCGTTACGACCTGGTGAGTTTCGACCCGCGCGGAGTCGGTGCCAGCGCCGGGGTGACCTGCCTGGACGACCGGGCGATGGACGCCGCCACCGCCGCCGACAGCACCCCCGAAACCCCCGAGGCGGTGAAGGTCCTGGACGCCGACAACGCGGGCTTCGCCGCCGCCTGCGAGCACAACTCCGGCGCGGTGCTGCCGTATGTGGACACCGAGAGCGCGGCGCGCGACCTGGACCTGATGCGGCAGGTGCTGGGCGACCAGAAGCTCTCCTACTTCGGCATCAGCTACGGCACCCAGCTCGGCGGCGTCTACGCGCACCTGTTCCCGCAGCAGGTCGGACGGATGGTGCTGGACTCGGTGGTCGACCCGACCAAGGACCCGCAGCAGTCCGCGCTCGGCCAGGCCCAGGGCTTCCAGCTCGCCCTCGGCGACTTCATGAAGGCCTGCGCCGCCCAGGCCGGGACCGCCTGCCCGACCGGTGCGGGCGGCGAGGACGGCAGCGCGAAGGTCGAGGCACTGGTGCAGAAGCTGGCGCAGTCGCCGCTGCCCACCAAGCAGGGGCGGCAGCTCACCGAGAGCCTGGCCGTCACCGGTATCGCGGCCGCCCTGTACAGCCAGGAGACCTGGCCCGCGCTGGCCACCGGGCTCACCGAGGCGATGGAGCTGGGGACCGGCGACACGCTGCTCCAGCTCGCCGACGCGCTGAACGGGCGAGACGCGCAGGGGCACTACACCAACCTGAACGCCGCGAACCGGGCGATCAACTGCGTGGACGCCCGGCAGCGCTACTCCGACCAGGACGTGCAGCAGCAGCTGCCGCAGTTCCGTGCCGCCTCCCCGGTGTTCGGGTCCTTCACCGCCTGGGGCCTGACCGCCTGCACCGGCTGGCCCGTCCCGGGCAGGGCCGCCCACCCGGACGTCTCCGCGCCGGGCGCCGCCCCGGTCCTGGTGATCGGCACCACCGGCGACCCGGCGACCCCGGTGGAGGGCGCCCGCACGATGGCGCAGCAGCTCGGCGCGGGCGTCGGCGTCACCGTCACCCTGCAGGGCGAGGGGCACGGCGGCTACAACACCGGCAACCCGTGCCTGAAGCAGACCGTGGACGCCTACCTGCTGGACGGCACGGTGCCGGCGGACGGGACGACGTGCGGCTGAGTGGCCGGGCGGCGGGAAAGTGGCCCACTGCGGCAGCTGTCGATTGGCTCTGGAGAGTGGGCCACTCGGTCCACTAGCCTCTCCGGTGTGACGAACGATGTGACGAACGATATGACGACCGGCGCGCCCGCCCAGCAGCTTGCCCAGCACCTCGACCAGCACGTTGACCAGCACCTCGGCAACGGCCACCGGGCCGACAGCGACACCGTCAAGGTCGACTTCTACTTCGACCCCGTCTGCCCCTTCGCCTGGATAACCTCCCGGTGGATCCTGGAGGTCGATCGGCAGCGCGAACTCGACCTGAACTTCCGGGTGATGAGCCTGTCCGTCCTCAACGAGGGCCGCACCGACCTGCCCGAGCGCTACCAGCGCCTGATGACCACCGGCTGGGGCCCCGTGCGGGTCTGCATCGCCGCCGCCGAACAGCACGGCCCGCAGGTGCTGCGCGAGCTGTACACCGAGCTCGGCACCCGACTGCACGACCAGGACCGCGAGGCCGACGACGCCGTCATCCGCGAGGCGCTCGTGGCAGCGGGGCTGCCGGAGGAGCTGGCCGAGGCGGCGAACAGCACCGCGTACGACGAGGCCCTGCGCAAGAGCCACCACGAGGGCATGGACCCGGTCGGCGAGGAGGTCGGCACGCCGACCATCCACGTGGACGGCGTCGCCTTCTTCGGCCCGGTGCTGAGCGCCATCCCGCGCGGCGAGGACGCCGTACGGGTCTTCGAGGGCGTGCGGCTGCTGGCCGGGTACCCGAAGTTCTTCGAGCTCAAGCGGACCCGGACGGGCGGGCTCGACTTCTCCTGAGCCACCCCGGCGGAGGCCGCGCCGAGCCCTCGCCGTGCCCTCGCCGTGCCCGCACCGAGCCCCCTCGGTGCCCGCACGGAGGACCGCCGCGGGCCCGGCCTCCGGTCCGTCAGCCCCGGCGGCGCTGCTTGATCCTGATCGGCCCCGACCGGGGGTGGCCGATCACGGTCAGCACGGGGGCGCCCGGCTCCGCCTGCTCGGCGGCCTTGTTGACGATGTTTCCGGTGTTGGTGCTCGACGGGTCGATCCGTACGCCCCAGCCGCGCGGGACGATCAGCCGGATGTGGCCCATGCCGGTCGACGCCTCGACCGTGATCTCCTTGTGGGGGCACACGGCCTCGGTGAAGTCGACCGTGAGCAGCGAGATCTTGGTCTCCGCGACGATCCGGCGGGGCACGGACCAGCGGCCGCTCTGCACCATGTTGTTCATCCGGGGCCGGAGCGTGAGGACCTCCTCCGCCGCGGACGCCTCCCGGGCCACCACCCGGCCGCCGAGGTCGGCCACCAGGATGTCGAGTTCGCCGTACGTCCGCGCGGCGTAGGTGCGGTCGAGCCGCTCCTCCAATTCCCCGAGGTCGATGCGGCCGTCACCGGCGGCGACCCGCAACTGCTCGGCCACCGCCTCCCGGTCGCTGTCCCCGGCCCGGGGTTCCACGGCGGCCTCGGGCGTCTTGTGCAGGGCTGGCAGTTCCTCGTTGACCATGCGGCTACTCTAGGTCACGAATCGTCCTGGTGGGCGGCTCGATCGCCAACTCCGCACGGCCCGAGGATCTTTGAGCGCGCCCGGAGGAGCGGCCGAAGAAGCGGCCGGCGGGGGACGGTCGGAGGGGACGGCCGAGGACTCGGGTCGAAGGGCCGTCGAGGACGCGGCCGCCTCGGCCGGAGCGGCCGGGCGAAGGCTTCGCCGGGTGCGGTGGCAGCGCCCGGCCGGCTTCCGCGAACCCGTTCGCGGCGGCCCGCCCCCACGTACCGGACCGGCCTTCGGCCTGCCCGAGTCCGCCCCCACGTACCGGACCGGCCTTCGGCCTGCCCGAGTCCGCCTCCCGTGCCGACGCCGAGCCCGACGCCCGAGTCCGCCTCCCGAGCCCGATCCGGCGCTGCGGGCCGTGGCGCCGAGCGGGTCGTTCTCCCCCGAGTGGACCGTTGCCACCCCCTTCGGGCTCCCGTCCGGGCCCGGACCGTCCGACCATGGAGGGGCGGAGGCTGTTCGGCCCCCCGAGAGGCGGTGAGCGTGGATGATCGTACGAATCCGGCTGCGCGCTGTCCGTCACTCCGCGACTCCACCCGGTCCCGGTTCCAGCCCCGGCGCCGACCCCGGTCCCGGACCCGGCCCCGGCGCCGACCGCGACTCCGACCCGGGCCCGCGCCCGAGGCAGAGCTGGGGCCAGCCGCGAGGCCCGAGCCCCGGGCAGGGCCAAAACCGGGGCCCCGGGCAGGGCCCCGGCCAGGGCCGGAACCAGGGCCCCGGCGGCCCGGCCAAAGCTCCGCCCCCGCCGTCGTGGCGCCGCTGGCTGCTGCCCGTCGCGGTGCTGGTCACGCTGCTCCTGCTGGTGCTCTTCTCCAGTTCCGGCAAGCCCGGCACGCGCTACGGCTACTCCGACTTCGTGAGCCGGGTGGACTCCGGCCAGGTGCAGACCGTGAACGTCAGCGACACCGGCGGGGTGAGCGGCACGCTCAAGGACGGCACCCACTTCACCAGCCAGATCCCCACCGCCCTGGACACCTCCCAGCTCAGCGGCGCGCTCGCCGACCACCACGTGACCGTCACCGGCAGCCGGAGCAGCAGCGGCTCGATCTGGTCGACCCTGCTGCTGTTCCTGCCGCTGCTGATCTTCGGTGCGCTCTTCCTCTGGTCCGGCCGGATGGCCGCCCGCTCGCTGGGCGGCGGCCTGAGCGCCATCGGGCGGTCCCGGGCCAAGATCATCGAGGCCGAGCGGCCGGACACCGGGTTCGCCGACGTGGCCGGGTACGAGGGGGTGAAGCAGGAGGTCAGCGAGGTGGTCGACTTCCTGCGCAGCCCGGAGCGGTACGCCGCCGCCGGGGCCAAGGGGCCACGTGGGGTGATCATGGTCGGGCCGCCGGGTACCGGCAAGACCCTGCTGGCCCGGGCGGTCGCCGGCGAGGCCTCGGTGCCCTTCCTCTCGGTGACCGGCTCCGGCTTCGTGGAGATGTTCGTCGGCGTCGGCGCCTCCCGGGTCCGCGACCTCTTCGACGAGGCCCGCAAACGCGCACCGTCGATCATCTTCATCGACGAGATCGACGCCGTCGGCGGCCGGCGCGCGGGCGGCACCCGGTTCGGCGGCAACGACGAGCGCGAGCAGACCCTGAACCAGCTGCTCGCCGAGATGGACGGCTTCGACCAGAGCACCGGCATCGTCGTCATCGCCGCCACCAACCGCCCGGACGCCCTCGACCCGGCCCTGACGCGCCCCGGCCGCTTCGACCGGCAGGTCACCGTCCCGCTGCCCAACCAGGCCGAGCGGGCCGCCATCCTCGCCGTGCACTCCCGCGGCAAGACCCTGTCCCCGGACGTCGACCTCGGACGGCTCGCCCGCGGCACCCCCGGCTTCTCCGGCGCCGACCTCGCCAACCTGGTCAACGAGGCCGCCATCAACGCCGTGCGCGCCGACCGGGCCACCCTCACCGCCGACGACCTCGACACCGCCCGCGACCGGGTGCTGCTCGGCCGCCGGGAGTCCTCCAACGCGCTGCTGCCCGAGGAGCGGCACGCCGTCGCGGTGCACGAGTCCGGGCACGCCCTGATGGCCGCGCTGTGCGAGCGCGCCGACCCGGTCGCCAAGGTGACCATCCTCCCGGCCGGCGTCGCCCTCGGCGCCACCGAGCAGCTGCCCGAGGCCGAGCGGCACCTGTACAGCGAGGGCTACCTGACCGACCTGCTCACCGTCCAGCTCGGCGGCCGCGCGGCGGAACTGGTGGTCTTCGGCGAAGGCTCCACGGGCGCCGCCAACGACCTCGCCAACGCCACCTCGGTCGCCACCCGGATGGTCCGGGAATTCGGCCTCTCCCCGGAGCTCGGGCCGGTCGGCTACTCCAGCGGCACCCCGCACTACCTCGGCGACAGCCCCGAGGACCTGCTGCGCCGCCCGTACTCCGAGCAGACCCAGCGCGCCGTGGACGAGGCGGTGGCCGGCCTGCTGCGCCAGGCCGAGCGGCGGGCCCTCGGCCTGCTCACCGAGCACCGGCACCACCTGGACGAGCTGGCGGCGCTGCTGGTGGCCCAGGAGACGGTGGACGGCGCGGTGGTGCTCGGCATCCTGACGCACCCGGCGCCGGGCCCCGAGCGGCCGGTCTCGCTGCGGAAGCCGGACGGGGCGGCGGACGTGGAAAGGGCGGCGGACGTGGACGGGCCCACGGACGCGGACGGCCCGGGGGAGCCCGCCGGCCCGGGGGAGACCCCCCGCCCGTGACGGCCGCATCGCCGGTGGTCGTATCCTCGTGACCGCGCCACCCACCACCGTCCCGAGGAGTCGGAATGACCGAGCCCCTGCCCGCCGACGTCCAGCGGGAGATCGCCCGTGCCCTCGGGGTCGCGCCCGTGCCGGACCCCGCGACGGAGGCCGAGCGCCGGGTGGAGTTCCTGGCCGAGCAGGTGCGGACCAGTGGCGCGCGGAGCCTGGTGCTGGGCATCAGCGGCGGCGTCGACTCCACCACCGCCGGCCGGCTCTGCCAGCTCGCCGTCGAGCGGCTGCGGGCCGAGGGCCGCCAGGTGACCTTCACCGCGATGCGGCTGCCGTACGGAGTCCAGGCGGACGAGGCGGACGCCCAGCTCGCGCTCGGCTTCATCCGCGCCGACGAGGTGCTGACCGTCGACGTCAAGCCCGCCACCGACGGCGCGCTCGCCGCTCTGAAGGCCGCCGGCCTGACCTACACCGACCACGGCCACGAGGACTTCGTCGGCGGCAACGTCAAGGCCCGCCAGCGGATGGTGGCCCAGTACGCGGCGGCGGGCGCCAAGGGCGGGCTGGTCGTCGGCACCGACCACGCCGCCGAGGCCGCCGTCGGCTTCTTCACCAAGTTCGGCGACGGCGCGGCCGACGTGATGCCGCTGTCCGGCCTGACCAAGCGGCAGGTGCGGGCGATCGCCGAGGCGCTGGGCGCACCGGCCGAGCTGGTCAAGAAGGTCCCGACCGCGGACCTGGAGGACCTCGCCCCCGGCCGCCCCGACGAGGACGCCCTCGGGGTCGGCTACGACGAACTGGACGACTTCCTGGAGGGCCTGCCGGTCAGCGAGGACGTCTTCCGCACCGTCCTCGGCCACTACCGCCGCACCGAGCACAAGCGCAACCTGCCGGTCGTCCCGCCCGTGGCATGACCGGCCCCGACGAGCGCGCCGCCGGAGCCGTCCTCGGAGCCGCCGTCGGCGACGCCCTCGGCGCCCCCTACGAGTTCGGCCCGGCCGGCGCCTTCTCCGCCCGCTTCCCGGATACCCCCGGTGACCTGGTGGCGGGCGGCGGCTGGGGGCTCGGCGAGGCCACCGACGACACCCAGATGGCCGTCCTGGTCGCCGAGTCCCTGATCGAGCGGGGAAGCCTGGACCTCCCGGACGTCTTCGACCGGTTCCGCCGCTGGGCCGCCGCCGACCCCCAGGACATCGGCATCCAGACGGAAGCCGTCCTGACCAGCGGCCTGCCCTGGGACCTCGCCGCCGCCGTCCACTTCAACACCACGCTGCGGGCCGCCGGCAACGGCGCCCTGATGCGGGCCTCGACCTCCGCCGTCGCGTTCGCCCGCGCCGGTCGGCGGGCCACCATGGACGCGGCCCGGCGCATCGCGGCGCTGACCCACGGGGACGGGGCCGCCTGGGAGGGCTCGGCGATCTTCCACGAGCTCGTCCGGCTCGCGCTCCACGGCGCCGACCCGCTGGCCGAGCTCCCCGCGGTCCTCGCCCACGTCGACCCCGGCCACCGGGAGCGCTACGCCACCGTCCTCGCCCCGGACTGGCACCCGGAGCGTGCCACCGAGGCCAACGGTGCGGTATGGCCCTGCCTCGGCTCGGCGGTCTGGGCGCTGCGCACCACCGAGGGCTTCGAGCAGGCGCTGCGCGCCGCGATCGACCTCGGCGGGGACACCGACACCGTGGCCGCCGTCACCGGCGCCCTGGCCGGCGCCCGGTACGGCCTGGCGGCGATCCCGGAGCGCTGGACCGGGCCGCTGCACGTCGAGCTGCCCGGGTTCGGCGGGCGGGTGCTCCGCGCGCCCGAACTGCTCGACCTGGCGCGGAGCTTGACGGCCTGGGAGGCCGATGGCGCGGATCGGGGCAACGGGGGTGCCCGCCGGCACGACCGGTGACGCGGTGCCCAGGGGCGGCGGCATCGGCAGGGCGGGCGTTCGAGGGGTTGACGGGCCTTCGGGAACGGACCTCTGGGTGCGGGGTGCCGGGGTGCGGCGTGGGGGCCAAGGGGCGGGGCTGCCACGATGGGGGTGTGCGGCCCGATCCGGGGTCGGCGCGACCGGCGTGCGGCCGGTTGACGAACGGGGGACGAAGTGATGACGGTGGATCGGCTCGCGGTGGTGTCCGGGGGCGGTACCGGGATCGGCCGGGCGATCGCGGCGCGGTTGGCCGGGGACGGGCACCGGGTGGTGATCCTGGGCCGCAGGCCTGCCGTGCTGGAGCAGGCCCGGGAGGAGATCGAGCGGGCCGCCGGTCCGGGGCGGGTCGTGCCGGTCGCGGCCGATCTGACCGACCCGGCGGCGGTCGAGGCGGCGGCGGCCCGGATCACCGGACTCGGGCCGGTGGACGTGCTGGTGAACAACGCGGGTGCGATCGTCACTCCGCCGGCCGACGGCAGCCTGGGCGCGCTGGCCGCTTCCTGGCGGCGGGACCTGGACGGCAACCTGCTCACCGCCGTGCTGCTGACCACCGCGCTCCAGGACGGGCTGCGCCGTCCCGGCGGCCGGCTGGTGGTGGTCAGTTCGGCCGCGGCCCAGCGCGGTGGCGCGGGCCCGCACTCGGCGGGCTCGTACGCCGCCGCCAAGGCCGCGCTGCACGGCTGGGCGTTCGGTCTGGCCCGGCAGTTGGGGCCGGACGGGATCACGGTGAACGTGCTCGCGCCCGGTTACATCGAGGACACCGAGATCTTCGGGGCCGGCTGGAGCGAGGAGTTCCACGCCCGGAAGGTCGCGGACACCCTGGTCGGTCGGGCGGGCACCCCGGCCGATGTGGCCGAGGCGGTCGCCTATCTCGCCTCGCCGGCCGCCGGGTATCTGACCGGTCAGGTGATCGGACTCAACGGCGGTGCGGTGCTGGGACGTTGAGTCCGGGCTTCGGGGAGTGGCCGGTCAGTCCCCGTCGGCGTCGGGCTCGGAGGCCGGGCTGGATGCGGCGCGGAGGGCGAGCTTGGCCTCGGCGGTCGTCCAGTCGGTGGCGATCGCCTGCTGGGCGGCGGCCAGGGTGACCTGGCCCTTGCAGATCGCGGTGTGGAGGTGGGTCTCCACCGAGTCCTTGGGGTTGTTCGGGCCCTTGCCGGGGACGTGGCCGGGGGAGGGCGGCTGGACCCACAGGTTGCGCGGGTCGTTGGGGTCGCCGCCGAGTTGGAGGCTGATCAGGTGGTCGTACTCGGCGTCGCCCATCGGGCCGTCATAGCCGTAGGACTTGGCGTTCTCGGCCTTCTCCTTGCCCGTGATGTTCGACGGCGGGCGGATGGTCGAGGTGTAGCCGCCCTGCTTGCAGATGGTGTCCTTGAGGTTGCCCTGGTTCACCGCGGGGCTGATCGCGCCCGGGGTGCAGGAGGGGTCGGGCAGCGGCTGCTTGTCCGCGGTGTAGCGGTAGTGGCAGCTGCCCGGCGCGGGCTGCGGCTGGACGTCGTAACTCGCCTTCGGGCCGGGGCCGGTGACGATCGCGGCGGCCAGCGGCGGGGCGGCCGCCGCGGCATCACCCGCAGCGGCCGGGGCGGAGGCGGAGGCGGACCTGGCCCCCTTGGCGGCGTGGTCGCCGCCGGGCGAGCAGCCTGCGGCTGCGGCGGCGAGCAGGACGGCCGCGGCCATGGCCGGGGCTCGGCGGGCGGGAGCCGGCACGGGGTTCCTCCCTCGGGGGTGGGCGTGGGCGGCGGCCGCCGGACGGGCCGGTGCCGCGCCAGCGGACCCTACCGCGTCCGCGGGGCCGTCGGAGTGACGCCACGTGCGGGCGCGGGAAGCCTTCGCCGGGCGTGCGGAACCGTTTCCGCGGCGGAGGTGGATCCGGCCGCCGCCGATGGCCGGTTCCGGTTCTGTCGATGCCGTGAAGGGGCTGTGTCCGGACGGAGCCGGGCAGAGTACGACCGAACCGCTTCGCCGTCCGCGGGCCGTGTCGTAGCCTGACGCGGACGCGGCAGTGCCGCGATCCGACCGGCGGGAGGGAAAGCATGAACAGGCTTGTGCGCAAAGCGCGTTGGTTTGGAGCGGTGGCGGCGGCAGGGGCACTGCTGCTGACCGGGACGGAGGCCGCGGCCGCGGCGCCCGAGGGCCCGCCGGTCAGCGCGGCCCGGGCCGTCCCGACGGCGGACAACCTGGCGTTCGGCGGCACGGCCGAGTCGTTCGCCGTCGTTCCGGACGGCACCCGCGTCTACGCGGTGGTCGGCCACGCCGTCGACCCCGGCCACTCGGCCCGGGTCGTCCGCAGCATCGACACCCGTACCGGGGCCAGCACCGACCTGCTCACCGTCACCGGCTTCGACAGCGTCGGCCGTCCGACCGTCAGCCCGGACGGCAGCCGGGTCTACGTGACCGTCGACTGGGACCTGCTGACCTTCGACGCCGCGACCGGACAGCAGCTCGCCCGGGTCGCCACGCCCGACCAGCCCCGCCCCGGGGCCATGACCAAGGGCGCGCTGAACGGCGTGACCGTCAGCCCGGACGGAACCCGGGTGTACCTGTCCCAGTACGGCCCCTGGGGCGTGCGCCTGGGCAGCCGGGCCGGCCGCGTCCTCGCCTACGACCCCGCCACCCGGACCTTCACCGGCGGCGTGACCCTCACCGGCTACACCGTCGGCCGGGTGGTGCTCGGCCCCGACGCCACCGACGCCTGGGTCGGCACCGCGGACAACCTCTACCACCTGGACGTCGAGGGCGCCGCCCCGGAGGTCATCGACCCGGTGGCGGACTTCGGCTCCGCCGAGGAGATCGTGCTCGCCGCCGACGGCCGCACCGTCTACGCGAGCGGCTACCGCGACTACGGCACCGTCACCGCCGACATCCTGGACCCGGAGACGAACACCTTCCGGTCCGCCTTCGGCCTCGGGGCCTTCGCCGACGGTCCCCAGCTGCTCGGGACGAGCCCGGACTCCGGCCGGGTCCGCGTGTTCACCGGCGCGAGGACCCCGCAGGCCGCACTGCTGTCGTACGACCCCGCGACCGGCGCGGCCGTTCCCGGCGAGACCGTCACCGGCTTCGGCCTGGACTCCGTCGTCCAGGTCCAGCTCGGCGCGGACGGCCGCACCCTCTACCTGGCCGGGCTCAAGGGCGGGGACTCCGTCCTGCGGACCGTCCGCTTCTAGGGACCCGACGAGCGGCGCCCGACGGGAACGGGCCCGACGAGAACGGGAACGGGCCCGACGAGAACGGGCCCGGCAGCCGGCGCCGGAGCGCCGCCGTGCCGGGCCCGAGGAGGGCAGGTCAGCGGGCCTGGGCGGCCTTCGCCTCCCTGGCGGCCTTGGCGGCGGCCTCGGCGGCCTCCTTCTCGTGCTTCTCCTTGATCCGGGCGGTCTCCTTGCGGAGGTCCACCTGGTTGGCGCGCTCGTGCTGGAGCCAGAGCGGGTTCTCGGCCCGGAGGGCCTCGATCTGCTCGGTGGTCAGCGCCTCGGTCACGCCGCCCCGGGCCAGGCCGGAGATCGAGATGCCGAGCCGGGCGGCGACCACCGGGCGGGGGTGCGGGCCGTTCTTGCGCAGGTCCTGGAGCCACTGCGGCGGCTCGGCCTGCAGCGCGTTCAGCTCCTCGCGGGAGACCACGCCCTCCTGGAAGTCGGTCGGCGCGGCGTCGAGGTAGATCCCCAGCTTCTTGGCCGCCGTGGCCGGCTTCATGGTCTGGCTGGTCTTCTGCTTGAGCGATGTCATGGTGACAAGGGTAAGGGAGTGCGCGGGCGCTCCCGGTCACGGTCGGTAGCCTTGCCCTGTGACAGACATGCAGGTGAACCCGACCTTCCGGCTCGTGTACGTCCCGGGCGTGACCCCCGGCAAATGGGTCCGGGTCTGGGAGGAGCGGCTCCCGGACGTGCCGCTGGACCTCCTCGCGGTCGCGTCCGGCGACGCCGAGCGGACCCTCCGCGAGGGCGGAGCGGACGCCGGACTGGTCCGGCTGCCGGTCGACAAGGACGTGCTGAGCGCGATCCCGCTCTACACCGAGACCACCGTCGTGGTCTTCCCCAAGGACCACTGGCTCGCCGCCGCCGAGGAGGCCTCGGTGGAGGACCTGGCGGACGAGGTGGTCTTCCACCCGCTCGACGACACCCTGGGCCTCACCGCCGACACCCTGCCCGGGCGCCCCGCCGTCGCCCGTCCGGACAGCACCGAGGACGCGGTCGAGCTGGTCGCGGCGAACGTCGGCGTGCTCCTGGTGCCGCAGTCCCTGGCCCGGCTGCACCACCGCCGGGACCTCACCTTCCGGCCGGTGGCGGACGTGCCGCAGTCCCAGGTGGCGCTGTCCTGGCCGCAGGAGCGGACGACGGACCTGGTGGAGGAGTTCATCGGGATCGTCCGCGGCCGTACGGTCAACAGCTCGCGCGGCCGCGGGGCCGGGCAGGCGGCTCCCGAGGCGCAGCCGAAGAAGGCGGCGGCGGGCCGGGGCAAGCCGCAGCCGCAGCGGGCCGGCGGGCAGAAGAGCGGTGCGCAGAAGGCGGGCGGCCAGAAGTCCGGCGGGCAGCGGGCCGGGGCGCCGAAGGCCGGGGGAGCCAAGGCCGGCGGGCGGGGCGCGGCGGCCCGGCGCGGCAGGCCCAAGCGGTGACCTTGGCGTAGCGTCTGCCCCGTTCGCAGCGGGCGAGGCGGGAGGAGCGGGGCAGTGTGGCACGACCTGATGGCCGTCCAGATTCCGATCGTGGAGAAGGTCCTCCGCACGATCGCCGTCTACGTGCTGATCCTGGTGCTGTTCCGGCTCGCCGGGAAGCGCGGGCTGGCGGGGCTGAACACCTTCGACATGGTGGTGGTCTTCCTGCTCTCCAACGTGGTGCAGAACGCCATCATCGGCAATGACAACAGCCTGCTCGGCGGCGCGATCGGAGCGGTGACCCTGATCGCGGTGAACGCCGCCGTCACCCGCTGGCTCGCGCGCGACCCGAGGGCCGCGCGGGTCCTGGAGGGAAGGCCGACCACCGTGGTGAAGGACGGCAAGCTGGTCGACGGCGCGCTGCACAGCCTGGCGCTGCGCCCGTCCGAGCTGGAGCACGCCATCCGGATCCAGAACGGCGACAAGGTCGGCGACGTCGCGCGGGCCCGGCTGGAGCCGGACGGACAGCTGCTGGTCTCCCTCAAGGCGGGCGAGCAGAGCGCCACCCGGGGCGACGTCGCGGACCTGCGGCGCCGGCTGGAGGAGATCGAGCGGCTGCTCACCGCCATCGCCGCCGACCGGCGCCCGCCCGGCTGACCGCCGCCCGGGCCTCGGCCCGCCCGCCCCGACGGGTCCTGGGACCGACTGGCTCTGGAACCGGGAGGCCCTGGAGAGCCGGGGCCGGTCACGGGTTCGGGTGGACGTCCGCCGGCCGCTCGGCCCCGGCACGCCGGCGCCGCGAGGCGCCGAGGGCCACGGTGGCGGCCAGGGCGAAGCCGAGGGCGGCGGCGAGGAGGTGCCCGACGGTGGTGAAGCCCGGGAGAGGGCCGGGCCAGTCGCCGCCGGAGAGCGGCCAGGCGACGACGAAGGCGGCCCAGGGCAGCCGGGCCCGGCGGGGCACGGCGAGGGTGGCGAGGGCGAGCACGGTCTGGGCGCCGTAGCTGATGCCGTAGTCCGAGGCCCCGCGGACGCTCTCCGGGTACCAGCCGTGGCGCAGGGCGAGCAGGATCACCGCGGCGGTGATCAGGGTGGCGCCGATGTGCCCGCCGAGGAACACGGCGGCGGCGCGCAGGCCGCCGAAGCGGCGCTCGGTCCAGGCGAGGCAGCAGCAGACGCCGAGGCCCAGGGTGATCAGGGTGCTGCCGAAGCCGGTGGAGAGGATCTCGGTGAGGGTGCCGTCGAAGAGCAGCGCGCTGCCGAGCAGGGCGCTGACCGGGTGGTCGTGCAGGTTGTCGAGGTTGGTGCTGATGTGGTCGCGCAGCGCGTCCGCGCGGTCGGCGGCGAGCAGGTTCTCGACCCAGACGTGCCCGAGCAGGAGCAGGACGACGTAGCCGAAGGTCAGCGGCGAGCGGCGCGGGTACGTCCGGGCGGCGCGCAGCAGCCCGGTCAGGAGCCCCGAGGGGGTTCGAGCGTTCATGGTCTGGTGGCGTCCCGGTCGAGCGGCGTGGTTCCGGCCGGCGCCCGTGCGGCCGGCCACGCCGGGACAGTACCGAAGCCGGGCCGGGATCCGGTCGGCGGACCCGGCGCGGACGGCGTCGGAGCCCGGTCGCGGTCCGGTCAGCGGACCCGGCGGGTGAGTGTCGCGGTGAAGGGCCGGGGCGTGAGGGAGGAGCCGCGGGTGGGGCGGACGGGCCGGCCCGGGGCGGGGGCGATGGTCCAGCGGGCGGCGATGGTGGCGATGGCGAGGACGGCCTCGGTGGTGCCGAAGACCTCGCCGATGCAGCGGCGGGCGCCGAGGCCGAAGGGCGCGTAGGTGCCGGGTGCGGGGCGGGCGGTGGTGAGCCAGCGGTCGGGGTCGAAGCGGTCGGGGCGGGGGAAGAGGTCGGCCCGGCGGTGCAGCAGGTAGGGGCTGTACAACAGGGTGGCGCCGGCCGGGATGCGGTGGCCGCCGAGCTCGGTGTCGACGGTGGCGGTGCGGCTGAGGATCCACGGCGGCGGATAGAGCCGCAGGGTCTCGCTGACGATCCGGGCGGTGAGCGGCAGGGCGGGCAGGTCCTCGTGGCGGGCGGGTCGGCCGTCCAGGACGGTGTCGAGTTCGGCGTGCAGCCGCATCCGGACGGCCGGGTTGGCGGCGAGCAGCGTCCAGGCCCAGGAGAGGGTGGCGGCGGTGGTCTCCGTGCCGGCCAGCAGGAAGGTGACCACCTGCTCGTGGACCTCGGCGTCGGTCAGGCCCCGGCCGTCCTCGTCCGTCGCGTCGAGCAGGGTGGAGAGCAGGTCGTGCCGGTCGGTGCCGGCGGCGCGGTGGTCGGCGATCAGCCGCCGGGTGATCTCCCGCAGGTCCTGTCGGGCGCGGCGGAAGCGGCGGTTGCCGGGGGTGGGGAGGCGGTCGGCGCCGGGCAGCGGCAGCATCACCCGGCGGCCGACGCCGCGGGTGACGGCGTCCATGGACCGGCGCACCGGCAGGGTGCCGGCCCGCTCGTGCGCGGCGAACAGGCAGCGGGCGGTGACGGCGGTGGAGAGGCGGTGCATCGCGGCGGGGACGTCGATCACGTCGCCGTCGCGCCAGCGGGCGGTGGCGCCGCCGATCTCCTCGGCCATCAGCGCGGCGTAGCCGGGCAGCCGGTCGCGGTGGAACGCGGGCTGCAGCATGCGGCGCTGGCGCCGGTGGGCGGCGGCGGGGCAGGTGGCGAGGCCGTTGCCGAGGACCTCCCGGGCCTTGTCGAGGAGGGGCCCGCCCTTGTCGAAGGTGCGGTCGTCGGCGAGCAGCCGGCGGACCAGCTCGGGGTGGCAGACCACGTACGCGTGGAGCGGGCCGAGCCGCAGCCGGACGAGGTCGCCGTGGGCGGGCAGGCCGGCGACGAACTCGTGCGGGCGGTGGAGGAGGGCGGGGGCGTGGCCGAGCAGCGGGAGGCCGCCGGGGGCGGTGGCCGCGGTGAACCGGGTGGTCGGGAAAAAGGGGGTCGGCACGGGCGTCACCTTGGTTGGGGCGGGAGGACCGGGACGAATCGCGAACGTGATCTTTCCCGGCGGCGTGCGGCGAAACGATCGTGGACGGGCGGACGGGGTGAACGCGGGGGCGCGGGCCGAACGGTCGTGCGCCCTCGAAGATTTGATGGAGCGTTTACCCGTCGGGGTCGACCCCGGTCGGGCGACGGCCGCCGGTCGTGCCTACACTCGAAGCCCTGCGAGATTACCGGTCAGTAGAGCCGGGCAGGTACGACCAACCGGTGTGATCGCCGGACGGTGGAACGTCCGGCAGGGAGTGGGGAGTTCGGATGACCGACGAGCGGGTCCACGCGTTCGCCGACGACGCCCTGGGCGCCCACGACGCGGTGGCGCTCGCCGCGCTGGTCCGGGCCGGCGCGGTCAACCCGAGGGAACTGGTCGGCGCGGCCGTCGACCGGGCCGCGCGGGTGGACGGCGCGCTGCTGCCCGTCGCCCATGCTTCGTACGACAAACCGCGGATCAGCCGGGAGGGGATCGGCGGTCCGCTCTGGGGCGTACCGACCTACCTCAAGGACAACGTGGACCTGCGCGGCCTGCCGACCGCGATGGGCAGCGAGGCCTACCGCGCCCGCCCGGCCCGCCGCAACGCGCGCTTCACCGACCAGTTCCTCTCCACCGGCCTGGCCGTCCTCGGCAAGACCAGACTGCCCGAGTTCGGCCTCAACGCCTCCACCGAGTTCGCCACCGCCCAGCCGGTGCGCAACCCCTGGAAGCCCTCGCACTCGCCCGGCGCCTCCTCGGGCGGCGCGGCGGCCCTGGTGGCCGCTGGCGTGGTGCCGATCGCGCACGCCAACGACGGCGGCGGCTCGATCCGCATCCCGGCGGCCTGCTGCGGGCTGGTCGGGCTCAAGCCCACCCGGGGCCGGCTGGTCACCAACGCCCAGAGCGGCAAACTGCCGATCGACCTGGTCACCGACGGCGTGCTGACCCGCTCGGTGCGCGACACCGCCGCCTTCTTCGCGGCCGCCGAGCGGCACCGCGGCAACCCCGGGCTTCCTCCGCTCGGTCTGGTCGAGGGGCCGGGCGATCGGCGGCTGCGGATCGGCCTGGTGGTGGACTCGCCGATCGCCAAGACCGACGGGCCGACCCGGCAGGTGGTCGAGGAGACCGCCGCCCGGCTGGAGGCGATGGGCCACCTGGTCGAGCCGACCGCACTGCCCTTCGGCGAGGAGTTCTCCCGCGACTTCGTCAGCTACTGGGGCTACATCGCCTGGGCCATCGCCGCCACCGGCCGGCTGCTGATCGACCCGAGCTTCCGGGCCGGGAAGCTGGACGGCCTGACCACCGGACTGCGCCGTCGGTTCCGGGCGGAGTTCCCGCAGACCCCCGGCGTGCTGCGGCGGCTGCGCCGGGCCGAGGGCGTGTACGCGCGGATCTTCCGCGACCACGACGTGATCCTCTCCCCGGTGCTCGCCCACACCGCCCCGCCGATCGGGTACCTGAGCCCGAACGTGGACTTCGACGAGCTGATGGACCGGCTGATGCGCTACGTCGCCTTCACCCCGGTCAACAACGTGACCGGCGGCCCGGGCATCGCGCTGCCGGCGGGCTCCGAGCCCGGCGGGCTCCCGGTCGGGGTGCACCTGTCGGCGGCGCACGGGCAGGAGCGGCTGCTGCTGGAACTGGCCTTCGCGCTGGAGGCGGACCGGCCCTGGCGGCGGATCCAGGACTGAACCCGGCGGGGCGGGGCGCACCCGGAGCCGGGACCGAATCCGCGGGGTCGGGGATCGAACGCCGCGGGGCGGGGACCGAACGCCGAGCGTCCGGGACCGGCCGCGCTCAGGGCGCCGGCGTAGCGGTTCGGGCCATCGGCGCCACCACCGACCGGGCGGCGCGCACCTCGTGGTGGAGCCGGGCCAGCGCGCAGTCCGGCGCCAGCGCGTCCGGCTCCGCCCCCGGCGGCGGCCCACCGGTGCGCAGCGCCTCGGCGAGGCCGGTCAGCTCCCGGGTGACGGTGGCGACCTCGGCGGCGGTCGGCACCGGAGCGCCGTGCTCGATCCGCACCCGGGTGGCGGTGGTGGTGTCCACGATCCGTTCGACCGCGATCACCACCGGCCAATAGGCCTCCGCCCGGGTGCCGACCGGCGGCGGCTCGGTGAGCGCCCGCTGGAACTCGCTGCGCACGGTGGACAGGTCCCGGTAGAGGCGGCGCCGGTAGCGGGCGCGGGCCGGTTCGTCCCGTCCGGGCGCGGTGGCGAGGGCCAGCGACACGTACGAGGCGGTGTCCTGGACGGCGTCGGCGAGCCGGTCGCCGATCCGGGTGTGCCAGGAGTCCGGCCACAGCAGGTAGCCGACCAGCAGCGCGATGCCGCAGCCGATCAGCGAGTCGTAGAGCCGGGGCGGCACCAGGCGGAAGCCCTGGTGGTTGAGCAGGTCGGAGAGCAGCAGGATCACCGGGGTGATGGCCGCGGTCTGGAAGGCGTACCCCTTGGCGGACAGGGCCGGAATCAGGGCCGCCAGTGCCGCCATCACCGGGACGTCCCACCAGCCGTGCGGCACCTCGGCCAGGACCGGGACGGCGATGAGCAGCCCGGCGGCGGTGCCGAGCGCGCGCAGCACCGCGCGGGAGAACACCGAGCCGAAGTCGGGCTTCATCACGAAGGTCACGGTCAGCGTCACCCAGTACGAGCGGGGCACCGCGATCACCGAGACCAGCACCTGTGCCAGCCCGATGCACAGTGCCAGCCGCAGCCCGTACCGCCAGGACGCGCCGGACAGCAGCAGTGCCCTGGTCGCCCGCCGGGCCCGGACCTCGATCCCGGCGGGGCGGCCCAGCCGGTCGCCGGTGGCGTACGGGTCGGGTGCGGCCTCGTGCACGACGACGGCGGCGTGCCCGATCGCCTGGACCAGCGCGCGGGTGGACGGGCCGGCCGGGACCGGCAGGCCGAGCGGAGGGGGCGGGCCGGTGCGGTTCTGCTCGACGGCGTCGGCCAGCGCGCGTACGGCGGCCGGGTAGCCGGCGGCCAGCGGGCCGAACTCGGGCGGGCGCAGCTGGGCCGCCGAGGCCGCCTCGACCACCGGGATCACCGCGTTGAGCTGGGCGAGCAGCCGTACCAGGGTGGGTGAGCGGCCGTGCCGGCGGGCCCGGCGGGCGAGCAGCAGGTCGTAGGACTGGTTGAGCGAGCGGGTGAGTTCGCGGCGGCGTCCGTCGTACTCCGGGGTGCCGGCCGCCTCCAGCAGGTCGGCGACCGCCCGGTAGGTGCCGGCCACCACCGCCCGTTCGGGGACGCCCACGCGCAGCGGCCAGGCGAGCAGGGTCAGGGCGAGCACCACCAGGCCGCCGAGCAGCAGCAGGGCGGGCGGCAGCCACCAGGGGGAGGGCAGCGGCAGCCCGGCCCCGACGACCGCGTTGAGCAGCAGGAGCAGCCCGGAGACGGAGGCGACGGCGCCGATCGAGGAGATCATGCCGGAGACCAGCGCGACGACGGTCACCGTCGCGACGGCCGTCCAGCCGGCGCCGAACACCAGGGTGCCGAGCAGCATCCCCAGGGCGCCGAACAGCTGGGGCACGGCGATGTTGTGGACCCGCATCCGGTACGCGTCGGCGGTGTCCCCGATGACTCCGGACAGCGCGCCCATCGACACCAGCGCGCCGTAGGCGGGCCGCCCGGTGGCGGTGCCCACCGCGAGCGGCGCGGAGAGGGCGACGGACGCGCGGGCGACCGCGGCCCACGGGACGGGCGCGGCCCGGGGCCGCAGACCCTCGGTCAGCCACGGGGGAGCCGTCAGCGCGGGTGCCATGAGCCCAACGTACGGCCGGGCCGACCGGTTCACCGTGCGCGCGAATATGTCAATTCCAGAAACATACCCGCTCTTATGTCAGTCTCCGAAACATAAAGCGAACCCCGAGAGGCGTCGTGAGCTGCGTTGATTTCCCAATCGGTAACCCGCAGGAAAGGGTTGACACCATTAGTTGGTCTAGTCCAACGTATGGGGAGCGCGGTTCGGCAAAGGCTGATGCGGGGTGAGGTGCCTTGCCGGGCGGGAGAGTTGGCCCCCTGACGTGGCGCTGTTCCGCGCCCGCGGGCCGAGGCGAGAAGGACCGTATGCGGACGGCCCTCCGGGCCGCACTCGAATTCCTGTTGCGGCCGGTGGCCGGCCGTCGACTCGCCGTGCCCGCATCGAGCCCGCGAGGAAGCGCTGCGTCGACTACGAACCATGGAGTGACTGCCCATGCCGAGCCCTGCCGAACACCCCGACGGACCCGACGGGGAATACCTGTACCGGGCTGCGTCGCAGCGCCCCTACTTCAGTGCCGACACCGAGAGCTACCTCGCCCCGACCGCGCTGCGCGAGGTCCGCAAGAAGCACCCGCTGCGGGTGCTCTCGGAGGAGGACCACGCGTTCTGGCGGACCTACGGCTACGTGGTGGTGAAGCAGGCGATCCCGGCCGGAGCCGCGCGCCGACTGCTCGACTTCGCCTGGGAGTTCCAGGGCCTGTCGCCGGACCGCCCCGAGGACTGGTACCGCGAGCGCGAGTACCGCGACGAACTCGACCGGCACCTGCACGTCTACGGCTTCGTCGAGGCCTACCACCACCAGCTCATCTGGGACAGCCGCCAGTCGCAGCGCGTCTACGACGCCTTCGTGGACGTGTGGGACTGCGAGGAGCTCTGGGTCACCCTCGACCGGCTCAACCTCAACCCGCCGAACGTCCGCAACCGCGACCGCGCGCTGATCGAGCCCACCGACCGCGGCTTCGACATTGAGCTGCACTGGGACGTCGACACCACCCGGGGCATACTGCCGCAGCGCGTCCAGGGCATCATCGCGCTCAACGACACCGCCCCCGACCACGGCGGCTTCCAGTGCGACCCGGAGCTGTTCCGCCGCTTCGACGAGTGGCGGGCCGCCCAGCCGCCCGACCGCGACCCGATCCGCCCGGACGTCGACCGCGCCGAGTTCCCCGTCGTCCGGCCCGAGTTGAAGGCCGGTGACCTGCTGATCTGGAACGGCCTGCTCGCCCACGGCGTCGAGCGCAACACCTCGGCCGACGGCGTGCGCGCGGTGCAGTACCTGTCGATGATGCCCGCGCTGGAGGAGTCCGAGAAGCTGCGCCGCTCCCGGGTGGAGTCCTGGCGCACGCTCGGCACGCCGGACTGGAACCGCACGCTGGTCGGCGACGCCGACCGGCCCGAGGCGCAGCGCTACGGAACCGCCGAACTCACCGAGCTGGGGGAGAAGTTGCTCGGACTGCGGTCCTGGAGCGGCAAGCCGTTCGACGAATGCGGGGACACCGGGGAGCTGGAATGCGCGACGTCTGCCTGACCCTGCCCACCAACCGCGCGTGCGCGGACACCATCACCGCGATCGGCGCCGAAGCCGCCCACGCCGTACGGCGGTTCGGCGTCCGGGTGCACCTGCTGGTGCTGGACTCCGCCAAGCCCGCGGACCGTGCCCGGCACGCCGGGGCCCTCGCCGGCCTGCCGGCCGTCGACGGCGTGGTCGTCCACCACCTGGACGAGGACGCCCAACGCGCCTTCCTGCGCGAGGTCATCGACCGATCCCGCGAGGCCGACCGGGGCCGGCTGCTGCGCCTGATGCTGCCCGACGCCGTCTCCTACGGCGCCTGCACCAACCGGGCGTTCCTGCTGGCCGCCGCGCTCGGCTGCGAGTCGGTGCACCGCCGGGACTCCGACAGCCGGTACCAACTGCTCGACGGCGAACCGGTGTTCCCGATCGAGCACGAGCTGGCCACGCTCGGACTGAAGGCCGCCGACGCGGCCGCCGCCGTCACCGAGAACACCCTCGACGCGGCGCACGCGGACAAGCCGGTCGCACTGGTCGGCGCCTCCTTCGTCGGTGAACCCTCCGTCGACATCGGCGGGATCCGTGAACTCGACCCCGAGGTCCACCACGACGTGGTCGCGCTCTGGGCGCCCACCGGCGCGAGCGAGGAGGAGAAGCGCGAACTCGTCGCCGATTCCTTCACCGGAGGCGGCACCGAGCCGTTCACCGCCGACCGCGCGGTGCTCGACCTGCCCGACATCTGGCACATCGACATGTGCAACATCGGCCTCCACCACGAGGTCTACGAACGGGTGCCGCTGCCGCCCGCCACCGACACCATCGGCAGCGACTACTTCCTGCACCACCTGGTGCGCGACGCGACCCTGCCGGGCGTCACCCACAACCGCCACATCGTCAACTACCACACCCCGGAACGGCGCACCGGCCCCGGCTTCACCGCCTACCAGCTGCGCTACGCCAAGTTCCTGCTCTCCATGCTCTACCTCTACCCGGTCTACTCCGAGATGGAGGCGGCCGGCGGCGCCCTGCTGGACGAACAGCACCGCGTCCGCCCCGAACCGATCGCCCAATCCGCCCGTCGCAGCGCCGCGACGGACCGCGCGGAGAACCACCGCAGGCTCGCCGAACTCGACCGCTGCTACCGACGCCTCGGCGGAAAGTACGCCGAGTTCGCGGACCACCTGGCGCCCCTGCGGGCACGCCTGCTCGACGAGGCGCAGACGGACATCGAGGACTTCGCAGCGCTGATCGACGCGTGGGGCCCGCTGGTGCGGGCGAGCAGGGCCACCCCCGTCGACCGGCGGCCACGCTAGCCGGACGGGGAACTCCACGTGATACGCCAGACCACCAGCCATGCCACCGGCCACACCACCGGTCACGCCACCAGCCATGCCGCCGGCCACCCCGGCGGCCGCGCCGGCGGCCACAGCGCCGCCCACCCGCCCGCCCACCGTGCCCCGGCCGTCTCCGCGGTGCGCACCGAGACGCGCCGCGCCGACGAGCACGACCGCACCGCGCTGCGCGCCGCACTCGCCGCCGCCACCGACGACCGGATCATCTACGACCTCGACGGCATCGGCCGCCAGTACGCCGCGCTCTGCGCCGAACTGCCCGGGGTGGCCGTCCGCTTCGCGATGAAGGCCTGCCCGGTGGACGAGGTGCTGGACCACCTCGCCGCCCTCGGATCGGGCTTCGACGCGGCGAGCCCGCAGGAGATCGCCCAGGCGCTGCGCACCGGCGTGCCGCCCGAACTGATCCACTACGGCAACACCGTCAAGTCCGACCGCAACATCGCCGAGGCCCACCGGCTGGGCGTGCGGGACTTCGCCACCGACAGCCTGGAGGACGTCGCGGCGATCGCCGAACACGCCCCCGGCGCACGGGTGTTCTGCCGCATCGCGACCACCGGCGAGGGCGCGCTGTGGGGCCTGAGCCACAAGTTCGGCTGCTCGCCCGAGGACGCCGTGCGGGTGCTCGACGCCGCCCGCACCGCCGGGCTCGTGCCGTCCGGACTGTCGGTGCACGTCGGCTCCCAGCAGATGACCGCCGAAGCCTGGAGCGCCGCCGTGGAGTCGCTGGCCGCCGTACTGGAGGCGCTCAACTGGCGCGGCATCACCCCGACCCGGATCAACCTCGGCGGCGGCCTGCCCGCCCTCGGCGTCCTCGACCGCGGCGGACGCCCGCTCGACCCGCCGCTGGACAAGATGTTCGCGGTGATCCGCGAGGGCATGGAGCGGCTGAGCGCCGTCAACGCCGCGCCGCTGGAGTTCCTGCTGGAGCCCGGGCGGCACCTGGTCGCCGACCACGGCGCGATCCGCGCCCACGTCTCCCGGCTCACCTCCCGCCACCGCCCCGACGGCACCCGGGAGGACTGGCTCTACCTCAGCTGCGGCAAGTTCAACGGCCTGTACGAGATGGACCAGCTCCAGTACCGGCTGGAGTTCCCCACCCACCCGGGCGGTCAGTTCGTCAACGCCGTGGTGGCCGGCCCGACCTGCGACAGCGACGACGCGTACGCGCAGGAGGGCGGCCTGGTGCGCGTCCCGCGCGCGATCGGCTCCGGCGAACCGGTCTGGATCCACTCCTGCGGCGCGTACGCCACCGCCTACGCCACCCAGGGGTTCAACGGCTTCGCGCCGCTGCCGTACAGCTGCATCGGCGGGCGCCGCGACGGAGGAGAGCGATGAGCGAGTACCGCATCCGGCTGCTCCGGGAGGAGGACTGGGACGCCGTGGTCGCGCTGGAGGAGCGCGCCTACGCCGCCAGCGGCCTGTCCGAGGGCCGCGAGGCGCTGCGCTCCCGGCATCGGGCCTCGCCGGACACCTGCTTCGTGCTGGAGCACCCGGGCGGCCTCGGCGGCTACCTGCTCGCCCTGCCGTACCCGCTGTTCCGCTGCCCGGACCTCGGCCGCGGCGAGGACGGGGCCGACGCGGGCGAGCGGCCGACCAACATGCACGCCCACGACCTGGTGATCTCCGAGGACCTGCGCGGCCGGGGCCTGTCCCTGCGGTTGCTGCGGCACCTGGAGCACACCGCCCGGACGGCCGGCTACCGGAGCGCCTCGCTGGTCGCCGTCCGCGGTTCGCACGTGCTGTGGACCCCGCTGGGCTACCGCGCCCGGCCCGAGATCGACCTGCCCGAGAGCTACGGCACCCGGGCGGTCTACATGGCGATGCCGCTGGACGCCGTCCCGGTCCGGCCGCTGCCGCACTCCACCGCGATCCGCGGGCCGTACTCCAGAGCCGAAGTGGGCTGATACCGATGTCCCCCGTTCGCGACGACTTCCGCCGGTCCCAAGTGGCCATCGGCGCCCTGTTCTTCGTCCTCGGATTCCAGTACGCGACCTGGGTCTCCCGGGTGCCCGCGCTCAAGGCCCGGCTCGATCTGGGCGAGGCCCAGATCGGCCTGCTGCTGATGACCTGCGGAATCGGCGCGGCGGTGTCCTTCCCCCTGGTCGCGGTGCTGACCCGGCGGCTCGGCTCCCGCCTGCTCTCGGTGCTGTCCGCGCTCGCCCTCGGCGTGATCCTGCTCGCCCTGTCGGTGGTGCCGAACTACCCCGTGATGCTGCTGGTGCTGTTCCTCGACGGCGTCGCGGTCGGCTGCCTGAACGTCGCGATGAACGCCCAGGGCGCCGCGCTGGAGGCCCGCTTCGAGCGGGCCACGATGTCCCGGCTGCACGCCACCTTCAGCGCCGGTTCGCTGCTCGCCGCCCTGCTGGCCTCGGGCGTCACCTCCGTCACCGGCACCCTGGCGGTGCACTTCGGGGTGGCCGCCGCGCTGCTCGCGGTGCTGGTCGTGACGGCCCGGCCGGGGCTGCTGGCGGACCGGCCGGCCGAAGCCGCCGAACCAGAGGAGAGGAAGCGGCGCCGCGGCTTCGTGCTGCCGACCGTCGCGACCCTCTGGATGGGCCTGGCGATGGTGTTCGGCACCGTCACCGAGGGCGCCATGAACGACTGGTCGGCGCTCTACCTCAAGGACTACGTGCACGCCGGCGCCGGGCTCGCCCCGCTGGGCATCGCGGTGGTCTCGGTGATGATGGTCTGCGCCCGGATCTTCGCGGACGGCTGGCGCACCCGCTTCGGCGACGGCCGGATCGTGCGCACCGGCAGCCTGCTGGCCGGTCTCGGACTCGCCCTGGCCCTGGCGGTCGGCGGCGTGGTCCCGACCCTGCTCGGCTTCGCCTGCGTCGGCCTCGGCGTGGCCGCGGTGACCCCGTGCGTCTACGTCGCCGCCGCCCGGCAGGGCGCCGACGCCCTCTCGCTGGTCGCCGCCATGGGCACCACCGGCCTGCTGGCCGGCCCCGCCATGATCGGTTTCATCGCCGGCGCCACCAGCCTGCTCTGGGGCATGGCCGCCGTCGCCGCCTCGGCGGCCGTCGTCTCCCTCTGCGCCACCCGGATCCGCTGGCCCGGCCAGGACACCTCCGCCGCCCCCGCCGATCCTCTGCTCGCCGCCGACCCGAGCTGACCCCTCCCGCACACCCGCCCGGGACCGCCCGGGACCTCCGGCACACCCGTCGCGAGGTCCCGGGGCGGGCCGGTGCCGCCGAGGGACGCCCGGACGCCAACCCCTGACGCCCGCGACAGGGGCAAGCCGACCGGGGGCGACGGTGTCTGACGGGGCGTGGGGGAAGCCGGTCTTCTAGAGTCACGGGTGGTACGGCCGTGCGACTGTGGTGCGTCCGTACGACCGTGAGCCGCACCGTGAGCCGCACCGAGAGGAACGAGCAGCATGACCGAGCAGGCCCCCGAGCCCTTCGAGCCCGTCGACGAGGACTGGCAGACCGCGCTGGCGATCGTCGCCCACCCCGACGACATGGAGTACGGCGGGGCCGCGGCCGTCGCCCGCTGGACCTCGCAGGGCAAGAAGGTCGTCTACGCGATGGTCACCAGCGGCGAGGCGGGCATCGACTCGCTGGACCCGGCCGAGTGCGGCCCGCTGCGCGAGGCCGAGCAGATCGCCTCGGCGCGCGTGGTCGGCGTCGACACCGTCGAGTTCCTCGGACACCCGGACGGGGTAGTGGAGTACGGGCTGCCGCTGCGCCGGGACATCGCCCGGGTGGTGCGCAGGCACCGGCCGGACATCGTGATCACCAGCAACTTCCGGGACACCTACGGCGGGCAGTTCCTCAACCAGGCCGACCACATCGCGGTCGGCCGGGCCACCCTGGACGGGGTTCGGGACGCCGGGAACCGCTGGGTGTTCCGCGAGCTGCTGGCCGAGGGCCACGAGCCGTGGAACGGCGTGCGGCAGATCTGGGCGGTGGCCTCGCCGGACGCCGGGCACGCGGTGGACACCACCGCGCACTTCGACCGGGGCGTCGCCTCGCTGGAGGAGCACAAGGCGTACCTGGCCGGGCTGGGCGGGGCGATGGCGGAGCCGCGGGAGTTCCTGGAGGGCTTCGGCCGGGGCGCGGGCAGCCGGCTGGGGACGCGCTTCGCGGTGCCGTTCGAGGTGTTCCCGCTGGGCTGACCGGCGGCTACTCGGGCCCGGGCCCGGTGCCGGTGCCTGTGCCCGTGCGGCGCCGGCGCCGGTGGCGCAGCACCTGCCGGAGCAGGACGGCGGCGACCAGCACGCCCAGCCCGACCGCGAACCAGACCTGGTAGCGCAGCGCCGTGCGGTACACCGCGCCGATGTTGGCCCCGGCGAGGTAGCCGAAGGTGCCCCAGACCGCCGTCCACAGCACCGCGCCCAGCAGGTTGAACGGCAGGAACCGGCGCCAGGGCATCTCCGTGGTCCCGGCGATGATCCCGTTGTACTGGCGCAGCCCGTCCACGAAGCGGGCGACCGTGACCACCTTGCCGCCGTGCCGGGCGAAGAAGTCCTCGGCGCGGTCCATCCGGGCCGGGGTGAGCAGCACGTAGCGGCCCCAGCGGTGGACGAAGGCGCGCCCGCCGGTGCGGCCGATCAGGTAGCCGAGGCTGTTGCCGAGCGCGGCGGCGCCGGCCGCGACCAGCAGGACGGCGGCGAAGTCGAGGTGCCCGGCGCCGGCGTACACCGAGGCCAGCACCAGCACGGTCTGTCCGGGCACCGGGATGCCGCAGTTGTCGAGCAGCACGAGCAGCGCCACCGCGAGGTACCCGTAGTGGTCCAGCAGTGGCGCGAGCCCGGCGAGTGCCCCGGGCAGCGGGGTCGGGGGAGCGGACACCGCTCCTCACCACCTCGCGCGGGGCGGGGTGACGGGGGTGTCGGTCAGAGGTTCGCCTCGCGACGCTCGATGTTGCAGTCGGGGCCCGGGTAGATCAGACCCTCGTGGCCGTCCTCGAACCGGACCATGTACGGCGGCTGTCCGTCGGTGCCGCGCACCTCGACGATCTCGCCCTTCTGGTCCACCATGCCCACCGACCTGCTGTGGATGTGGAGCTGGTCACCTACCGCTGCCTGCATGGTCTGCTCCCTCGGGTCGTGTGCCCGGCCGCCTCCACGGCCGTTCCCGCTATCCACTGTGCTGCGGGTGCGGCGGGCGCGCAACGCCTCGGGCGGACGGGGTGCGCGAGGGGCGCGGGGTCCGGCGTCAGCGGGCGGAGGACTGTTGCGCGAGGTAGCCGCGGACCAACCGCTTGCATTCGGCGATCAGCGCCGGATCGCCGTCGGGCGCCTCCCGGAAGGCCAGCTTGAGCACCGCGTCGGCGGCCTCCAGGGCCACCCGCAGGGTCAGCGTGGTGGCCGACGGGTCGCCCGTCCGGAACAGTTCGCCGCCGAGCGCCTGGAGCCGCAGCGCGACGGCGGTGTTGTTGTCCACGCTCGCGTCCAGCAGGTGCAGGTCGTCCTGGACGCCGGTGGGGACGGCCGGGCCCGCCAGGCCGAAGTCCAGCTGGCCGAAGCCCGGCACCGCGCGCTTCATCGCCACGAACTCCTCCACGGCCAGGTCGGTGAAGAGGGCGGGGCCGACCGGCGCGGCGGCGGCCAGCCGGGCGTCCAGGCGCTGGAGGTAGTGGTCGAGGTTGCGGGTGGCGAGCGCGGCCAGCAGGTCCTCCTTGCCGGCGAAGAACTGGTAGAGGGTGCCGATCGGCACCTGGGCGCGCTGGGCGACCTCCTTGGTGGTGAGCGCGGTCGCCCCGACCTCGTCCAGCAGCCCGGCGCAGGCGTCCAGGATGCGGCCGTACCGCTCCAGGCTGCGCTGCTGGACCGGGCGGCGCCTGACCGGTCCGGGGGCGGGGTGACTCCTGTCGCTCATGACCTCACTGTGCCGCATCCGCCGTGACGGCGGCGAATCACCGGGGCGCGAACGGCCCGGAGTTCCCCGTGGGACGGGAGCCGACTGGTGGCCGGAGCTGAACGGCACGGTGGCGGGAAGGTGTCCACGAGCTGGTATAGGCCTTGTCGTGGACGCGATGACAGGTTCATACTCCTGGGGCGGACTACTTTGCGTGATCAACGCATGCCTCTTCGTGGTGATCGCGATTCAGCTGTGGCGGCCGAGACGCCTGTGACGGACGCACCGCCGCCACCCGAGGTCTGGACGACACGTGTGCCTCCACTGCCCGCGCCACGTCCCGTGGCGTCACGACCCTGTGTGTGCCCGCCCGACGGAAGGAGGGGATCGGTTCGGTGACGTTGCACTCCGGAGGGCGTGAGGCCCTCGACACCGAGCACCGCCGCCAGTTCCTGGAGTCCGGATACCTGGTCCTGCCCGGCCTGCTGCCGGAAGCGCTGCGCGAACGCCTCGCCCCCGAGGTCGACCGGTGGGTGGACGAGGGCCTGCGGGCCCGGTCGATCGCCGCGTGCGCCGACCCCTTACGCCACGGACCGCCCCCGCTGCTGGAACTGGAACTGCCCGCCCACGGCGAACTCCTCACCCACCCACCGCTGCTGCGCACCCTGACCCGCCTGCTCGGGCCGGACTTCGTCTTCCACCACCTGCACAGCGACCGCCAGGACCCGGGGATCCCGGGCAAGGCCTGGCACCACGACTGCGAGCCCAACGACCGCTCCGACCCGTCGCTGCTGATGGTCCACGCGCTGCACTACCTCGGCGGACTGGACGAGCGGGTCGGCAGCCTGGCCGTGCTGCCCGGCTCGCACCTGCGCACCGTCGGCAAGTCCGCCTTCGCCCACCACGGCACCGCGGAACTGCCCGGCGAGGTGGTCCTCGACCGGCTGCCGCCCGGCTCCACGGTGCTGCTCAACTCGGCGCTGTTCCACACCCGCAGACCGGCGCCCGAAGGGCCGGGCCACCCCCGGTACTTCGTCGACGCCTCCTACTGCCAGGTCGGGGCGCGCTGGCGCCCGGTGAAGCCCTACTGGCGGCAGATGCTCGCCCGGGCCCGCGAACTGGACCTGGCCGACGGCCAGTGGCCCGAGCTGTTCGCCGAGCGGCACTTCACCGAGTACACCGCCGGCGAACACGCCCGCACCGAGTACACCGGAACCGTCTGAGGAGCACTGCCGTGGAGATCGTCACCGCCGTCGCCTTCCCCGAGGTCCACGACGCCTACCTGCGGGACCATCCGGTGGAGCGGGCCCACGAGGCGAACAGCAACATGTACGGCGAGGAGAACCTCGAACGTGCCGACCGCATCCCCGGCGGCTGGTGGCGGATCCGGCTCTCCCGGGCGGACGTCCTGGGCGTCGTGCTGCCCTGGCACGTCAGCGAGGGCGGGGAGGTCGAAACGGTGCCGCGCTCCGGGCTGACGGTGGCCGAGGCGGCCGAGCGGGTCCGCGCCGGCGGAGCCGCCTGGGCCGTCGCCAACCCGGTCTGCGCGGCCAAGCTGCGGCTGCTGCGGTGGGCACCGTTCACGCCCGTCTTCCTCAGCACCGCGCCCGTCGACCACTCCGACTACGGGGACCTCGCGGTCCGGTCCGGGCTGATCCACCTCGACGGGCTGCACCGCATGCTGGCTTGGGAGTTGGCCGGACGGCTGCCCGAGCGGGCGCTGCTCGACGGATACCTGGTGGGCGACCCGGGGGTGGTCGCCGGGCCGGCCCGGGCGGGCCGGACGGGGGGCGAGTCGGCGTGACCCCCGCGACGCAGCACCTCCGCTCCGCGTCCCGCGGCCACGCGGCCGACCCCGTCCGCGGGGCCCGCTCGCTGCCCGAACTTCTCGCGCACCTCGCCCGGGCCCACCCCGACCGGCCCGCCCTGGGCGACGGGGTCCGCAGCTTCGACTACCGCACGGTCGACGCCGCGGCCGGCCGGATCGCCGCCCGGCTGGCCGCCGCCGGCACCGGCCGGGGCGACCGGGTCGCCCTGGTCGGGCCCCGGGACGCCCGGATGCTGGTGCTGCTGTACGGGGTGCTGCGCTCGGGCGCGGCGGCCGTGCTGGCCGATCCGGACTGGTCGGCGGCCGACCTGGCCCGGCGGCTGGCGTCCGTGCGGGTGGCCCGGGTACTGGCCACCGAGGGCGGGCTCGGCGGGGAGGTGGTGGACGTCGGGGCCGGGCGGACGCCGGGCGCCGAGCACGCCGAGGCGCCCGGCACCGGGACCGGGCAGACGCCGGGCACCGGCGTCGGGGTCGCGCCGGCCGTCGAGGCGCTGCCGGGGCCGCGGTCGGCGACCGTCGAGGTACGGGGCGAGGACCTCGCCTACCTCTCCTTCACCTCCGGGTCGAGCGGCGAGCCCAAGGCGGTGGCCGTCACCCACGCCAACGCCGTGCACTACGCCCAGGAGCTGGCCGGGCGGCTCGGCCTCACCGAGGCCGACGCCCCGTGCGCCGCGCACGTCACCACCCTGGCCGCCGACCTCGGCCACACCGCCTGGCTGCTCGCCCTGGCCACCGGCGGCTCGGTGCACCTCGTGCCGGACCGCGAGGTGCGCGACCCGGAGGCGTTCTGGGCCTCGCTGCGCCGGGCCCGGGTGGACGTGCTGAAGACCACCCCCTCGCACCTGACCGCCCTGCTGGAGGGCCGTCCGGCCGACTCCCCGCCGCTGCACACCGTGCTGCTCGGCGGCGAGCCGCTGCCCCGTCCGCTGGCCGCCGCCCTGCTCGACCGGGGCACCACCGCGCGGCTGGCCAACCACTACGGCCCGACCGAGACCACCGTCGGCGCCACCTGCCTGCTCGTCACCTCCGCCGGCCAACTGCCCGCCGAGGAGCCGACCGTACCGATCGGCACCGGGATCGGCGAGGTGCTGCTGACCGTGGTGGACGGCGCCGGCCGGGCGGTACCGGACGGCACGGTCGGCGAACTGCTCATCGGGGGCCGGGGCGTGACCGCCGGCTACTACGGCCGGCCGGCCGAGACCGCGCGCGGCTTCGTCCGGTACGACGGCCGACTCGTGTACCGCACCGGGGACCTGTGCCGCCGGCGGGCGGACGGCGACCTGGTCTTCCTGGGCCGGGTGGACCGCCAGGTGAAGGTCCGCGGCTACCGGGTGGATCTCGCCGAGGTCGAGCGGGCGATGGACGGCCACCCCGGCGTCGCCCGCTCGGCGGCGCTGCTGCGGGAGACCGCACTCGGCAATCAACTGATCGGCGTCGTCCGGCTGTTGGGAGGCGCCGGCGGCTCGGAGGGGCCGACGGGGGCAGCAGGGTCGGCGGTGGAGGAGACGCTGGAGGAGACGCTGGAGGACCTGCGCGCGCACCTGCGGGACCGGCTGCCCGGCTACTCCGTGCCGCAGCCGATCCTGGTACTGCCGCAGTTCCCGGTCGGGCCGAACGGCAAGCTCGACCGGCAGCGGCTGGCCGAGCTGGCGGCCGAACTGGTCGAGGCCCGGGCGGAGTCCAGCGGCACCGCCGGGAGCGGCCCGGCCGGGGAGATCGCCCGGTTCTGGGCGGGCGCCCTCGGCCTGCCCGCGGTCGGTCCGCGCGCCGACGTGCTCGCCCTCGGCGGGGACTCCATCCTCGCCATGCGCACCATCGCCTTCCTGCGGCGCTCCGGCCTGCGGGTCGCCTACGAGGACTTCTACCGGCACCCGACGGCCGAGGGCCTGGCAGCGGCCGCGGTCCCGGCCGCGCCGTCCGTCCCCGCCCCGCGCGGTGACGCCGGCGGCTACCGACTCGCCCCGGCGCAGCGCTGGTTGTACCGGCAGCGGTCGCTGCGGGAGCCGCGGCACTGGAACCAGTCCGTGCTGCTGCGCTGCCGCACCGCCGTCGACCCGGAGGCGCTCTCGGCGGCCGTCGCGGCCGTCCTGGAGCGGCACCCGGCGCTGCGCCGCCCGGTCACCCCCGACGGCTGCGGCGAGCTCCGGGAGGTGGCCGGCCTCGACCCGGTCTCCTGTTCCCGGATCCCGCGCGCGGCCGGGGAGATCGCCGACACGGTCGCCGGGGTCTGCACCGAACTCCACCGCAGCCTCGACCCGGCGGCCGGCCGGCTGCTGCGCGCCCACCTGTTCACCGGTCCGCCCGGCACCGACGACCGGCTCGCGCTGATCGCGCACCACCTGGTGGTCGACGGGTTGTCCTGGCGGATCCTGCTGGACGACCTGGCGCACGCGTACCGGGCGGTGCTCGACCGGAAGCCCGCCGATCTGCCGCCGACGGCGGACTTCTACGCCTGGGCGGCGGCCGCGTCGCCCGCTGTCGAGCCGGCCGCCGGGGAGGCCGAGGAGCCCGCGGTCGGGGAGCCCGCCGTCGGGGCGGGCGCCGTCGGAGAACCTGCCGTCGCAGAGGCCGGGGAGCCCGGCGCGCTCAGCTGGGTGCTCGACCCGGCGGCCACCGCCCGGCTGATCGCCCGGCACGGCGCCGGGTCCGGGCTGGAGGCCGTGCTGCTGGCCGCCTTCGCCGGGGCCGTCACCGGCGACAGCGGCCGCCCCCGGCTCGCGGTGGAGGTCGAGACCCACGGCCGGGACGCGGTCGGCGACGAGGGCGAATTCCTGGACACCGTCGGCTGGTTCACCGCCGTCAAGTACGTCGCGCTGGACGCCGGGGCCACCCCGGACGCCGTGGCGCGGTGGCTGCGCGAGGCACCCGTCCGGCCGATGGACGCGCCCGGCGGGCGGCCCGCCGTCGGCTTCAACTTCCTCGGCACCTTCCGGCTGCCCGAGGAACCCGCGCTGGACTGGACGGTCGCCGCCGAACAGGCCGGGACGGCCCGCTGTACCGGGGGCGACCCGCTGTACGAACTGCGCCTCACCGCACGGGTGGTGGAGCAGCGGCTGGTCGCCGACCTGGTGTACGGGCGGCCCGGCCTGCCGCACTCCGCCGCCGAGCGGATCACCGGGCGGTTCGCCCGGGTGGTGGCGGCCGAGGCGCGGGCCCCGGAGGCCGCACCGGTCGTCCGGGCGCCGCTGTCCACCTCCGGCCAGCTGCTGCACCCCGGCGTCGCCCCGGCGGCCCGGGCGAGGGTGCGCGAACCCGCCCGGTTACTGCTCACCGGCGCCACCGGCTACCTCGGGCGGCACCTGCTGGAGGCCTTCCTCCGCCGCGGCGCCGAGGTCACCTGCCTGGTGCGGGCCGCGGACGACGCCGAGGCGCTGAAGCGGCTCGGTGCCGGGGCGGCCGGCCCCGTCCGCGCGCTCGCCGGGGACATCGACCGGGACGGCCTCGGCCTCTCCCCGGCCGGGCTGGAACTCGCCCGGGGCGCCCACCTGGTGGTGCACGCGGCGGCGGACGTCCGGCTGGTGGCCTCGCCCGACGAGCTGGAGCGCACCAACCACACGGCGGTGCGGCGGCTGCTCGACTGGGTCGGGGAGAACGCGCCGGACGCCCGGCTCCACCACGTCTCCACGCTCGCCGTCTCCGGCGGCGTCGACGGCCCGCCGCGCCGCTTCAGCGAGGCGGACCTGGAGATCGGCCAGTACTTCCGCACCCCGTACGAGCGGACCAAGTACCGGGCCGAGCAGGCCGTCCGGGCCTGGGCCGCCCGCGGGCACACCGCCCACCTGCACCGCAGCGGCCACATCGCGGCGCACAGCCGGACCGGCGCGTTCCAGGCCAACGCCGGCGACAACCGGATCTACCAGCTGATCCGCGGCTACCTGCTGGCCGGCGCCGCGCCGAGCCGGCCGGACACCGCGTTCGCGTTCTCGTACGTGGACACGGTGGCCGCCGGGATCGCCGCGATCGCCCTCGACCCGTACACCGCGCCCGGCGCGTACCACGTGGAGACGCCGCACGCCGTCCCGCACGACGAGCTGGTGCGGTGGCTGGCCGGGCACGGCCACTCCGTGCGGCTCACCGACGAGGAGGGCTTCGCGGCCGCCCTGGCCCGGGCCGAGCGCCGCCACCCGACGGCCGCCCGGGTGGCCGCCGCGTGGGCGGCGCAGGAGGAGCGCCGGGTGCTGGTGGACAGCGCGTACACCACCGCGGTGCTCGACCGGCTGGGTGTGCGCTTCGCCGCGCCGACCCCGCAGTGGTGGTCGGCCGCGCTCACCTGGGCCGCCGAGGCCGGCTACCTGCCGGGCGCCGGCCCGATCCCACCCACCCGTGAAGACATCCGTGACGACACCCGTGACGACATCCGTGACGAACGTCGCGACCGACGTCGTGACGACATCCGTGAAGGCAGGACCAACCCGTGAAGGCAGGCCCCGTGTCTCAGCTCTCCCCGGCGCTCAAGCAGGCCACCCCGGTCGTCGCCGTACGCGGCGAAGGACTCCACCTCTACGACGCCGCCGGCCGCAGCTACCTCGACTTCACCTCCGGAGTGGGGGTGACCAGCACCGGCCACTGTCACCCGAAGGTGGTCGAGGCCGTCCGGGAGCAGGCCGGCCGGCTGATCCACGGGCAGTACACCACCGTGCTGCACGACCAGCTCCTCACGCTCACCGAGCGGCTCGGCGAGGTGCTGCCGCCCGGCCTGGACTCGCTGTTCTACGCCACCGCCGGCACCGAGGCGGTGGAGGCCGCGCTGCGGCTCGCCCGGCACGCCACCGGACGGCAGAACGTGATCGTCTTCGAGGGCTCCTTCCACGGCCGGACCATGGGCGCGGCCTCGCTGACCACGGCCGGCACCCGGTTCCGGGCCGGTATCGGCCCGCTGATGCCCGGGGTCGCGGTGGCGCCCTTCCCGGCCGCGTTCCGGCTGGGCCTGTCCGAGGACGAGGCCGTCGCGCACGCCCTGCGCGGACTGGACGAGGTGCTCGCCACCGTCTCCGCGCCCGCCGAGACGGCCGCCGTGTTCGTCGAGCCGGTGCTCGGCGAGGGCGGCTACGTCCCGGCCCCGCCCGGCTTCCTGGCCGGGCTGCGCGAGCGGGCCGACCGGCACGGCTTCCTGCTGGTGGTGGACGAGGTGCAGACCGGCTTCGGCCGTACCGGCCGGTTCTGGGCCCACGAGCACGAGAGCGCCCACCCGGGCGGGGCCGGCGTCCGTCCCGACGTCCTGATCACCGCCAAGGGGCTGGCCAGCGGCTTCCCGCTGTCCGCGATCGCCGCGCCCACCGAGCTGATGGGGCGCGCCTGGCCGGGCTCGCAGGGCGGCACCTACGGCGGCAACCCGGTGGCCTGCGCCGCCGCGCTGGCGACCCTGGACGTGCTGCGCGAGGAGCGGCTGGTCGAGAACGCGGCCGAGCAGGGCGTCCGGCTGCTGGCCGGGCTGCGGGCGGTGGCCGCCGGGACGCCCGGGATCGCCGACGTCCGCGGGCTCGGGCTGATGGCCGCCAGCGAGTTCTGCCGTCCCGACGGCACGCCGGACCCGGAGGCGGCCCGGCGCGCCCAGCAGGCCGCGGCCGAGCACGGGCTGCTGCTGTTGCTGTGCGGGATCCACCTCAACGTGGTCCGGATGATCCCCGCGCTGGTCGTCACGGCCGAACAGATCGACGAGGGCCTGGAGTTGTGGGCGAAGGCCGTTGCGGCCGGCGACCGGTAGGGAGGAGAGGACATGGATGCGGTGACCGAAATCGGCTGGAGCAGCCTGGAGTTGGACGCCCGGCGGGAGCTCTGGTCGCTCCCGCTCGGGGAGCAGGAGCGGCGGCTGCTCTGGGCCGACGCGCGGGCCGGGCGGTGGGACGCGGCCGGGGAGGTGCGGGCCAGGCTGCGGGAGTTCGTCCGGAACGCCGCCGACTCGGTCGGCATCACCCATGTGAGCGGCCTGGTGGACCCGGCCCACCCGGAGCAGGAGGTCACCGAGGTGCTCTCCTTCCTGCTGCGGGACTTCGGCCGGATCGTCCCGCAGAACGGGCGCGGCGACCTCACCTCGGTGCTGCACGACCAGGACGGTGACGGCAACACCGAACTCGGCTTCCACTGCGACACCTGCGACCTGCTGGTCCTGCTGTGCCTGCGGCCCGCCTTCGACGGCGGCGGGCTGACCAAGCTGGCGAGCGCCCGGCACGTGCACGACCTGATCCAGCGGGAGCGGCCCGACGCGCTGGCCACGCTCCGCGAGGAGTGGACCTTCGAGCGCAGCGGCCGGGCCGGCCCGCAGGTGGTGGTCACCCCCATCCTGTACGACCGCAAGGACGGGACGGTCGGCTGCTACTACCAGACCCGCACCGTCCGTTCCTCGCCCGACCGCGGCGGGCCGGAACTGACGGACCATCAGTGGGAGGCGCTTGGCGTGCTGGACGAGGTGCTCTACCGGCCGGAGATCGCCTTCGGGCTGCCGATGGCCGCCGGGGACCTGCTGATCATCCGCAACAGCCGGGTGCTGCACGGGCGTTCGCCGTTCGTCGACGAGCCCGGGCCGTACTCCCGGCGGATGCTGCGGGTCTGGGTGAACGAGGGGGAGGAGTGGGCGCCGTGAGCAGTGGAGGAGATCCCGGTGCGGTGACCGCACCGCACGGACGGGTGGCGATCGTCACCGGCGGGGGCAGCGGCCTGGGCCGGGCCTCGGCGCTGGCGCTGCTGGCGGCCGGCTGGACCGTGGTCGTCGCCGGGCGCCGCAAGGACGCGCTGGAGGGGACCGCGGCCCTGGCCGGCCCGGCCGCCGACCGGGTGCTGCCCGTCCCGACCGACATCCGCAGCCCCGAGGAGGTCGCCCGGCTCTTCGACACCGTCCTCGACCGGTACGGCCGACTGGACCTGCTGTTCAACAACGCGGGCGCCGCCGCCCCGCGCCGGCCGATCGCCGAGACCCCGTTCGAGGACTGGAACCGGGTGCTGGACACCATCGTCACCGGCGGATTCCTCTGCGCCCGCGAGGCCTTCCGGGTGATGAGCACCCAGTCCCCGCAGGGCGGACGGATCATCAACAACGGCGCGCCCTCGGCCTACGTGCCGCGCCCCAACTCGATCGCGTACACCGCCGCCAAGCACGCCGTCCTCGGCCTCACCAAGGTGCTCGCCCTGGACGGCCGGCCGTACGGCATCTCCTGCGGGCAGATCGACGTCGGCAACGTCACCCCGGTGGACGGCGGTCCGCAGCCGGCCGCGATGCAGGCCGACCGGACCATGGCCGTCGAGGCGACCATCCCGGTGGACCGCTTCACCGAGGCGCTGGTGCTGATGGCCTCGCAGCCGCCGGACACCACCATCCAGTCCCTGGTGGTGCTGCCGACCACCATGCCGTTCGTTGGGCGGGGTTGAGCCGTGCTGGTCAGTGCACGCTCCTTCGCGGAGTACCGGGCGATGTTCGCGCTGGGGGACCGGGACCTGGAGCAGCGCATCCTGGACTGCCCGGCCGGCGCGGCGAGCTTCGTCGCCGAGGCCGGGCGGCGCGGTGTCGACGCCGTCGCCGTCGACCTCCAGTACGCCGAGCACCGCGAGGAGCTGGGCCTGCTGGTGGAGCGGGAGACGGCGTTCAAACGCGAGCTGCTGGTGAAGGAGACCGAGGGCTGGGACCGGTCCTGGTACGCCGACGCGGACGACATGATCGGCCAGTGGACCGCCAACGCCCGTACCTTCCGCGCCGACATCGCAGCCCGACCCGAGCGCTACGTGGCCGGCTCGCTGCCCGAACTCCCCTTCGCCGACGACTCCTTCGACCTCGTGCTCAGCTCGCACCTGCTGTTCTCCTACGGCAACCGGCTGGACGAGGACTTCCACCGGGCGGCCCTGCTGGAACTCGCCCGGGTGGCGCGCCGGGAGGTCCGGATCTTCCCGCTCGTGGTGTACGACACGGGAGTCCGCTACCAGGGGCTGGACCGGCTGCGCGGGGAACTGGCCGAACTCGGCGTCCCGAGCCGGGTGGAGCAGGTGTCCTACGAGTACCGGCCCGGGGGGAACGAGTTGCTGGTGCTCTCCACCGCCGCCCACCGGCCGTCGGCCCGGACCGCACCGGGCGCTTCGGGCGCACCGGGCGCGGCGGAGGCCGTGGACCCGGTGCGGTGGCGGCACCGGGAGCCGGGGGCCTGAGCGGCCGGCCGGTCGCGGGCCGGACGACGGGAACCGGGGTGGGCGCGGCGGCGTTGCCGCGCCCACCCCGGTGGTCCCGCGGGGCGGTCAGTTGACGAAGACCGCCGGGCCGCCCGCCTGGCTGGTGTCGGCGACCGGGCCGTACGTCGCGGAGAAGTAGCCGTCGGCCGGGCAGAGCGTCGAGCCGCCGCTCTTGGCGAAGTGCTCGGTGCGGAACGCCAGGCTGTGCGCGGCGTTGTCGGCGTTGCCGGTGAAGGCGCCGCTCAGCTGGTAGGAACAGGTGATGGTGCCGAACCAGGTGTCCAGGACGGCGGTGGCCTGGATCGTCCCGGCGGACCCGCCGGTGAGGGTGACCGGCAGTCCGGGCGCGTCGGAGACGGTGACGCCGTACGGCAGGTTGCCGACCGTCAGGCTGCGCACCGAGGTGACCCCGGTGACGTTGGCGGTGCACGAGCCGAAGGTCAGCCCGGTCAGCGAGGCGGTCGCGCTGCCCGGCGCCGCCGGGTTGCCCAGCACCGAGGCCGAGAGCTGCGACGTGGCGCAGGTGACGCCGGTGGTGCTGGTCGCGGTCGAGTAGAAGGTGGCCTTGGTGCCGGTGGCGAGCGGCGCGGCGAGCGCGTCGCCCACGGCGACGGCGATACCGCCCGCGCTCCCGGTGGTGAGCACCGGACCGGCGGCGAGGGGCTGCGGCGACGCGGAGGCGGGGGCGGCGGCCAGTGCGCCGGCCGCGCAGACGGCGGCGGCGGTGACGGCGAGGTGACGGCTGAAGCCCGTCGAACGTACTGGCATTTCTCGGCCGCACCGAATCGCGGTCCTCCCGGAGGATCCCATCCATGCCCGCGTACCACCACGAATCCCCGACCAGGCACCCGTCAATGGACCCGGCCGACTGGCCGGAGATCGATCTGTACCTCCGCAAGTCCAAGGTCGTCCGTGAGGGGGAGAAGCGGGACATCACCTCGATCAGGACCCAGGAAGCCGAGGGCAGGGAGTGGGCCGCGGCGAACCACTACCGAGTCCGGAAGGTGTGGATCGACAACCTGTCCGCCTGGTCGGACGTCGCTCGTCCGGGCTTCGACAACGCACTCGCCGCAGTACTCGACGATCAGGTCCCGGCTCTCTGGTGCTTCGCGCTGGACCGCTTCACGCGCAAGGGCATCGACGACATCGGTCCGGTGCTGGGCAAGGCCCGGGTCATCTTCCACTGGGAGCGACTCGACAGTTCCGACCCCAACGACCGCCGCTGGATCACCGACCGCGCGGAGCAGGCTCGCGAGTACTCGGAACGGCTCAGCTACAACATCCGCACCACGAAGAGGAACCAGCTGAAGAACGGCCAGTGGTCGAGCCAGCCGCCGTACGGAACGGAGGCCACGAATGACCGGAAGCTCACCAACGGAGACCTGTGGCCCGTTGTGCTCCACATCTTCCGCAGCTTGGCCGACGGCATCAGCGCTCGTACTCTCTGCAAGGCGCTCAACTCCGGTCCGAGCCCGATCCTGTCACCCCGGGGGGCGGTATGGGGGGTTTCCACCATCTCGTACATCGTGCACAACCCGGTGTACGAGGGCTGGCAGACCATGAGGCATCCCGAGAGGCCTCTCCAGCCGATTCCCTACCGGAACGAGAACGGTGACCGGGTGCGTGTGTGGGCCGAGGAGGGGACGCCGGTTCCACACGAACTGGCTGTGCGCGCCCGGCAGATGCTCACCGGTGGAACCCGCCTTCCCGTCCGGTCGGTGGGAAGCAACCGCAAGCGACACCTGCTGACGGATCTCGCCAGGTGCTCCGGTTGCCGCGGATCGGCATCGGCCGACGGACAGAGCCATCGGTGCATACGGCACAGGGCGGGACAAAGCTGTTCCGCACCCGTCTCCGTGAACCGAAAGGTTCTGGAGCCCTGGGTCGTGGAGGCTTGGTTCTCCCGGTTGAACGGTGCCGAGATCGACGACCCGCTCTTGATCGTAGCGGCCGAGCGGTGGACCGGCTATCAGCACCCGGAGACAGCGGAGCAACTTGCCGACGCCGTCGCCGCGCTCGCTGCAGCGGAGGCTGCCGTCCAGCGGCTGGCCAAGCAGCAGGCGGACGGATTCTTCGAGCCGCCGTTCGACACTCATCTGCCCAAGCTCCAGGCCGAGGCCAGGGCCGCTTTGGTGGCTGCCAAGCAGAAGGTGGCCGAGGCGATGCCGAAGCGCCTTGACGTCAGTTGGTTGTTGGAGGACGGTTCCATCCGTGAAGCGTGGGGCAGGGCTGGCCATGAGCTCAGGCGTGAGCTGATTCGCCTCCTGGTGCGGCGAGTAGTCGTCTCGAAGGGGCGCCGAGGAATCCCGTTCGACGGCATGTCCCGGGTTGAGATCCACTGGCTGGACGAGCCGGATCCCTGGGCTTTCCAGGAGGAAGCTTCGGCAGAAGTGTGAGGCTGCCAGGTCGGGCCATCGGCCTGTGACGAGCTGACTCGGGGCCGGGCGGACAGGCGACGATCTTGCTGCCCGGCCCCAACTCCGTCAGGCGGACCGGGGCGATTTACCAGAGAAGTTCGGCCTCGCCAAGCTGTTGTTTCTTCGGACGATACGGGAGTCCTGCCTCACGGATTCTCGGAGGTCTCGTTGTTCATCGTTGCGTCGTCTGATGCTCCTTCTGTCGCTGGTAAGGGGGTCAGTGGTAGCTGGGAATCGAGTCCTGTCGTGGGGAGGTTCCATGTGACTGGACCAGCGGGCGACCGTGCCGTCTCCGACCATGGTTGGCAAGTCTCCATGTCGTCACAGGGAAAGGCATTGGCCCTGGCGCGCTTGATCGATGGTGAAGTGAGCACGGAGCCGTCCAGGGTTGAGCTGAATACCCACCGGGACCGAATTTTGATCAAACTTGAAGGGCCGCAGTCGCTGAATATCAGGATGATGCTGAGGGGCCACGAGGGCGCACATGTTTGCGACGGATCCCGGTTCCTGGAACCGGTACAGGTGTCAGGATCTGCTTGTGGCTGCCCACCTACCTGGGGGCAGCGTCGTGCGGCATCCAGGGGCGGACAGGGGCCGAAGCCGGAAATTACCGTCCGGTTCCGCCTGGTCGAGGCGTTGGGGATCGGATGCTTCGACCTTGTGTCGTCATCCTGGGCGTTGATCGAGGATATCGAGGCGGCGCGGGCATCGCTGAGTGCGAGCGACTGGCCAGCGAAGGCTTGCCTGAGCATAGATCGCTCGGTGTTCACTACAGCGGAGGGCGTTGAAGTCATCATTCGGCGGCCGAAAATGCGTTTGCTGAACCCTATTTCGCGATTCCTCATTTCCGTCTGAGGGGGCGTTTGATCTGAAGGGATTGCCCTTTATGACCTAGTATGTCCCTCGCCAGGCTGGTGTGGTCTCGTCCGTTATGCGCTTGGTGAGGTTGTCGATCGAGGATCGCCGACGAGCGCACCGGCCGGGCCGTCGTGGTCGACCCGCGCCGCGACGTGGACGAGTACGTCGCCGACGCCCAAGCGCACGGGTTCACCGTCGAGGCGGTCATCAACACCCACTTCCACGCGGACTTCCTGGCCGGCCGCCTCGAACTGGCCGACCGCACCGGTGCCTGGATCGGGTACGGGCGCCGCGTGGAGACCGAGTACCCGATCCGCAAGCTCGCCGACGGTGAGCGGATCGAACTCGGCGACGTCACCCTGGAGATCATGGAGACCCCCGGGCACACGCCCGAGTCGATCAGCGTCCTGGTCTTTGAGCAGCCCGACGACACCGTCCCGTACGGCGTGCTCACCGGCGACGCGCTGTTCATCGGCGACGTCGGCCGCCCCGACCTGCTCGCCTCGACCGGTGTCACCGCCGCCGAATTCGGCACGATGCTCTACGACAGCGTCCACCGCAAGCTGCTGGGCCTGCCCGACGAGACCCTGGTCTTCCCCGCCCACGGCGCCGGCTCGGCCTGCGGCAAGAACCTCGCCACCGACCGCCAGTCCACCATCGGCCGCGAGCGCGCCACCAACTACGCCTGCGCCCCGATCGACGAGGCGGCCTTCGTCGCGCTGGTGACCGACGGCCAGCCCACCGCCCCCGGCTACTTCGGCTACGACGCCGACCTCAACCGCCGTGAGCGCGAGCTGTTCGACCCGACCGCCGTCCGGGCCCTGACCGGCGCCGAGTTCCTGCGCCGCCGGGCCGAGGGCGCCCTGGTGGTGGACGGCCGGGCCCCGGCCGCCTTCGCCGCCGGGCACCTCGCGGAGTCGATCAACGTTCCCGCCGACGGGCGCTTCGCCGAGCAGTCCGGCACCGTGCTGGCGCCCGACCGCGAACTGCTGGTCATCGCCCGGAGGAACGCGGCGCCGAACTCGTCACCCGCCTCGCCCGGATCGGCTTCGACCAGGTGGCCGGCCGCCTCGCCGACCCGCAGGACACCTTCCGAGCCCACCCCGAACTGATGCGCCAGGGCGCCCGGCTCACCGCGCACGCCCTGCGCCAGGAACTCGCCGGCCCCCGGCCCCCGCTGGTCGTCGACGTCCGCGGCGCCGCCGAGCGCGAGTCCGGCGCCATCCCCGGCTCGCTCCACCTCCCGCTCGCCGAACTCCCCGCCCGCCACGGCGAACTGCCCACCGACCGCCCCGTCGTCCTCCACTGTGCCGGCGGCAGCCGCTCCTCCACCGCCGCCAGCCTGCTGCACCACCACGGCCACCCTCACACCGCGTGCGGCCCGTCTTCCCTGCATGCCCGGGCGATGCACCGACCCGCCGACGGCATCCCCGCCTTCACACACCGCAACCGGCGCCCACCCACCGACCCGGTCAATGCCCTGCTGTCCTTCACCTACGGACTGCTGCGCAACCTCGTCCACGGTGCGATCGAACAGGTAGGACTCGACCCGTACATCGGCTTCCTCCACGGCCTGCGGCCCGCGAAGCCGGCCCTGGCGCTCGACCTCATGGAGGAGTTCCGGCCCGTCCTGGCGGACCGCTTCGCACTCACCCTTCTCAACCGCCGCGAACTCAAAGCCCACCACTTCGACCACCTCGCCGGCGGCGCCGTCAACCTCACCGAGGACGGCCGCAAGACCGTGCTCTCCGCCTGGCAGGACTGGAAGACCCAGACCTGGGAACACCCGATCGCAGGACGAGCAGTTCCCGCCGCACTCCTTCCGGTCGTTCAGTGCCGCATCCTCGCCCGCCACATCCGCGGCGACCTGCCCGGGTACCTGCCCTGGACGGCCGCCTGATGGACCTCCTCCTCACCTACGACGTCGACACCACGACACCAGAAGGACGCCGCCGACTCCGAAAAGTCGCCAAACTCTGCGAAGGACACGGCCTACGCGTCCAGAAGTCGGTCTTCGAAATCGTCGCCACCGACATCGATCTCCTGCACCTCCTGAACGACATCAACAAGACCATCGACGCAGACACCGACAGCATCCGGATCTACCGGCTTCCACACAACGGCTTCAACGACGTACAGACTCTAGGAGTCGCTCAGGTACAGCCCCATCGTGACGACCTGGTTCTGTGACGGAAGGCTTCGGAACCCGGAGTTCACACGTGCCACGCGGGCCGCACCGAAGCCAGATGTCTGGTTTGAGTGGATCTGCTGGCAAACGGCGCGCAAATACTCGTCACACAGGTAGGGTCCTGACCTGGTCAAGTGCCGTGGCGGTCGCCCTCCGGGGCGGCCGAGGATCGCAACCTCACCGTCGACGGCGAAGAGGACCAGGTCCCGGGTGTGGCGGTCGCCCTCCGGGGCGGCCGAGGATCGCAACCCGGTGGTGCGCACCGCGGCGGTGTTCGCCGCCACGAGTGGCGGTCGCCCTCCGGGGCGGCCGAGGATCGCAACTCGAACTTGACGCCCGAGGCACGGAACGCGGCGTTGTGGCGGTCGCCCTCCGGGGCGGCCGAGGATCGCAACTCGGGGTCGCGCTGCACCTGGCGCTCGATCTCGTAGTGGCGGTCGCCCTCCGGGGCGGCCGAGGATCGCAACGCGAGAAGGAAGGCGCCGGCGCGGGCCAGCGCCTCGTGGCGGTCGCCCTCCGGGGCGGCCGAGGATCGCAACGTGGTGGGTCGGACGCGCCGTCATCCGCGACAAGGCGGTGGCGGTCGCCCTCCGGGGCGGCCGAGGATCGCAACAGCCGCCGTCACGCCCAGGTCGTTGCCGAGGTTGGCCGTGGCGGTCGCCCTCCGGGGCGGCGGCCGAGGATCGCAACACCGTGCTGGTCACCGAGATCCCCGCCCACCGGAGTGGCGGTCGCCCTCCGGGGCGGCCGAGGATCGCAACTCCTCCAGCCATCGGGCGACGTCCTCATGCTCTACAGCTCCCGCTTCGACGGCATTGAGGATCCCGACGGCGACGCCAACCGGCAGCTCGGTGTGGGGGACCTGCGCGCGCAGGCCTGGTTCGAACCGTTCGGGAACGTCGAGGCCCGTGACCCCCACCGCGGCTTCCGCCGCTGAACGGCCGAGCCCGCGCCGGACGGTGGGCGGAGGAACCTTGTGTGCCTCCGCCCGCCGTCCGCGACAACCGGGTAGGAAGGCCGACTGGGCACTTTCGGCCCGGCACGGCAGGTCGGGTGACCGACCGGGCGGCTATGCGGCAAGTGGCAGGTCATCGTCGCCAGGGGGGACGGCTCGGAGCCGCCCCCCTGGGCTTGGTCGAGGGCTCGGGCGAGGGCGTTGACGGCTTGGTCGGCGGAGTCCTTGAAGAGGTGGTCGTAGAGGTTGATCGTGGTCGCCAGGGCGGCGTGGCGCAGGGTCTTGGACACGATGGCGATGGGGATGCCTTCGGCGATCATGATGCTGGCCGCGGTGTGGCGCAGGTCGTGCAGGCCGATCTTCGGGAGTCCGAGCTCGGCGGTGCGTTTGTGGAGCTGGTCGAGGACCCACTGGGGCCGCAGGGGCGATCCGTCCGAGTTGGCGAAGACCAGGCCCTCCAGCCGCCCCTTGGGGTGGGCGGACATCTGGAGGTCGGCCTGGCGGTGGAGGGCGGTCATGACTCTGGGGGAGAGGCTGATCCAGGCGCGGCTGGCCTCGGTCTTGGGCTGGTTGAAGTGGAGGTCGCCGTTCTCCACGGCGGACAGGGTCCAGCGGACGAACAGCTTGCGGTCCATGAGATGGACGTCCGACCAGTGCAGGGCAAGAACCTCACCGCGGCGCATGCCGGTACCGAGCAGGACCTCGAACAGGTCGGCCAGCTGGTCGGCGTACTGCTCGGCGTTGTGCCGCAGGAACGCCGCAGCCTGCGCCGGGGTCCAGCAGGTCCGCTCCTCGGCGCGGGGCTTGGGCGGCACGCAGTGCTCGGCCGGGTTGAACTTCAGCCGCCACGACCGCACCGCGTGGTTCAGCGCGTTGCGCAGCGTCGAGACCACCCGGTACAGCGCGACCCGGCCCCGACCGGCCTTGCGCTGCGCGGCCATCCAGTCCTCGATCTGCTTCGGCCGCAGGTCCAGCAGCCGGCACCGCCCGAACGCAGGGATCAGGTCCCGCTCCACGTACGCCTTGTAGCCGGCGTAGGTGTTGACCGTGAGCTCCTCCTTCCGCGCCGCCAGCCACTCCCGCAGGTACTCCGCCACGGTCGTGCGACGCTCCTCGTACGCCCCGCTCAGCTCACCCTCCAGCACCGCCGCCAACTCCTGCGCCGCCTCGGCCTCGGTCGCGAACCCGCCACGACGCCGGGTACGACGCCGGCCGTCCTCCGGTGCCAGATCGACGCAGTACGTCCACGACCCGTGCGCCGCCTCCTCCAGCAACCGCTCACACCATGCACCCAGCTGCTTCCCGCCCTCGTCCCGGCACCCGCACCGCCGGTACACCCTGCCCCGCTGCGCACGCTGTCCCATGAGCTTCCCCTTCTCCCGGACTGCCTGGTGAATCTGGGGCAAGAGTGGCTGCTGTGTCGGGTGTGGCGGCAGAGCGTGTTGGGCGGTGCGCGAAGCACTCAGAGCCGGAAGGCGAGGACACGCTCAAGACGACACACCGCCCGGAAGATCACGATCCGTACTTGGTGGGTAAGCGACCGTGATCCGCCCGCAGGAGCCGGCCCCGCGAGCCGGCCAGCGCCGTAGATACAGCGGCTGTTGGGATCGCACGGTGGTGCTTGCTGAAGGGCCGACAGATCTCGGTCACCGGCAGTAGCTGCGGCGGAGTGGCCAGCCTGGGGACCATTTTGGGACCACACCCGATGAGCGCTGGGGGTCAAGGGGTCGCAGGTTCAAATCCTGTCGTCCCGACCGGCGTTTTCGCAGGTCGTAGGCCGCTTTCACCGAAATGGTGGAAGCGGCCTTTTTGATATTCCGTCGGCTGGTGGTCGCGGTGTGGTCCCGCCATTTCGTCGGCGCGGCATTCCGGCGGGTCGGGCGGGTCCTGCGGGCGGGACGGGTGATGGGCCGGGTCCCGGTTCTCGGGGTGGTGTGGCGGCCGTATCTGGCGTCGCTGTCGGCCTGGTTGAGGGCGTGGTCGATGGCGTCGACGGCTTCGCGTGCGGCTCGGGCGCTGAGGAAGTGGTAGATGTCCACGGTCGTCGACAGGGTGGAGTGGCGCAGGGTCTTGGAGACGATGGGGACCGGGACGTGCTCGTCCATGGCGAGGGTGCAGGCGAGGTGGCGCAGGTCGTGCAGGCGGATGACGGGGACTCCGGCGTCGTGGCAGAGGCGGTGGAAGCGGTCGAGGACGTAGCCGGGGCGCAGTGGCCGGCCGTGGCGGTGGAAGACGAGACCGTGGCCGGGGGAGGGGTTGGGGCCGCGGAAGCTGGCGTGGGTGATCTGGTCGGCGATGGCGTCGGTGGCGCGGTCGGACAGGGCGACCCAGTTGCGGCTGGAGCGGGTCTTGGGTGCGGTGAAGACGAGCTGGTTGTTGTCGACGGCGGCGAGGGTCCAGCGGATGTACATGAAGCGCTTGTCGAGGTAGGCGTCGTCCTCGTGGAGGGCGAGGGCCTCCCCGCGGCGGATGCCGGAGCCGATGAGCAACTCGGTGAAGTTGGCGATGAGGGGGTCGGCCCCGTGGGCGTAGCGCAGGAAGCGGGCGGCCTGGTCGGCGGTCCACTGGGGGCGTTCGGCGCGGCGGGGCCGTCTGATGATCATCGGACGGGCGATGTTGCGGGGCAGGCGGTCGTTGCGCACGCCGTCGCCGAGCGCGCTGGAGAGCGTGGCGAGGATGCGGTAGACGGTGACCTCTCCGCGCTGGTGGGCGAGCTGGTCGGTGACGAAGGCGCGCAGGTGGGGGCGGGCGAGGTCGTCGAGGAGGACGGTGCGGAAAGCGGGGACGAGGTCGTCGTAGACGTAGCGGCGGTAGCGGGCGATGGTGGTGGGCTTGAGGAAGGCCTGCTTGTGGTGGAACCACTCGTCGAGGTAGTCGGCGACGGTCTGGTCGGGGTCGCAGGAGAATCCGGTGCGCTCGCCTTCGAGGAAGCGGTGCAGGGCCTTCTTCGCGGCCTTCTTCTTGGGGAAGCCGCCGCGGCGCACGGTGTGGCGCCGGCCGTCGAGGGTGGTGTGGCTGTCGACGGCGAAGGTCCAGGTGCCGTGGTGGGGGTCGGTGGCGAGGAGGGGGCAGCGGGCGCCGAGCTGTCGGCGCTGGTCGTCGCGGCAGCCGCAGCGGCGGTAGACGCGGCCACGCTTGGCTGTGGAACGCATGGCGATCACTTCATCGAGCTGGAGGAACGGCCTGGATCCCACCAGTCTCGCCCCGCCGTGCGCTCCGGGACCACGATGCGACCACCAGGACGATCGGTGTCCTCTGACCTGGGGTGATCCCTTGACGTGCGCGAACGTCGGCCACCGCTTCGTTCCACGGCTCGCGTCCTTGACGATCACGCCGGGAGAACCGGATTCGCGCACTCGGGCCACTCCTGGTGGCTGGGTGAGGACTCTCCGGGGCTGTCGGACGGGGCCGCGAGCCGGGGCGGCGGCAGAGAGGTTTTGCGGGAGAAACTCCCGGGGAACTGCTTCGCGCTCCTCCTGAAGTTTATCGAATTCCATCGAGAAATCAGCAGGTCGCTTTTCCTGTGGGCGCGGGTCGGCGCCCTGCCTGCGGCGAGGAAACCGAGGCCGACGGTCGGCTGGGGGAATTCCCTTGCCTGATTATGCCTCAGCCCTGTTCCCTGCGGCGACTACAGAGGGTGACATTCGCGGTGGTCGACAGCTGCTCGCGCAACTGTGAATAGGCCTGGACCATCCCGAGAAATGGTCTGGACCATCTGGCGTGGATCGCGCGGATGATCTCCGGTGGGGCCCCTTCCCGGGCCTCAATTTCGTGACTTTACGTGACCATTTTGGCTGGGTGATCGGCCCCCCGTTCCCGCCCGTCGGCCTGGCGGGGAACGGGGGCCGGCCGGGTTATCGCCCGCCGGACTGGGCAGGCGTCCGACTGTGGTCAGATGATCGGTTCGCGGTGGGCGGCGTTCTCCCGGACGAGCTGGGCGAAGCGCTCGCGGCTGCGCTGCTGGTGCTGTTCGGCCTGTTCGTCGGTCCAGTCTTCCGCGCTGGTGTCGTCGTCTTCGTCGTCGAGGTCGTCGTACTGGGTGTGGAGGAGCCAGCAGGCGTGGATGCCGGTGAGGAGGTCTTCGAGGAGGTCGCGGGCGGGGCGCTTGGGGTCGAGGGGGGTAAGGCGCAGTTCGACGTCGGCGAGGTCGGGTGCGTCGTCGCCGTAGTCGGCGAGGGTCTCCTCCAGGTCGTCGAGTTGCTCGCGCAGGGCGTCGGGGTCGGGCAGGAGGCCGTCGGTGATGTGCAGGGCGTGGCGCACGAGGCCGGTGACGGCTTCGTGCGGAGTGGCGCCGTCCTCGATGAGGCCGAGGACGAGGGTCGGGGTCTCGTGCGGGAGCGCCTCGATGTTGTCGGCTTCCTGGACGACCTGGGCGGCGTCGTGGCCGGATGCGTCGGCGGTGACTTCGGCCGCGGCGGCGAGCCAGTGGGCCGCGGCGACGGCGGCCGCCGTGGGGTCGACGGCGGAGAACAGCTCGGCCGGGCCGAAGGGGTCCTGTTCGAAGAGGCGGTTCGCGGCGGCGACCTGGACGGGGGAGGCGTCCTCGCGGCTGAGGAGGACGGCTTGCTGGGCTCGGCCGGTGAGGTCGCCGAGTTCGGCGTTCTCGACGGCGGCGAGTTGGGTGGCGGCCTCGGTGAGGACGGCCTCCGTCAGCGCCGGGTCGCCGAGGTCGTGGAGTGCGCGGCCTACTTGGTGGGCGGATTCGAGGAGGGGGCTGTAGGAGACGATCATCGCGCCGCCGCTGGGCAGGTTCGGCTTGGCGATCGCGTCCGCGACCTCGCCGAAGCGTCCGCGTTCCTGCTCGCGGCGCCAGCCCTCGGTGTTGGGTTCCAGGGAGCCGGCGGCGCTGGCGGGGTGGGTGTAGGTGCGCCAGGCGGCCTCGGAGAGGTGGCTGAGTGCGCGGGCCAGACCCAGGAGCACCGAGATGTCGGCCTTGGCCGGGAGGGATGCGACCCGGGTGGCGAGGTCGCCCTCGCCGGTTCCCCAGGTGGCGATCAGCTCGCGGCGGTCGGGGTCGATGCTGTAGAGGGTCATGACGTCCTGTCTTCGGTCCTGCCGGCACACCGCCGGGCCACACGGCATTCTGACGTTCCAGCAGGTGCCGGTGTTCCCAGGAAGGCCCAGCCTCCAGGGCGCGGTCAGGACATGCTCTGGCATGCTCCACGCCCCTCGATCTGCCCGGGCTCCTCACCGAACGCGGACAGTGCGGCGTCGGACGCGCGGTGGCGCTGCTTGAAGTGCTGGATTTCGCAGCTGGATTGGGAACGCCCATCACGCCGCTGTCACCGCCGGCAGGTACGGATGGGGAACGCGACCGCCTGCTGCTCGAACTCGCGCAGGAGGCCTTGATGGCGGGCACGGGCGAGGTGGTTTTCGATGACGGCTACTCGCTCGTGACGAGCCTCGTGCTCAAGCGAGATGACGCACTGCCCCGGTCGGCCGAGTTCGCCGTCCAGCTGCTGGCCGACTCCGTGGACGCTTTCCCGGAGCAGGAGGACCGCCTGGCGCAACTCGCCAGATCCGAAGGAGAGTCGAGCGCCACGCCGGACGTCCTGCAGGCCCAGTTCGCCTTCGGGCGAAGACCTCGATCCCCCGCGTTCCTCCGGGTGCGGTACCCGGGACGCCTTCTCGTTGTAGAGAGTGCATGTCTTCCGGGCTAATCTGGCTTCGTGACGCAGCAAGTGAGCACGGTTGTGTTGATGTGTGGCCTTCCGGGGGCAGGCAAGACCACCTACGCGATGGAGTTGGTGCAACGCGGTTATGTTCGGCTCTCGATCGACGAGGCGGTTTGGCGACGACTTGGGCAGCGCGATGCTGGCCTGGTGCTGGAGGCGGATGCGTTCGACAAGCTCAAGGAAGAGGTTCGCCGCGAGCAACGGCATGAGTTGGTCGGACTGATGCTGGCAGGGCGTGATGTGGTGGTGGACTACAGCTTCTGGAGTCGCGCGGCACGCGATGATTACAAGGCGTTGATTGCGAGCCACGGTTGCTGCTGGGAACTGGTGTACCTCAAGGTCGATCGGACGACGTTGGAGCATCGCCTCGAGCTACGGAACGGAGAGGAAGGCGCTAACTCCGTCACCGTGGATGAGGCGCTGTTTAGCCGCTACCTAGCCAATTTTGAGGAACCGAATGGAGAGGGTGAGCAGGTCGTCATGTAAAGTCCTCCACTTGATCTGAAGGCATCGCCGAGAGGCGTTCGGCGGGCAGGGCATAGGCGTCGGCTGAACATGATTCTCGTCGCCATCGCCATTCGGCGTCCCGTCGACCTGCTGCCTGCCCGTACCGTCGAGACGGTGCGGGACTGGCTGGCCGACCACCCAGGGGTGTAGGTCGTCCGCCGTGACCGCTCCGCCTTCGGTCTGGTCACCGACGGCGATTCGGAAGAGCGAGACGTCTTCGAGGACCGCAGATTCTCCTCCAGCGTTCGAAGGCCGCACGCGCGGGTTCGAAGGCAAAGATCGGGCCTGTCCAGCCGAACGAAGACTGTACAGACCCGATGCCGAAGTGCGCAGATCTCACTGACGATGCCCGTCAGGCCCTGCCGATGCGACGGTGCTTCGGGTGCTCGAGGCTGGCGTCAGGCAAGGATCGGTGATGATCTGTCCCTCGAAGATCTTGTCGATCTCCCTGAGCATGTCCTCCGGCAGGCGCACGCCCGAGGCTCGTGCGTTTTCCCGTATCTGGTCCGGTCGGCTCGCGCCGACAACGGCTGCGGCGACCCCGGGGTGCTGTAGTGTCCACGCGATGGCGAACTGGGCCGGTGATAGCCCCACCTCCTTGGCGAGGGATCGGAGCCGTTCCACGCGGGTAAGGATTTCGTCGGCTAGCAGGTTGCTGATGTAGCCCGATCCCTCGGCATGGGAAGCACGTGACCCCGCCGGGACCGGGAGCCCCAGCCGGTACTTGCCGCTGAGCACCCCTTGCGCAATCGGTGACCACACGATTTGGCCGATCCCTTCGCGCATGCACAGCGGGAGGATCTCCGTCTCCACCACCCGCCAGATTATGTTGTACTGGGGCTGGTTGGAGATGATGCGGTGCAAGCCCATGGCATTCGCGATCTCCAGAGCGCGCTCGATCTGTTCGGCGCGCCACTCAGAGACGCCGATGTACAGAGCCTTGCCCTGCCGCACCAGATCGTCGAAGGCCTGGAGGGTCTCCTCGAGTGGCGTGTCGGGGTCGAAGCGGTGCGCTTGGTAGAGATCGATGTAGTCGGTCCGTAGCCGACGCAGCGAGGCATGTGCTGATTCCATAATGTGCTTGCGCGAAAGACCACGGTCGTTGGCGCCTGGCCCCGTCGGCCAGAAGACCTTCGTGGAGATCTCCACCGATTCCCGCCGAAGGCCGAACAGGGCGTCACCGAGCTCCTGTTCGGCTTTGGTCATGGCGTAGACATCGGCCGTGTCGAAGGTGGTGACGCCCTCGTCCAGAGCGGCCTGGATGCAGGAGCGAGCCGTGTCCTGATCGATCTGCGCGCCATGTGTGAGCCAGTTTCCGTAGGCGATCTCGCTGATTCTCAATCCGCTGCCGCCGAGTCGCACGTAGTCCATCGATGATCGGAGGCTCGGCGCCCGCACGGGCCGGGTGCCTCCGTCCCCCCTTCGGTCAGGTGGCTGCGTTCTTCCCTGCAGGGCCGACACCGATGGTCTCGCCGCGAGCTGGCCCGGTCGTGGTCGTCGCCAGTACGTCGAGTGCCTCGGGGATGGTGATTGCCTCGTTGTCCAGGGCGAGCCAGAGGTCGAGCCTGTCGGGCGTACCGGTGTCGACCACCTGCACATCGAGGTCGTACCGGTTGTGCCACGGGGTTTTCGTCGTCGCCCGGCGGTGCGCCTGGTCGATCGTCGAACCCTCGTGGATCACATTCAGTCGCGGCGCCTCCGCGAGCCGGGCCAAGGCTGCCTTTCGGCTCAGCTGAGGCGAAAGGGCAATCCGTGCATGGATGACATGACCGGCATCCATCGGCACGGTCAGGGCCAGCGAAGTCGCTCGGAGCCCGGGGACGACACTGACGAGATCCTGGGCGTGGTGCGATGGAGCGGGGCCGAGTACGGCGCCGTTTGTGATCCCTTTGCCAGCCTTGTCCGTGTCGGTGCAGCAGCGGACGACCGTCACGTTCAGTTCGTTGATGCTCGCCGGGGCGAGCGCCGCGACCACTCGGGCCAGCGCCGTGGTGTTGCAGCTTGTCAGCCGTACGCTCTGTGCCGAGAGCAGCTCTTCGGAACTCAGAGCGGGGTGGACCACCGGCCCGAGCGTGCGGTCGCGCTCTCCGCCGCAGAAGACACTGCGTATGCCAGCTTCATGGTACAGCGCGGCACGTGTCGCACCGGAACGCGACGGGCCGCAGTCGATGATGACATCCGCTTGGGCTAGGAGGTCCTCAAGGCGGCCCCGGACGCCGACACCCTGTGTCTGCAGGGTCCGTGCTGTGTCCTCGCCGAAGGCGTAGTAGGGCATGTCCGGCCGGGCGTGCACGAAGACGTTCGCGCTGCGCACCACCACGCCGGCAAGCGTGAAGCGGTTGTCCGATAACACCTCGTGGATCACACGCTTACCGATGGCACCGGCTCCGAGTACGGCGACTCGGATGTCGCCGTACTGGGAGGACTCAGGGGACGCGTCTCGTGCGCGGACGGCGGCATGGGGCCGAATGCCCTCGGTGAACGCCACCAGGAGGCGGTCCGGGGAGCCGAAGCGGACCACGTGTGGCCAGTCGTCGCCGAGACCACGGTCGAGCATGAATTCACTCAGCTGCGCGGTGTCCGTGACGGCGGCCGGCAGCACCTCCACTCCACTCATCGGTCCGCCGACCGAGAACGTCTGGCCGGGCAGATCGCAGGAGAGCAGCCAGCACCGTGTGTGCTGGGCGCTCAGTATACGCAGGGTCACCGCCGTGGTCCCGACGGTGGTGTGCATCACCCCGTGGTCGCGGACGGCGTCGACCGGGCCGTTTGCAGCTGGTCCGCACGTCCCGGCAGCGGGTGCGATGACCAGCGCCTGAAGGTCGGCCGGAGGGTTCTGCACCCCGGCGAGCAGGAGGTCCAGGGCGCTTCGGACCGGTGCGGGCACGGTCACGATGCCGCCGCCTCGGCACACACGAAGTCGGTGATCTCCGCGGTGCCCGAGCTGCCGCCGAGGTCGTGGGCGCGGGGGCCGTCGGTACGCAGCCGCGTCAGGGCCGTCCGCAGCCTTGCTGCCTCGCGCTCGGCGTTCATGGTGTCGAGTAGGAGGACGATCCCCTCGAAGAATGCCGCCGGGTTGACGGTGCCCGTGCCAGCGAGGTCACCCGCGTCGCCGTGGCAGCCCTCGGCGATGTGTACGCCTGGCCCGCTATCGAGGCTGCCGACCACGCCCAGGCTCCCCGCAAGTGCGGCACCCAGGCTGCTGAGGATGTCCCCCACCGTGTGGTTCGTGACCACGACGTCAAGCCGTTCGGGTTCCCGCACCATCAGTGCGGCGGCGGTGTCGGACAGTACGTCGTCGAACGCGATGTCGGGGTAGCCCACGGCGACCTCCCGCGCGGTCGACAGGAAGAGCCCTTCGGTGAGTTTGAGGTTGTTCGCCTTGTGGACCAGCGTCACCTTTGCGCGCCGCTCTCGGCGGGCGAGCTCGAACGCGTATCGGACGATCCGCTCACATCCGCTGCGCGAGGCGATCTTGACGGCCTGGGCGACATCGGGGCTCGCCATCCACTCGATCGCACCGTAGAGGTCCTCGGTGTTCTCCCGCACCAGGAGCATCGGCGGACGGTCCCGCCGGATGGGGAGGGGACGAAGGCAGGCGTAAAGGTCAAGTCCGTGCCGGATGTAGTGGTTCCCGCTGCGGATTGTTCCGCCGCTAGGGGTGCGGAACGGACCCTTGATCGCGAGTCCGTGCGTGCGCAGCGCGTCCAGCGTCTCCTGCGGCGCAGTCGTCCCGTGTCGTTGATATGCCGTCAATCCGGCGTCGGCGTCGATCCAAGTGATGGGTAGGCCGAGTGATTCGAGCACCCGGCTGCCGCTGTCGACGAGTTCCGGGCCGACCCCGTCCCCGGCGATCCGCACGATGGTGATCAGCTCGGTCATCGCGCCCTCCCCTGCCTCTTTTGTTCGATCAGGCGCCGGATCCGGCGCGCGGGCTCGGTCGCCGCGATGGCAGGGATTTGTTCCAGGGCGCAGGCGAGCAGCGGAGCGAGCGCTTGTGCCTTTGTCCCTGCTTCGGTCCCGTGGACCGCGTACGACGAAGTGAAGTTCCGGATCAGGTGGTAGACGAGCATTGTGTCCGACTCGCCGGGAAGAGCGCCGAGGTCCAGCGAGTGGGCGGCGGCCTCTTCCCTGGCCTCGGCGAAGCGGTCGTCGAGTGACCCCGTGCCGGGCAATTGCACCGGATGGGAGAATAGCGCGAGGATCACCTGGAGGGACACCGGACACGTGTAGGTCATGAGGTCCAGGTCGATGCGCTTCGGGCGTTCGTCCCCCACGCCGGTGAGCAGGAAGTTGGCCGGCTTGGGGTCGCAGAACAGCGTGGCGCGGCCGCCCGGCATCGGTGCGGGAACCTCGACGTCGGTCCGGAGCAGCCCCTCCAGCTTCGCGACGGCGATGAGGTGGCGATCGCTCACGGGGAACCCGAGGACGGGGGCGCACTCCGCTTCGGTCAGGACGGTGCGGAGCAGCGCGTCGTGCTCGCAGAACTCGGCGAGGGATTCGAGGCATTGCTCGTGCACCCATTGGGCCAGCGCCGTCGAGCGGCCGGCGACCTCACGCAGATCGATCGCCTTGTGGAGCTGCAGCGTGAACACCCGGCCGCCCGCCACCCAGTGCGGCACGACGGGCAGGTCGAGTCCCCGGATCCGGTCGACCAGCACACCGAGCTGCAGCAGCTGGGACGGAGAGAGGTCCGGGCGCTTGATCCGGTACGGGCCGTCGCCCGGCGGGACGAGTGTGCCGTGCTCGTCCCGCAGTTCGCCCGCCGCGACGCAGGCTTCGATGAGTCGGTTCACGCTCGCGTCATTCGCTCGCGCCTCGACGGCTCGGACGAGTGCGGACAAGGCGGAGCCCTCGTCGGCCTGACGTGTGGTCAGGCCGACGGAGGCATCACTCAACGAGAGGTCCACGATGAGTCGAACGCCGCGACCAGTTCCTTCGGCTCGACGGCGCCGCCACGATCGATCGAGGTCTGACGTACCCAGGCGAGCCCGGCGACGAGGTCCGCGTCGGTGAAGGTCCGGTTGTGCTCGGTCAGCACCGACTCGATCAGGGCGCGCCCGGAGTGCTTGCCCAGGATGTACTTGCGTTCCCCGCCCACCTGCTCCGGCGGGAAGGGCTCGAACGTGGAGGTGTCCTTGAGCATGGCGTTGACGTGGATTCCGGACTCGTGTGCGAAGACGTTCTCGCCGACGATGGGCTGCCAGGGTACGGTCTGGTGCTTGCAGGCCTTCGCGACCAGGCGGCTGAGGGCGGTCAGCTTCTCCGTCTTGATGCCGAGGTCGAGGCCGTAGAGCTGCTGCAGGGTGACGGCCGCCTGCGAGAGGTCGGTCATGCCGGCGCGCTCGCCGACGCCGTTGACGGTGACGTGGAAGTACCGGGCGCCCGCCCGCAGCGCCGCCAGAGTGTTCGCGAAGCCGAGGCCGAAGTCGTTGTGCGCGTGGGCCTGGACGTCGATCGAACTGCTGTTGACAACGGCGCTCACCCGCGCTTCGTACTCCTCCGGCGAGAGGATGCCGATGGTGTCCGAGAGGCGTAGGCGGTCGGCACCGGCCGCGGCCACGGTGCCGGCGTACTCAACCAGAAAGTCGAGCTCGGTGCGGGCCACGTCCTCCGCGCTGACCGACACGAAGGCGCCGCGGTCCTTGGCGTAACTGATCAGCTCGGTGGCCGACTTCAAGAGCCACTCGCGAGTCTTGCCGACGCTGTTGTCCAGGTGGATCTTGGACGCCGGAAGGCCGATGTGGATGGCCTTGAAACCCAGGTCGAGGGAGGTTTCGATGTCGGCCTTGACCCCGCGGTTCCACACCATGAGGCGTGCTTCGTCCTGACGGGCGGCGGCCTCCTTGATGAAGTCCAGTTCCTCCCCGCCCATGGCGGGAATTCCGATCTCCACCCACCGGACCCCGGCCTCGATGAGCGCGTCGAGAATGGCGGACTTCGTCTCCTTGTCGAAGGCGACCCCCGGAGCCTGCTCGCCGTCGCGCAGAGTGGTGTCCTCGAGAATGATGTCAGAGCGCAAAGCAATCCCCTGATTCATGCGTATCCGGTCGCTGTCCTGTGTGGCTGCGTTGTGAAAGCTGTTTCGTCACGGTTCGATGGTGACCTTCATGGCCTGCCGAGACTCCACGAGTCGGATCCCTTCCACGATGCGGTCCAGTGGCAGGGTGTGCGTGATCAGATCGGCCACCGGCACCGCCCCGGAGGAGATGAGTCCGAGTGCTTCGGCGTTCTGCCCGGGGTGCGAGGAGTTGGAGCCCACGATGGTGAGCTCGCGATAGTGCGCCAGATTCGTGTCCAGCACGGGCGCGGCGCTTCCCGGCGGGAGGCTGCCGAACAGGCTGACCCGACCCCGCGGCGCGGTGTAGTGCAGGGCCTGCTGCTGCGCTGGCGCGGAGGCCGCCGCGAGCAGCACCACGTCGGCGCCCCGGCCGTCGGTGAGGCCGAGGACGCGTTCCGCCACGTCGACGTCCGCACCGAGGACGGCCTCGTCCGGCACCACCAGCCTCCTGGCCAGTTCGAGCCGGGCCGCGTCCAGCTCGACAAGCAGGACCCGGTTCGCCCCACGTGCCCGGGCCAGCCGGACGTGCATGCAGCCGACCGGCCCAGCGCCCACGACCACGACGTCGTCGCCCTTGCCGACACGAGCCAACTCTTGTCCGTTGAGCACGCAGGCCAGCGGCTCGGCCAGGGACGCCTCGGCGAAGCTGAGCGAATCGGGTATCCGGTGCAGCCCGCCCACGTCGAGCACCTTGGCGGGCACAGTGACGAACTCGGCGAACCCGCCGTCGTAGTGGTACCCCATCGCCTCGAAGCGCGTGCACACAGTGGGTAGTTCGTCGCGACAGCTGCGGCAGGAGCCGCAGGGGATCGCGCCGATCAGCTGGACCCGATCGCCGACCTGCAGGCCGTGAGCCGAGGCTCCTTCACCCAGGAGTACTACCTCTCCTGCGATCTCGTGGCCGAGCACTCGTGGCGGCACGATCCGCTGGTGGCCGTGGTGGTAGATCTTTACGTCGGTTCCGCAGAGCGAGCAATTGTGCACTCGCAGAACCACCTCGCCGGGGCCGGGCGTGGGATCGGGCGTCTCTTCGAGGACGACGACCCCCGGGGCTCGATAGCGCAGGACCTTCATGGGAGATCCAGCAGGGTGCGCGCCTTCGTCACCACGCCCGTGGTGTTGACTCCGGACTCGGCCAGCAGATCCTCGCGGATGCCCCACGGCAAGAAGGCCGCTGGGAGCGCCACCTGGGCGGTCGCCGGGTGGGGCCCAGGGCTCTCCGCGAGATGGGCGAGTAGATCGGGGTAGAGGCCGGAGCCTTCGGAGAGGTCCTCGACCGTGATGACGGCACGGTGCGTGGCCGCGTCGGCGAATGCCTCGGGTACGGAGGGTCGCAGACGCACCACCTCGCGCACGGTGGTGCTCACCGAGTAGTCGCGTTCCAGAACGGCCGCCGCTGCCATCGCCGTCTGGATCATTGCGCCGTGGGCGAGGAGGCACAAGTCGGTGCCCCGTTGCCGCAACACGGTGTCGGAGGCGACAGGCGTGCCGGTGTCATCGAGGGGCTTCCACTTCGCGTAGCGCAGCGCCACAGGTCCCTTGTCCCGGCCGACTGCGGTGCGCAGGATCTGCTCCAGTTGGCCCGGCGTGCTAGGCGCGTAGATCTCCAGTCCGGGCACCATACGCAGCAGACCGATGTCGTAGATGCCGTGGGACGAGGCGCCGTCCCCGCCGGCCACGCCGCCGCGATCGACGACGAACGTCACTGGTAGTTCGTGCAGAGCCACGTCGTTGAGCAGCTGGTCCAGTCCTCGGGTGAGGAATGTTGCGAAGACGGCGAACACGGGCCGGGCGCCTTGGGCAGCGAGTCCAGCAGCCATGGAGACCGCCAGTTGTTCGCTGATCCCCACGTCGTGGTAGCGCTCCGGGAACCGCCGCTGGAACTCCAGCAGGCACAGAAGGTCGGGCATCGCTGCGGTGATCACGTGAATCCGCTCGTCGTTCTCGGCCATCTCGCACAGCAGGTCGCTGAGCGAAGCGCCCCAGGCGTCCTTCGCGGTCGGCACGGGGGCGTCGATGGGTACCGAGGGCACGGCCACTGTTCCCGGTACTTGGTGGAGGCGCATCACCTCGTCCTGTTCGGCCTTGTCCCACCCCAGGCCCTTCTGCGTGCGGACGTGCACGACGACAGGTCCGGCGATCGACTCGGCCTTCTTGAACGCTGCCTCCAGTTCACCGAAGTCATGGCCGGCGACCGGTCCGACGTACGCGAATCCCAAGGCAGTGAAGAACATTTCGGCGCTCTCGTGAACCTGGGGACTCTCCTGAGGCTCGCCGAGTGTGAGCAGGCTCGGCGTGCGGGCGTAGGAGCGGCCGTTGTCGTTGAAGACGACGGTCACCGGACGACGGCGAACGCCGATCGCGTTGAGCGCCTCGTACGCCACACCTCCGGTCAACGCTCCGTCACCGATGACCACGGCGCAGCGTGTCCGGTCGGCGAGGTTGATTCCCAGTGCCCAGGCCGGGCTGGTGGAGGAGTGACTGCTCTCCAGCACGTCGTGGGCGGATTCAGCTCGGCTGGGAAATCCGGACATTCCTTCGCGCTGTCGAAACGTGGTGAACTGCGCTCCGCGACCTGTGAGGATCTTGTGCGTGTAAGCCTGGTGGCCGATGTCGAAGATGATCCTTTCGGTCGGGGAATCGAAGGCGCGGTGCAGAGCAATCGTCAACTCCACCACGCCGAGATTTGCACCGAGATGCCCGCCGCTGATGTTCACCTGGCTGATGAGAAACTCTCGTATATCTGCGGCGAGTTGCTCGCATTCGACCAGGTCAAGCTCTCGCACAGCATCCGGTGTGAGGTGGTTCAGATCCATTTCAGACGCCCCCTTCGGTCGGCGTGGACCACCATAGGTCGCAGGTCGATTTGGCATCAAAGATCGATTCTGAGGAATCAAGGAGAAGGCGGCGGAGCGCCTCGCGGCTCGGTGCTGCTTGTCCAGGGGGAACTTGGTGGCGCTTCGGGGGGAGCGCCCCGATGTGCACCAACTGTCAAGCAGCACTTGGTAGTTCGATCAGTGTCGCATGGGCGTGTTGCTGGGTACTGTGATCGCCTTCGGGCCTCTATGGGGGAGGAGATCCATCTCGTGCGTTCTACTAGTGCAGCCAGAGGACAATCCATCAAGGAGACCGACGACAGCCGCCTACTGGCCGGGCAGTGCCTGGCTCCCAGGCGCGTCAGTCGGCCGAGCGGCTTGACCACAGGGCCTGCCAACATCGTGGCGATGCCGCCCACCGGACTCAATCTGACTGAGCGTCTTCCCTTTGAGAAGTGGGTGGCGATCGGGCAGTTACTGGCCACGTCTCAGTCTTCCATGGCGTGGTGTCTCGGGGACTGGCTCATCCACGGGGAGTCGGCCTTCACAGGGCGCTACCGGGAGGTCATCGAGCTCTACTCGTTCAACTATCAGACGCTTCGCAACTACGCGTGGGTCGCCCGTCGTTTCCCGCTGTCCCGCCGGCGGGACAAGCTCAGCTTCGGCCACCACGCCGAAGTCGCATCCTGCCCTGAGGCGGAGCAGGACTATTGGTTGCGTCGGGCAGAGGAGCACGGCTGGTCGCGCAATCGGCTCCGGTGCGAGGTTCGTGCGAGTGCTCGGCTTCGTTCGGCGGCAGAATCCGATGGTTCGGGCGACGATGCTCTCAAGGAGGCAGCGATCCGACTGAGCCCGACCGCCGGTCAGCTTGAGATCTGGGAACGGGCCGCGTCCAACGCGGGCGTGGAGCTTTCGGTCTGGGCCGTCCAGGTCCTCAACGCGTCGGCCGGCGCCCGTGGCGCGGCTGGGGCTCTCGTTGTCGACGACCCCGACCGAACGCGATGAACTGAACATTTGAAGATCGCCTCTCTCCGTAGGTTGGCGATATCGGAGAGAGGCGATCCACGAATCCATCCGACTGGCGGCGAGGTCTTCGTGTCCGCCAATGCCCCCTCCACTCCCGACCAGCCTGCGGTCGGCACTGCTCGCGTCAAGCGCGGTATGACCGAGCAGCTTAAGGGCGGTGTGATCACGAACGTGGTCAACGTCGAGCAGGCGAAGATCGCCGAGGACGCCGACGCGGTGGCCGTCATGGCCCTGGAACGCGTCCCCGCCGACATCTGCAAGGACGGCGGCGTGGCCCGCATGTCCGACCCGAACATGATCGAAGAGATCATCAACGTGGTCTCGATCCCGGATGACCAAGTCCCGCATCGGTCACTTCGGCGAGGCCCAGGTGCTGCAGGCCCTCGGTGTCGACTACATCGACGAGTCGGAGGTGTTGACCCCGGCCGACGAGGTCCACTATGTGGTGGGGCCTGAAGGTCGGCCTCACCACAGGTCTGGTCTGAGTCAACCGGAATGGAGCATCAGCGCGATGCCTGCCACGATCACGGCAGCGCTCAGCATCCGTGCGCGGCCGAAACGTTCCTTGAAGAACACCGCGCCGATGACGGCGCCGATCACGATGGACGACTCACGCAGAGCCGAGATGGGGGCGAGATCAGCGCGGCTCTGCGCCCACAGAACCAACCCGTAGGCGAACGCCGAGAGCAACCCGCCGAGCGCTCCACGGAGAACCATTGGACGTAGCTGCGCGGTCAGGGCGCCTCGGCGGGAGACGAACGCGAAGGCCGGGACCGCCACGCCCTGGAGAAGCAGCAGCCAGCCGGTGTAGCCCGCCGCGGTTCCGGCGGCCCGCACGCCGACTCCGTCGACGACGGTGTAAGTGGAGATCGACAGGCCGGTTCCCAGGGCGGCGGCGAGCGCGAGACGATCAACGCGCCGACTGCGGCCACGCATGCCCCACAGGGCGAGACAGCTCAGTCCGCCCGACACGAGCGCCACTCCGGCGATCTGCCACCTGCTCAGGTGCTCACCGAGGAGTAGCACCGCCAGTACCGTGACGACGAGCGGTGCCGTCCCGCGGGCGATCGGGTACATCTGACTGAAGTCGCCGAGGCGGAACGATTGGATCAGCAGCGCGAAGTACAGCAGATGCGTGGCGATCGACGCGATCAGGTAGGGCCATGCGGGTCCGGCCGGAATCGGGGCGTAGCAGACCAGCAGGAGTCCGCATGCCGCTCCGCCTCCGCACACGAGGGTGAACGCGATGACCTTGTCCGTGATGCTGTGCGCCAGCGCGTTCCAACTGGCGTGCGTGACAGCAGCGATGAGTACCACGAGTGTGATGCCTGGAGTCATGCCGACGAAGTCCGATCGGAACGTGAGGAGGCGGGCTCTGGTGCGGGAAAGGCGGGACAGGCAGGACGGACGGGAGCGGCGGTGCCCGCAACGGGCCTGAGGCGCCCCCTGGTCGGCATGGTGCCAGCACTGCCCGCCACGACTCCATGTCGACTGAGAGCGAGGGATATGAATGTCGGACAGAATCAGACGATCTGCCACGGGCCGCAGCCTCAGTGCCGCGCCTCGGAGCATGACGCCGTCGCTGGATCGGCGGAGCCTCCTACGTCATGCGGAGGAGGCGGTGGCCTCCGCGGAATCACTGCTCAGGGCCTTCGAGAAGGACGGCATCGAGACCAGCCTGAAGGCGTCGGGGGAGGAGGTCACCCAGGCCGATCGCGGTTTGGAGCGGCACATCTCCGGTTTTCTTCGTGAACGCGCACCCGGGCTTCCCCTGCTGGGGGAGGAGACCACGCAGGACGGGAGCGTGCCCGAGACGGGCTGGATCCTCGATCCCATCGACGGGACCATGAACTTCGCCCGTGGAGCGCCGTATTACGCCATCGCCCTGGGGCTGGTGGACATCGGCAGGCCGGTTCTCGGTGTGGTCAGCGCGCCGCGGCTGCAGCTGCGGATCGCCGCTGATGTGGATGCGCATCCGGCCGCGGAGCCTCCGGCCACGTCGGCGCGGTCACTCTCGCGGGCGATCGTCGGTGTCAGCGGCACGGGCAGCAGGCGCCTGCCGGCCGAGGCGGAGTTGGTGAACGCCCTGCAAGCCGAGGCCCACCGCGTCCGCATGTACGGCTCCATGTGCCTCGACGTGGTCGGAGTCGCGATGGGCTGGCTGGACGCCTGCGTGTGCGTCCGGCCGAAACCTTGGGACGTCGCTGCCGGTCTCGCCATCGCCAGGGGCCGCGGATTTGCGGCGCTGGGCGCCGATGGCGGTGATTTCACCTGGTCGTCCCCCGTGCTCGTGGTCGCGCACCCGGAGCTGGCGGCCGAGTTGGTCCACTTCGCTTGGGCTGTTCTTTCGGCGGAGCACCGACCTCGGGAGCTGTGATGGGTACGGCCGGCCAGCCGACGGATGCCCCGCCTCCCCGTGGGCTCTTCGTGGGCCTCTGCACCTTGGACGTGGTCCACCTCGTGGCCAGGCGACCGGACCCCGACGAGAAGGTGTCCGCCGAGGACCAGGTCGTGGCGGCCGGGGGGCCCGCGACCAACGCGGCCGTTGCCTTCGCCCACCTCGGGGGTGCGGCGACGCTGGTCAGTGCCATCGGCGGGCACGGTCTCGCCGGGATCATGCGTGATGATCTGACCGAGAACGGGGTCCGTATCGTCGACATTGCTGTGGACCAGACCAGGCCGCCCCGGGTTTCGGCCGTCGCCGTCACCAAGGGCACTGGTGCACGGGCTGTCATCGCCTACGACACGGCGCCCCCCGGGATCGCCCCGACCGCGGCGGTCACGGCACTGGCTCGGAGGGCGGAGATCGTCGAGGTGGACGGGCACTACCCCGAAGCCGCCCTCGCGGCGTTGCGGGCCGCACGTGCCGAGCATCGGCTCACCGTCTACGACGGTGGTCGCTGGCGACCCGAGATCCGGCAGCTGCTGCAGTGGGTTGAGGTAGCGGTCTGCTCGGCCGATTTCCGGCCGCCGGGCTGTAGCACGCCGGCCGACGTCCTGGCGTTCCTGGCAGAGCGCGGAGTGCGGTATGCGGCCCTGACGAGCGGGAAGGGAGCGGTCGACTGGCGCGGTCCGAACGGGGCCGCGGGGCGAGTCGAGGTGCCCGGAGTGGATGTGGTCGACACATTGGGAGCGGGTGACGTCTTCCACGGGGCACTGAGCTATGGTCTCGCGCAGGCGGAAGTCCTCGACCCGGACGTGTTCGAGAGCGCGATCGGCTTCGCCGTTGATGTGGCGAGCCGATCCTGTACCGCCTTCGGTACCCGCGCGTGGATGACCGACACGGCGGAGCCGTCGAAGTGAACGGGCCCTCGGCCGCGGAACGCGATCGTGCCCGCCGTCCAGGCGGACGGCGGGCACTGCGGTCCGGCGGGCGTCGCTTCCTCAGCAGACCACGGTCAGGGCACGGTCGTACGCGGACAGTAACTCCTGTAGAGACGGACCATCGGGTGTCTGCCGGGCGATCACGTTGCAGAACGGCTCCGCGTTGAGATCGTCGTCGGCGAGCAGGTGACTGCCCGGCTGCTTGTAGCAGTGGCACAGCAGAACTTCTTCTCGGCCCGCCAGCTCGTCGAGGCCGTGGATCTCCTTGACCAGCCCTGCGCCCGAGTGCGGTAGGTAGTAGATGAAGTGGCTCACGCCCTCGGGAACCGAACGCCAGGCGACGGGGCCCAGCCTCTGCTTGAACTCCTCGGCGTCGGCACATACATGGCTGAGGTACAGAGCGCGCGTGAAGTCCGCGTCGTGGGCGAGCCTCATCAGCTCGTACACGAGCCAGGAACCGCCGGGACGGGCCGCAGTCTCCAGCATGTACGGAAGCCCGGAGTCGTACCGGACCTCCGAGTGGGTCGCGCCATGGGTAATGCCGAGGGCTCTCACCGCCGCGTACGTGATGTCGAGGATCTCCTTGCGCCGTTCGGCCGGCATGGCCGGGTCCAGGAGGTAGACCCGGTCGGGAAAATACGGAGAGTCCGAGCATTCGTCGTGGTTGCGCGACTGCACGCAGTCGTGGATGGGTTCACCGTCGAACCAGACGGTGTCCACGGCGAATTCGGGCCCGCGCAGGCACTGCTCAACGAGGAACCCCGTCCCTTCGGTCGCGTCCCTGGCCACGGTGGTGGCGTTGAGCAGACCGATGCGCTGCGCCTGGGCGAGCAGCGCGGCCGTGTCGTCCACGCGGCGTACCCCGCTGCTGCTGTAGCCGTGCGTCGGCTTGATGACAGCCGGGAAGGTGATGTCTGCGCCGGCGATCTCTCTACGTGAGCGGAAGGTCGTTCCCGCGGGGGTCCGCACTCCGGCGGCTTGCCATGCGTGCTTCATGCGGGACTTGTCACGCGCGTTGGTTGCGGTCTCGACGGAGTGACGGGCCACGCCGAGGGCCTGGGCCACCGCTGTGGTGTTGACCACGAACGCTTCCTGGTCGGTGAGCGCCCCGATGATCCGAGCACCTGTGATCTGCTCGCGTATCCGCGCGGCAACGCGCTCGGGCTCGTCGCGCAGATCGAGTTCGAGCCAGTCTGTACCGGTCGGGCCCCGGTTCGAACTCGAAACGAGAACCACACGGTCACCGAAGCTGTGCGCGACGTCGACGATTCGGCGGGTCATCGCGTCGGTGGTTTCCAGGCAGAGGAACACCGTGTCAATCATGCCCGCTCCTTGAGCAGGGCTTCGACGTTCGCGTCCACCTGGTCACCGAGCGCGGAAAGGTCGAGGCCGAAGCGCTCGAAGAGAAGGTAGGCCAGCCGATCCAAGCCGAACCCCAGACACATCGTCGATGTCGGCAGCCCCCGCTCGTCGGTGATGTCGAACGCCTTGGCGAAGTGGCTGCCGTGTTTGTTGAGCGAGGCCGTGGCCACCGGGCGCCCGACCGAGGCGGACCGGACGGCAAGTTCGATCTTGTTCGTGGAGGCCAGCTGGTTGAAGAGCAGACTGCCGGCGGCGTCACCGAAGAAGATGTCCGCGGCGCTCTGCAGCGAGAAGTCGAGGCCCAGTACCGTGGCGACGCAGACCAGTAGGTCGGCGAGCTCCGCGTGGATCCGCGCGAGCGGATCGGCCCCGCCGATCACCACCATCTCCTGAGTGTGGAACTCGAGCAGTCGCTCTCGATTGTTCAGGTTGCCTGACTCGTCCCGGAAGACGGAACCACCGACGGAGAGCACCAGTGCCTCGTCCGACGCGACGGTCTGCCCTTCCAGTAGCGGGTAAGTCGACAGGCAAGCGGCGGGGGAGAGTAAATCGCGCGGAGTCCGGACGTAGTCGAGGATGCTCCGGTCGTCGCGCCCATCGGACTTCCAGAACGGAACGAAGGCGTCGAAGACATCCGGATCGGTGCTGAGCGGGGCGACGAAGCTCAGGTGCTGGCATCCGGTGTCGACGTAGCCCGCCCGCTCCACCAGGCTGCTCGGAATCAGCGAGGGGACGTGGATGACCTCCGCTTCGTAGACACCGCGGATGCAGGAGGACGTGAGTCGGTCCAGGGCGGCTAACAGTGCGGCGGTCTCGTGCCCGTAGACGTTGATGCCAGCATGCAGGGGGGCGGAGCGATCGGGCAGGACGCGACGACGCGGTGGCGGGACGGCCCCGCGCAGCTCTTCCGAGAACGCACGCGCGGCATCCGCGAGCTTGGCGACAGGAAAGGTGGGCCGGCGCGATCCCCATGCTTCCATCGAGCCGGCGACGCGCGAGTCCAGTAGCACCTTGGAGCGAATCGCCGGCGGGACCGAGGCGAACCTGTCGAGGATACGGCGGACGGTTCGCTCCACTGTGGCCGTGGCCAGTTCCTGCTCGGCGTGGATCGTGACCTCGTCGTCCGTGAACTCGAGGGCGGTGATCTCGGGGAAGTGGAAGCGCAGCTGGGTCGTGAGGTTGTCCCGTAGGGGCGGGGCGGTGTGCACTGCGATGGTCAGCTGATTCATCATCTAGTCGATTTCCAGGTACGTCTTGATCTTGCCGAGGGTGGAGACCTCGTCGAGGTCGAACTCCTCGTAGTCGACCTCCCGACCGAACTCCGAGCTCAGCCGCAGGACCAGGCCCATTACCGCCATCGACTCCAGGCCGATGTGGGTGAGTGGGGTGTCCTTGTACTCCTCGTACTTGTTGCTCAGGAGTTGAACGGTATCGGCGGGGAGCAGGTTGGTGAGGAGCACGGAGATCCACTCGTTTCCCATGCGAACGCCTTTCTGTCGTGCGACGGGTCAGGGGAGGCCTCCGGACCACAGGTCCACCGCGAGCGGGAGCAGACGGATGGGCGCGGAGCGGTCGCCGCAGCTGTCGGAGTGCAGCAGTCGGTCCACTCCCTCGATCGAGGAGAGTCGACCCTGGGAGGTGGGGACGACGTGTGTGATCACGACCGTCAAACGTGCTCCCAGGGCAGCGAGTGCGGCGCAGAGCGGCCGGATCGTGGACCCGGAGGTGCACACGTCGTCGACCAACAGCAGGTGACGATAGGCGAGTTCTTCGGGGAGCCGCCCGTAGTAGGTGCCGCGTTCCGGAGACTTCGATTTTTGCAGCGTGATCACGGGTACGGAAAGCGCCTGCGCGATCGACGACGCCCGTGCGGCCCCGCCACGGTCGGTGGAGACGACCAGATCGGGTGGGTCGGCGGAGCAGAGTTCGACGATCGTCTCCGCGCAGCCGAAACTGACCACTTCGGGGAGGTCGTCGCCGTCCCAAGCGGGAGTGCTGTGGCGGTCCACAGTGATCACGCGGTCCGCTCCCGAGCTGCCGAGCAGGCGCAGGACCAGCCGGGCACCGCGCGACTCCCCCGGGTTCGTCTCCCGGTCCTGTCGTTGGTAGCAGAGGTACGGCACGAAGCAGGTGACCGATGCGGCTTTGGCCGTCACGGCGATGTCGACGAGCTGGCACGCGGTGAACAGACGCGCGTCCTGCGGGGGAGCGGTGGTCTGCGCGACGAGCACGTGGCGTCCGTGGATACGCTCGACCTCCGGAACGGTGAGCAGCTGCTCGCCGTCGGGAAAGGTCGACCGGATCGCGCGGATCCTCTCGACGCGGTCCGGAATATCGGCTTCCCGGTGCAGGTCGTCCGGTCCGAGCAGTACGAGACGGTCGGTCACTCCTCCACCCCCGTACAGGCGAGTGCCGCCTCCCTGGCTGCGGTCAGATCGCGCAGCGCCTCCGTCGTGGAGGGCAGGGCCGGACCCTGGCGGCGCAGGAAGGCCGCCCAGTGCTCGAGTTGCCGGACGAATCCATTGCTCTGTGCGGGGAAGCCGTGAGTGGTGACGCGGTCCGCGCGGAACTCCGTGAGCCGCATCCCTTGTTCGATGAGATACGGCGATCCTGCCTCCAGGAGGATTCGTGCGTCGTCCGTCACGACCTCGATCCGCTCCTGGTACTCAGGGATGCCCGGAAGCCGTATGTGGCTCATCTGTACGGCGATCTCGCCGCTCGGCCACCAGCCGCACGCGGCCGCGCTGCCGTTCGCCCAGTGCCTTCCGTGCGCGACATGCCCGACGAGGGAATGCGGGGCCAGTGCTGTGTGGACGAGGTTGATCTGGTGGATGAGCGAGGCGCCGATCCCGCGTTCGTACACCGTTCGCTGGCCGGCAGTCGCGTCCGCGAGCACCTCGGCGACGATGCGGGCGGCGGCAACCCGACTTTCAGGCTTGGGAGCGGTGGGGGTGATCAGCCGGTGGGCCACCTGGAGAGGCGAATCCGGGTCGACGATATCCACGGAAATCCGGCGGACCCGGTCGAGTTGTTCGGAGACGAGCTCGACGAATCGCACGGCGGCCGGGTCGTGGCGCTTCATGTAGCCGACGGCCACATTCGCTCCGCTGATTTGTTCTGCGGCGATGAGTGCTTTGAGATCGCCCGGATCAAGGCTCGCGGGCTTTTCCACGAGCACATCGATGCCACGGTCCAGCACCTCGGTGACGATGTCGCGATGAGTTGGCCAAGGAGTCGCGCAGATCACCGCGCGAGCGCCTTTGTCGAAGGCCACTTCGAGGTCCGCGCCCACGGTCAGCCCGGAGAACTCCCGTCCGAGCACGGTCGAGCGGTCAGAGTCCGGTTCGACGACTGCGACGAGGTCGAACAGATCCGGACGTCTCAAGAGTAAGGGGATGTGTACGGCAGAAGCGACCCTCCCGCCGCCGACCACCGCCACCGGGATCACTGCCTGTGTTGTCATCGCCAGCCTTCGATTCTCCGGCAGGTTCTGTCCCGCCGGCGGGACAGAAGGCGAATCTAGCGGAGAGGGTGCTCATCGCGTGTCTCTCGGACCGAGGTCGACCTATCGTCATGGCCCGACGGCACGATTCATTGACCGGCTTTCCGGACTTCATGACGATGACTGCAGCGCCGGACGGAAAACGAGGTGATGATGGTGGGCAAAACGTTACGTGGGCTCATCTCGGCCAATGCGCCGATTCGTGCTGTCGGCGTGCATGACGGTTTGAGCGCAATCATGGCGGAGAACGCGGGATTCGAAGCCCTGTGGGCCGGCGGACTCGGCATCTCGACGTCCCATGGGGTGCCCGACGCGGGAATCCTGACGATGACGGAGTTCCTGCAGGACGCCGTGCGCATCCGGCGGGCGTCGTCCCTACCGGTGATCGCCGACGTGGACGCGGGCTTCGGAGATGTCAATGTCGTACGAAGGATGGTCGGCCTCTACGAGGCGGAGGGCATCGATGCCGTGTGCATCGAGGACAAGCAGTACCCTAAGCGCAACAGCTTCCTCGACGGTCACCTGCTCGAGGAACCGCTGACCTTCGCCCGCAAGATCGAGGCGGCCAAGGCGGCGCAGCGTGGCGAGTCCTTCATGGTGGTCGCCCGGCTTGAGTCGCTGATCGCCGGGGCCGGGATGGAGGACGCACTTTCCCGCGCGGTGCTCTACGCGAAGGCCGGCGCGGACGCGATCCTGGTCCACAGCAAGGAGCGTCGGCCCGACGAGATCGCCGAGTTCTGTGCCCGAGCCGGCGACGCCGGTCTCGAACTGCCGCTGTTCGCGGTACCGACGACGTATCACGCCACCACGGTCGAGAGCCTGCATGTGATGGGCATCGCGGTCATGATCTACGCGAACCAGCTGATCCGGGGTTCGGTGACGGCGATGGAGGAGGTACTCACCTCGCTCGCACGCACGTCCTCCACCACGGAGATGGAGGACCAGATCGTTCCGGTCAAGCGGCTGTTCGACCTGGTCGGCACGGAGAGGCTTGACAACGCCGGGATACCGGTCCGATGAGCCTGCTCGTCACGCCGACCGTTCTCGGGCACCGTGTGCTGAACCTGCGGGCCGCCGAAGCGACGGGACTCCCCGGTCTTGCCGATGCGTCGATCACCACGCGCATCCTCGTCGAGAACGTCCTACGCCGGGCCGAAGGCGGAAACGACCCCGACGAGGCGATCGCCCTGGCCGACGCGATCGTGCGTGCGGGGTCCGGCGAAGGGGTCGACGTTGCCTTCGACTTCCACCCCAGCCGGCTGCTGCTTCAGGATCACTCCGGAGTCCCGGTACTCGCGGACCTGGCGTCGCTGCGCGAACTGCTGGCCGAGCGAGGCCTCGACCCGGGTGTCGTTTCCCCCGCGCTGCCAGTCGATCTGGTCGTCGACCACTCGGTGGAGGTCGACGAAGCGGGTAGTCGCATGGCGCTGGCCCGCAACATGAGCCGGGAGATGCGGCTCAACGCCGAGCGTTTCCGCTTCCTGAAATGGGCTCGGCAGTCCATGGCCGGTGTGCGGATCGTTCCGCCGGGCCACGGCATCATCCATCAGATTCACTTGGAGCGGCTGGCCCGAGTGGTCGGCATCGGCAGCGACGGTATCGCGGCCCCGGACACCGTCTTCGGCACGGACTCCCACACCCCGATGGTCAACTCGATCGGCGTGCTCGGCTGGGGAATCGGCGGGCTCGACGCGTCCGCGGTCCTGCTCGGGATGCCCGTCTCGCTGCTGGCCCAGCCGGTCGTCGGCGTCTGGCTGACCGGGCGGCTGCCGGCCGGCACCACCGCCATGGATCTCGCTCTCACCCTCACCGAAGTCCTTCGGGCCCATGGCGTGGTCCACTGCATGGTCGAGTTCCGCGGCCCGGGAACGCTGTCGCTGTCGGTCACCGACCGGGCGACCGTGGCCAACATGGCTCCCGAGTACGGTTGCACCTCGACGCTCTTCCCGGTGGACGCACGGACGATCGAGTTCCTGCGCCTGACAGGCCGTACAGAGGAGGCGCTCGCGCTGGTCGAGGGCTACGCCAGGCATCAGGGCTTGTTCGTGGAGGAAGCCGGATGGCGTCCGGCCTTCGCACGGACCATCGAGTTGGATCTGGCCACGGTAGAGCCGAGTGCGGCCGGGCCGCGTCGTCCGCAGGACCGGGTACCGCTCGCCCGCGTACCCAAGAGCTTCGCGTCCGAGGTCAGGAAGGGGAGCGACGAGGACGGAATGATCGCCATCGCAGCGATCACGAGCTGCACCAACACGTCGAACCAGACATCGATGATGCTCGCGGGTCTGCTCGCCCGGAACGCGGTGGGTCGCGGTCTGAAGGTGCCGGCTTGGGTGAAGACCTCGTTGGCCCCCGGGTCGCGGACTGTGACCGGCTTTCTGGAGGCCGCCGGGCTTCTGTCCGCGCTGGCCGAGCTCGGATTCGATGTCGCCGCCTACGGGTGCACCACCTGTATCGGCAATTCGGGTCCGCTGCACGCCGACGCCGCGCGGTCGGTCAGCGAGCGCGGGACGAAGACAGTGGCTGTGCTCTCGGGCAACCGCAACTTCGAAGGCCGCATCCACCAGCAAGTCGCCGCGGCGTATCTCATGTCGCCCCCGCTCGTCATCGCTTATGCGCTGGCCGGCCATGTGCGCGTCGATCTGACCTCGGAGCCGCTCGGCACCGACCCGGACGGGCGCCCGGTCATGCTCGCCGACCTGTGGCCCACCGCAGAGGAGGTCGACGAGGCGCTCGGACAGGTCACGCTGGAGCGCTATGCGGAGAATGCCCAAGGCCTGTTCGAAGGGGACGAGAGTTGGCAGGCACTGGAGAGCCCGGTCGGAGCCCGGTACGACTGGCCGACCGGTTCGAGTTACCTCACCCCGCTGCCCTTGATCAGCCTCGACGGTGACGCCTCGCTCGAGGACGTGCGCGGCGCCCGCGCGCTGGTGAATGCCGAGCATTCGACCACGACGGATCACATCTCGCCGGCCGGCCAGATCAGGGCCGATTCCATGGCGGGTCGATACCTGGGTGAACTCGGGGTCCAGGAGGCGGAGTTCAACACCTTCGGCTGCCGCCGGGGCAATCACGAGGTACTGGTACGAGGCACCTTCGCCGGCGCCGGAATGGTGAACCGACTGGCCGATCGCAAGGGCGGGTTCACCCGGCATTTCCCCACTGGCGAGCAGACCACGGTCTACGAGGCCGCGACGCGCTACCGCCAGGAGGGAGTCCCGCTCATCGTCTTGGGCGGCCGTGCCTACGGCATGGGCAGCTCCAGGGACTGGGCGGCCAAGGGACCGCGGCTGCTGGGCGTGCGGGCTGTACTGGCCGAGAGCTTCGAGCGCATCCACCGCTCCAATCTCGTGGCCGTCGGCATCGTGCCGATGGAGTTCGCCGCGGGGGAGGGCGTGCAGTCACTGGGCATCACGGGCGAGGAGCGCTTCGACGTGACCGGGTTGGATGCCCTGGAGCCGGGAGGCGAGGTGAACGTGCGTGCCTACGACGAGTCCGGTGCCGAGGTCGCCGCCTGGACGATGACGGCCCGGGTCGATACGCGGCATGAGCTGGACTGCATCCGCCGCGGCGGTGTCTTCGGCGTCATCGCGGACACGATGATCCGCATGAAGGGATGAAGATGACTGAGGAGATCAAGCCGGCCCCGCCAGGGTTCACCGACGACCAGTGGCGCACTTTCGCCACCGAGGGCCTACTCCACGTCGAGAACGCGCTGAGCGAGGAGCAGGTCGAGGAGCTGCTCGGTGCCGTCACCGGTACGTCGGTGGCGCGACCGAGAAGGAACACACCAACAAGGTCGAGAACATCATCGCGAAGCACCATGAGTTCGCGTCGCTGATCGACCTCGAGACCCACATCGGCTACGCCTACGACATCTTCGGCGACCAGACGCGGCTCAGCCAGAACGACCTGTTCATGCGACCCCCCGGCAGCGTCATCAACCACTGGCACTTCGACGGCCCGCGAGCCGTCCCCTACCGTGTCTTCTCCCCGGTCCTCCCACTGAAGTTGCGGATCGGATACTGGCTGACTGATCTCCCCCGTGAGGGGATGGGCAACTTCGTCTACATCCCGGGGAGTCACCTCGCCGACTACGAGGCCGAGCACGCCGGCATCGACGAAGTCGCCGGGCAGAAGGTGCTGACGTGCCGCAAGGGCTCGATGACCATATTCGGTGCGAACCTGTGGCACCGCATTCAGCCGAACCACAGCGAAGTCACACGGATCAATGTCTTCCTCTCCTACACGCCGACCTGGGTGAACGGGTACTACTTCCAGAGCCTGGAGGACTACCCGGACCTCACTCGGGAGCAGCGGATCCTGTTGCGTCCCTACGGCAAGTCTCAGGAGGACTTCAGCCGTCCGCCCGCCCAGGACCAGCCGCTCTACCAGGGCGGGTTGGAGCGCCCCGCCCCGGAGCCGGTCGAGCGTCACAAGGTTCGTCGGCTCACCCGCTACGAACAGCACCTGCGGCACCTGTAGGCCGCGATGAGATATGAGGAGTTCACTGCCGCGCTCACAGCGCTCGCCGATCGCCTGCCGACAGCGCAGGCATGGGTGAGCGCCGAACCGTCGCGGGTGGTTGAGGTCGAACGCCGCCTGGAGTCGGACATCGTCGCGCTCATCCTGCGCCACTTCGGACCGGTGACGGTCCTGGCGGAGGAGCACTACACACTTCACGGCGACTACGCCCACAAGGCGCCCGGTGATCTGTGGTTCGCCGTCGATCCGCTGGACGGCTCCAAGTCCTACAAGGCCGGGCGGGACACCTACGCCGTGTCCGTCGCGGCATGCCGGGGCACGGAGCCGGTTTTCGGCGTGGTCCACCGGCCGAGTTCGGGGGCGCTGTACGTCGCGGAGAAGGGCAGCGGCGCGAGCGTGAACGGCCGCCCGCTCAAGGCCCCGATCGAGCCGGAACGCAGGCTGATCGCGGTCGGCAACGGAGTGGTCCTCAGCCCCCAGTCCAATTTCGCGCTGGAGAACCTGCTGCTTCTCTCCTACGAGCTCGAACACATGGCCTGCACCTCGTTGAAACTGTGCTTCCTGGCCGAGGGTACGCGTGCCGGATTCATCAAGCTGCTCGGTACCGCTGGCGGGCTGCCGCGCGTGTGGGGCCTCGCCGCAGGGCAGCTGATATCCACCGAGGCCGGGGTGAAGACCGCGAGGCTCGACGGCGAAAGCTGGCACTGGGGAGCAGGCGCGATCGCCGTGGGCGACCAGCGATTCCATGAAGAACTTCTCTGAGCACAACACGGCCTAAGGAGCGGCGCGGATGCCAGAAGTGTGGGAACCCTCCGAGGAGATGCTCGTTCAGGCGCAGTACTACATCTGCCACGAGCGGCACTACTTCCACCGCTACCGAATATTGCGCGACTGTCCCAACCTGTCACTGTTTTTCATGGACCGCTGGTACGACTGGCAGTACGAGAGCTCGGGCGATGTCCCGATGATCAGCCGTTACAACGGTCTGATGGAGATTGCGTGCCGGGAGTCCTGGGCCGAGGAGGAGGTGCCCCTCGCGGTGCTCCCCGACCGGATCCGTCGTGCGTTCGATCGCGGCTCGCACATCACGGTGCCGGTGGCCTTCGTCCACAGCGATGGCACGCCCTACGTCACCGAGTGGTTGCTCGAAGGGATCGACGCCGACGACACGGTCTACTACACCAAGTCGACCTCGGACGCTGCCAGCCGGACCTTCCGCAAGCCGGTGGCCTTCGAGAAGCTGGCGGATCAGCTGTTCCGCACCGATGACGGGCTCGTCGCCGTGACGGAGATCAAGGCTGCCCCGACCATCGAGCGGATCCTCTCCCTGGAACCGATGGAGGCCTACCGCGCGGTCTTCGCCGAGTACGGTCTTCGTTGGGAGGGCGGCCGGCTCTCGCGCTATGTGACGCCGGTCACCATCGGCGTCACCGGGATGGACCAGCTCATCGAGGCTTGGCAGGAGCGCGCGGAGGAGATCCTCGTCGCCGGCGAGTTGCGCTTCAACGACCAGTCCCGGGTCAGTAAGCACCTGCAGAACCGCTTTCACCCCGTACAGCACTATCTCGGCTTCCTCCTGGAGAGTCCCGAGACCAATGCCGCGCTCGGTGATCTGGCCTCGGACGTGCGGCGAGGCCGGGACGACATGGGCCGCGCGCTGTCGGATGTGCTGAAGTTCGCGAGCCTGCTGGTGCAACGGACCGATTCGTCCAGCCTCGGGCTGTATCTGAAGTACCTGCGCAACCTGCGCGAGACCGTAGTGGACTACCAGGCGTTGAATCTTCGGGTGCAACGGGCCCTCGCGTGACCTCGGAGCCCGAGTTCCTGGATGTCGTCGATGCCGACGACCGGGTGATCGGCAGGGCGACGCGCGAAGTGGTGCACAGGGACCACCTGATGCACCGCGGAGTCCACGTGCTCGTCGTCAACGCGCTTGACGAGATCCTCGTACAGATCCGCTCGCAGCACGTGCCCAATCATCCCGGCCGGCTCGACGCCTCCGCGGGCGGACACGTCGTCAGTGGCGAGAACTACCGGACCGCGGCCTCCCGAGAGCTGTTCGAGGAACTCGGCTGTCATGACTCCGGGCTCGACCACGTCTGCCTGTACGACGGTTTCTCGGAGCGGCAGTTGGAGAAGCGCGCGCTCTACGTGCACCGCTGTGAAGGACCGTTCGCACCTGATCCGGAGGCAGTGGCGGGGGTCACGTTCATGGCTCCGCAAGCGCTGGTGGAGACCTTCTCGCGGCGGGCCTGGGAGTGCACCGAGGGGTTCATGCGGTCGGTCAGCCTGTTCTTCGATCACCAGGCGATGCAGGGTGCTTCCACGCTGGCCTGGAGATGGTGCGAGGCTCCCGATCGGGAGTCGGTCCGGGGCACGCAAGGGGAAGTGGCGGCCACGCAGAGCTTCCGTTACCCGACGAGCAAATCCTAGGAACCCTCCATGACGACAGCGAACGCCGAATCGGCTGCGCCGGCTGAACATCGGAAGTGGGCCAGGGTGATACCGGCCAAAGGGCCGCAGCGCGTTCTCGCGACGTCCCAGCTGATCAATAACCTCGGCAACGGGATGTTCATCACCGGCCAAGCATTGTTCTTCACCCGCTCGGTCGGGCTGCCCGTCGGCCAGGTGGCGACCGGCCTCGGCATCAGCGCGTTCATCGGGCTGCTCGTGGGGATCCCGGTCGGCCGGCTGGCGGATCGGTATGGCTCACGCGAGGCGTACGCGGCAACGATGACGATCGAGGGCGTCGCGGCCGTATCCCTGGTCTTCGTGCACACCTTCTGGTCCTTCCTGGCGCTCGTCTGCATCACCCAGATGGCGCAGACCGGGAGCTTGGCGGCCCGAAGCCCCATGCTGCGAGCCCTCGGGGGTGAGAAACCGGCGGAGTTCCGCGCCTATCTCCGTACCCTGACCAACATCGCGTTCCCGCTCGGAGCGGCGGTGGCCATGGCCGCCATCCAGGTCGGGACCCGGTCGGCCTACCTGACCCTTATCCTCGGCAACGCACTGAGTTACTTCGTGTGTGCCCTGCTGATGACGCGGATCCCTCACGTGCCGCCGAAGCCGGCCCCGCCCCAGACCAGCCGGTGGATCGCGCTGCGGGACAAGCCCTTCCTTGCCGTCACCCTGCACGAGGGGCTGCTCGCCACCCAGCTCGGGGTCCTCACCTTCGCGCTCCCGCTCTGGATCGTGAGCCGGACCGAAGCCCCCCGTTGGACGATCGGTCTCGGATTGCTTGTCAACACCGTACTGTGTGTGGCGTTCCAGATCCGTTTCAGCAAGGGTGTGGACTCCCCGGGCGCTGCGGGCAGGGTTCTGCGGCGCGCCGGTTTCGCCTATCTGGTAGCGGCCTTCCTGCTGGCTCTGATGGCCGGGGTGCCCGGGTGGGCGGCCGTTCTTCTTCTGATCCCCGGTGCCGCCATCCACACCATTGGCGAGATGTGGCAGTCCTCGGCGGGCTTCGAGCTCTCCTTCGGTCTCGCGCCGGAGCACGCCCAAGGCCAGTACTCGGCCGTGTACAACATGGGTTTCGGCTTCGCCAATGCGGTCGCACCGCCGGTGCTGGCGCTGCTGTGCATCACCTGGGGCCGCCCGGGCTGGTTCGTCCTCGGGGCGCTCTTCGGTCTGCTCGGCCTGGCTGGCCCGCCGCTGGTCGCGTGGGCCGAACGCACCCGTTGAGAGATGGTGAACATGACTGATCCCGTGAGCGCGGCCCATGAGGAACTCCTGGGTCGTGGGCACCCCGCATGGATGGACTTTCCGCGCAGCTCGCCAGCCCTTCTTCCGGCCTTGTCCCGACTGGCCGCGCAGCGGGCCGATCTCGACGACGTCGTGCTGGTCGGCATGGGCGGCTCCTCTCTGGCCGCGGAGGTGATCGCCTCTGCGGCGGGCAGGCCTCTGACCGTGCTGGATACCACCGACTGCGGGCAGGTCGAGGCCGTCCTCGAGCGCGACCCGGAGCGCATGCTGGTGATCCTGTCCAGTAAGAGCGGCGAGACGATCGAGACCAACAGCTTGTGTCGGGTCATGATCCAGCATCTGGCCGAGCGCCTGCCATCTGATGAGGCCGCCCGCCACTGCGTCGCCGTTACCGACCCGGGCTCGCTATTACACCGCATCGCGCTGGACCGGGGCTATGCGGCAGTTCTGGCCGACCCGAGCGTTGGCGGACGCTACAGCGCCCTGGGACCCTTCGGGCTTGTCGCGGGGGCGTTGCTGGGAACGGACGTGGATGGCCTGCTCGCTGACAGCGCGGTGATCCGTGACGAGCTCGAACGCGCGGATAACCCGGGCCGGGAACTCGGCAGTGTGTTGGCGCATTCGGCTCTCGCTGGTCGCGGCGCACTGGTGCTCGACGTGCCGGATCCGCGGCTGAGCGGTCTGGGGGACTGGATCGAACAACTCGTCGCCGAGTCGACGGGCAAGGACGGACGTGGCATCCTGCCCGTGGTTGGAGGCTGTGATCCCGACGGTTCGATCCGAGTTCTGCTTACAGCGGGCGGCGGGATACCCGCGGTTGAGGGCGTCGGTACGCTTGGGATTCACCGGCCGCTCGGCGCGCAGTTCCTGCTCTGGGAATACGCGACCGTGATCGCCTCTCGAATACTCGGGGTAAACCCCTTCGACCAGCCCAACGTGGAGGAGTCCAAAGCGAACACGGCAACCTTGCTCGGTGAGGGCAAGGTTGATGAGAAGCCTGGCTTCACCGAGGACGCGATCGAGGTCTACACGGCCGGAGCGGACCTGAGGGCCCGGACGGTAGCTGGAGTGCTCAGCGAGCTGACGGAGCGCATTCCGGCGCAGGGATATCTGTCGGTGATGTCCTACCTCGACCGTGAGCGCGATGCGAAGGTGGCCGAAATCGGTGACGGACTGCGGGCACAGACGCACTGGCCGGTGACCTTCGGTTGGGGTCCGCGCCTGCTGCACTCGGTCGGGCAGTATCACAAGGGAGGTCCGTCCGGCGGGGTGTTCTGCCAGATCACCGGAGCGGTGAAGGCCGATATCGAGATTCCGGGCCGCCCGTTTACCCTGGCCGGTCTGCAGGCAGCTCAGGCGGGCGGCGACCGCAGGGCGCTGCTCTCCCGCGGGCGCACGGTGCTCCGCTTGCACTTGCGTGACCGGGAGAGCGGGATCGAGCAGTTGGTCGAAGCAGTCGCAGGTGCCCGGCCGTGAATCTGGCGCGCCACCTGCTGTGACGACCCGGCGGCGGAAAGATTGTCATGCCGGGAGAGCAGGCTTGTCCTGCGCCAGCGGTGGTGATGTCGCTGGGACGGGTGACCAGAGCCGTCCACCAGACCGGTGTCGGCCGCCAACGCTGTCGCACGCCGCTGAGGTCCCCCACAGATTGCACACCGGATGCGGCCACCGGCCGGACGGAAGAACGAGTCCCGACCTCGCGGCCATCGGCTACGCCGCCAGCGGCAGGTCGTCGTCGTCACGGGGGAGGGCTCGGAGCCGGCCTGCTTGGGCTTGGTCGAGGGCTCGGGCGAGGGCGTTGACGGCCTGGTCGGCGGAGTCCTTGAAGAGGTGGCCGTAGAGGTTGATCGTGGTCGCCAGGGTGGCGTGGCGCAGGGTCTTGGACACGATGGCGATGGGGATGCCTTCGGCGATCATGATGCTGGCCGCGGTGTGGCGCAGGTCGTGCAGGCCGATCTTCGGGAGTCCGAGCTCGGCGGTGCGTTTGTGGAGCTGGTCGAGGACCCACTGGGGCCGCAGGGGCGATCCGTCCGAGTTGGCGAAGACCAGGCCCTCCAGCCGCCCCTTGGGGTGGGCGGACATCTGGAGGTCGGCCTGGCGGTGGAGGGCGGTCATGACTCTGGGGGAGAGGCTGATCCAGGCGCGGCTGGCTTCGGTCTTGGGCTCGCGGAGGTGGATCTTGCCGTTGTTGATGGCGGCGAGGGTCCAGCGGACGTAGAGCTTGCGGTCCATGAGGTGGACGTCGGACCAGTGCAGGGCGAGGGCCTCGCCGCGGCGCATGCCGGTGCCGAGCATGACCTCGAACAGGTCGGTCAGCTGATCCGCGTACTGCTCGGCGCCGTGGCGCAGGAAGGTGGCGGCCTCGTCGGGGGTCCAGCAGGTGCGCTCGGCGGCGCGGGGCCGGGCGGGGACGGAGTGCTTGGCCGGGTTGTAGCGCAGGCGCCAGGAGCGGACTGCGGCGTTCAGTGCGTTGCGCAGGGTGGACACGGCCCGGTAGACGGTGACCTTGCCGCGCTGGGCCTTCAGCTGGGTGGTGACCCAGGCGTCGACGTGCTCCGGGCGCAGGTCGAGGAGCCGGAGGTGGCCGAAGGCGGGGATGAGGTCCCGCTCGACGCACGCGGCGTAGCCGGCGTACGTGTTCGGTGCGAGGTGTGGCTTCCTCGTGGTCAGCCACTCCCGCAGGTAGCTCGCGACGGTGGTGCGGCGGTTCTCGTAGACCCCGCGCAGCTCACCGTCGAGCACCGCCCTCATCTCGCGGGTCGCCTCAGCTCGGCTGGCGAAGCCGCCCCGCCGGCGCGTACGGCGTCTGCCCTCCTCCGGGGCCAGGTCGACGCAGTAGGTCCACGACCCGTGACCCGTCTCCTCCAACAACCGCACACACCACGGACCCAGCTGCCTCCCGTGCCCGTCCGAACAACCACACCGCCGGTACACCCTGCCCCGCTGCGCACGCTGTCCCATGAACTTCCCCTTCTCTCGGACTGGGTGGTGACTCTGGGGCAAGAGTGGCTGTTGTGTCGGGTGTGGCGATAGAGCGTGCGAGGCGGTGCGCGAAGCACTCAGGACCAGACGGCGAGGACACGCTCGAGACGACACACCGTCCGGAAGATCACTATCCGCATCCGGTGGGTAGTCGACCCTGATCCGACCGGACCGTCTCGTCTGCCAGGGGCGATGCACGACGGGCTGCGGCGGTCGACAGAAGGGTCCTGCTGAAGGGCCGACAGATTGCTGTCACTGGCGGTGACGGAGGCGGCTCCGGGGGCCTGGGGACCATTTGGGGACCGCATCTGGTGGGCGCCCATGAGCGCCCGTGGGCGCTTACGGACATCTATGTACGAACTTGAACCCGGCTGAGCATCGGCCGGGTCCCGGCTCTGTCGACCGTGGATCTTTATGGAGAGTCTCAACTTCCCGTGTTTTCAGCTTAGTTGAGCAACAAAAAAGCCGAGGCCGTGAGGCCTCGGATGTCGACAATAGTTGAACCCCTTGACTGGGGGTCAAGGGGTCGACTCGGCGGAAGCATCCGGGCGGTAGGTGTTGGGAAGATGGTGCAGGCGGTGAGGATGGTTAACGACCTGGTGCGTGATTGCGGCGGCGATGTGACGGGCTGAGCGACGGCCGTTGTCAGGCTGTGGCGGTGCGGTCGGAGACGAGTCCTGCGACGG